>JBARYG010000024.1:0-44616 GCA_049647745.1 Mesorhizobium sp.
CCGCCGATCAGCTCGATATAGACCTCGGCCAGCAGTTCCGAATCGAGCAGCGCGCCGTGCTTGGTGCGGTGAGTGTTGTCGATGCCGTAGCGCCGGCACAGCGCGTCGAGCGAGTTGGGGCCCATCGGATGCTTGCGCCGCGCCAGCGCCAGCGTATCGACCACCCGCAGAGGATCGATCACCGGATGGCCGAGCCGCCCGAATTCGACATTGAGGAAGCCTATATCGAAACCGGCATTGTGAGCGACGAGCTTGGCACCGTCGATGAAACCGAGAAACTCTTCCGCTATCTCGTGGAAACCCGGCTTGTCGGCCAGATCTTCGGCGCTGATGCCGTGCACCGCCTGCGCGTCGGGATGGATGGGGCGGCCTTGCGGGTTGATGAACTTATGGAAGGTGCGGCCGGTCGGAAAGCGATTGACCAGTTCGATGCCGCCAAGCTCGATGACGCGGTCTTCCCGCGAATCGAGGCCCGTGGTTTCGGTATCGAAGATGATCTCACGCAAATCGGAAGCTCCAGAAAGCAGCCCTGCTTGCCCCAAAATGGCGATTCGCGCCAGCAGCGACAAGCTCAGGAGGATGGTCGGCCGGCCTTATCCCCCGCGAGTTGGGCGACGATCCTGCCGACCGCCGCACGGGTGACGTCGAAGCCACCGCTGGTGTCGATGACGAAATCCGCCTGTTCGCGCTTTTCGGCATCCGGTGTCTGCTTGGCGAGGATGGCCGCCAGCTTCGCTTCGCTCATGCCCGGCCGCGCCAGCACGCGCTCGCGCTGTATGTCGGCCGGCGCGCTGACGACGGCAACCTTGTCGACCCGCCCTCGCCCGCCGGTTTCGAACAGAAGTGGGATATCGAGGACGACGAGCCGCGCTTTCGCCGCACGATGGCGCGCAACGAAAGCATCGGCATCGGCGCGCACCAGCGGATGGACGATCGCTTCCAGTTTTTTCAGCGCCGCAGCGTTGCCCAGTACCTGTCTGGCCAGAAGCGTGCGATCGACCGTGCCGCCGACGACCGTGCCCGGAAAGGCAGCTTCGACCAGCGCAGCCGCCTCGCCGGCATAGAGGCGATGCACGGCCTCATCCGAATCGTGCACCGGAACGCCGGCCTCGGCAAACATCTTCGCGGCGGTGGACTTGCCCATGCCGATCGAGCCGGTAAGGCCCAGCACGATCATCTTTTTGGTCCCCCCAAGCCGGCATTGGCAAGGTCGGCGACGATCAGGGCGCGCAGTTCCGGCGTGACCTGCGGGCGCTCGCCGAACCAGTGTTCGAAACCGGGCACCGCCTGGTGCAACAGCATGCCGAGCCCGTCGACGGTCTTCAGGCCGCGCTGCCGAGCAGCGGCGAGAAGCGGCGTTTCCAGCGGCACATAGACGATGTCGGTGACGATGGCATGGGCCGGCAGAGGCGTGGGGTCGGCGGCGGACCCTTCGTTGCCGTGCATGCCAAGCGCGGTGGTGTTGACTAGCAGACCGGCGTCGCCAAGCAGTTCGCCAGTTGCCTCCAGACCATGCGCCGAAACGCCCGTACCGAAGCGATCCCGCAATTCCTGCGCGCGCGCCAGCGTGCGGTTGATGATGCGGATATCTTTCACGCCACGCTTTTTCAGCGCATGGACGACGGCCCGTGACGCGCCGCCTGCCCCGAGAACCACGGCTGGTCCGTTATTTGCCCAACCGGCGGCGTATTCGTCGAGATTGGCGGCAAAGCCGTGCGCATCGGTATTGCCGCCATGCAAAATGCCGTCCTCGAACCACAGCGTATTGACCGCGCCGATTTCTTCGGCGGCGTCGTCCCGGTTCTGGACCAGCGCGAAGGCGGCTTCCTTATGCGGAATGGTGACGTTGCCGCCGCGAAAGCCGCTTTCGCTCAGCTTTCCTACGAATTCGGCAAGGTTTTCAGGGGCGACGTCGATGGCCTCGTAGCTGCCGTCGATCCCGTATCGGTGCAGCCAGTAGCCATGGATCTTGGGCGAACGAGAATGAACAACGGGATGACCCGTTACGAACGCCTTTTTCAAGCGCTCAGCCATCGATGGCTCCCGACTTGCGCAGTTCGGCAAGCACGGCCAGCAGCGGCAGGCCGACGATGGTAAAATAATCGCCGTCTATCTTTTCGAACAACTGGATGCCCTCGCCTTCGATCTGGTAGGCACCGACGCTGGCCAGGGCCTTGTCGCCGACACGCGCCAGATGGCGGCCGATGAAGGCCGGGTCAAGCCTGCGCATGGTGAGATTGGCGATGCCGACATGGCGCCACAGCACCACGCCGTCGCGGACCAGCACAGCGGCGCTGTTCAACTGATGCGTCTTTCCCGACAGGGCCAGAAGATGCCGGCGCGCACCTTCCATGTCTGCCGGCTTGTGGAACACCTCATCACCCAGCGATAGCGTCTGGTCGCAACCGAGCACCAGAGCGCCAGGTTTTTTCTCGCTGACATCGACAGCCTTGGCCTCCGCCAGAACCAGCGCGACATCTTCCGGCGAGACGCCGCTGCCCTGCAAGGGTGCTTCGAGCGCGCGCTCGTCGACGCTTGCCGGCACCGCATCGACCGCGACGCCGGCGTTGACGAGCAACGCCTTGCGAAAGGGGCTTGAGGAAGCGAGGATGATTTTTTCGGTCATATTTTTACTCCCGATCCGGGTATCCAGCCTGAAGGCGGCTATCGCTTGCCACGCAGCGCCATGATCGCCGCCGCCGTCTCTTCGATGGAGCGGCGGCTGACATCGATCATCGGCCAGCCATGGCGTGTACAGATCTGGCGGGCATAGGCGAGTTCCTCGTTGATCGTCGCTCTGTCGACATAGTCGTTCGGCTCGTAGTCAGCCGTTGTTCCGAGCGAACGGCTTTGGCGGACGTGGGAGATGCGTTCGGCCGTGGCGACCAGCCCGACCACCAGCGGCGTTTTGGCATCGATCAGGCTTTCGGGCACCGGCACGCCCAGAACGATCGGAATGTTGGCAGTCTTGATGCCGCGGTTGGCGAGATAGATGCTGGTCGGCGTCTTGGAGGTGCGCGAGATGCCGATGAGCACGATATCGGCGTCTTCCATGTTGAGCGGCAACTGGCCGTCGTCATGCTCCAGCGTGAAGTTAAGCGCATCGATGCGCTGGAAATATTCCGCGTCGAGCACGTGCTGGGCGCCGACCCGCCGGCCCGCCGGCGCGCCGAGATAGGACTGGAAAACGCTGAGCACCGGTTCCAGCACCGAGACGCAAGGCAGGCCCATAGCCGCGCAGCGTTCGTCGATGCCGCGCGCGAGTTTCTGGTCGACAAGCGTATAAAGGATGATGCCAGGCTCCTCCTCTATGTCTTCGAACACCTTCATCAACTGCTTTTCGGTACGGATGAGCGGATAGATGTGCTCGATGGCGCGCGCGTCCTTGTATTGCGCAGAGGCAGCCCGGCCTGCCGCCAGCAGCGTCTCGCCGGTCGCATCGGAAATGAGATGCAGATGAAAGAAGCTATGCGGTTTGTTCACAGGGTTCATGGAGAAACTGTTGGTTGATGTGGACAAGTCGGGCTGGCGGCGGAGCTGCCGGAAAGCGACTGTATCAGATGCGGACTTGTCCACAATTCGATGCGCGCGTCGATCAGCGGGCCGCTGGGGACAAGTCCGGGGAAGGATTTGAGAGTTCGTGCATTGTCCACAATGTCTCTTTTTTCATGACCATGGCAAGACTTTGATTCCACCGATGAATCCGCGACGTTTCCCACTCTTGCCACAATGGGCGGCGGGCTTTGCGCGACAATATGCTGCCTAGCGTTTCACGAGCCGATTCTGGACAGAGACAAACCACCACAACCAACAGACTCTTAGAATCAGAAGACTCTTCTAGATAGAATCTTTAATTAAAGATGGGCTTGTGAATGAGGAGCCAGATGGCTGCGAACCGGACTGTCGTGAACGTGCTGAAAGGCGAGACGGTGTTTCCGCCACCGCTCTGGATGATGCGCCAGGCGGGCCGCTACCTGCCGGAGTATCGGGAATCGCGCAGACGCGCGGGATCGTTCCTCGACCTTTGCTATAATCCCGATTTCGCCGTCGAGGTAACGCTGCAGCCGATCGAGCGCTTCGGCTTCGATGCCTCGATCCTGTTTTCCGACATTCTCGTGGTGCCGCACGCACTGGGGCGCGACCTGCGCTTCGAGGAAGGCCGGGGTCCGATGATGACGCCGATCACCGCGGCGGAAATCGGGGCGCTGAGCGGCGAAATGTTTCACGTGAATCTGGAACCGGTCTACGAGACGGTGCGGCGGTTGCGGGTGAAACTGCCGCAGCAGACGACGCTGATCGGCTTTTGCGGAGCGCCGTGGACGGTCGCTACCTATATGATTGCCGGGCACGGGACGCCGGACCAGGCACCGACGCGGCTTTTCGCCTACCGCGAACCGGCTGCCTTCGCCCGGTTGCTGAAGGTTCTGGCCGATCAGTCAGCCGCCTATCTCATTCGGCAGATCGATGCCGGCGCGGACGCCGTGCAGATTTTCGATTCCTGGTCGGGCGTTCTCGACGAGCCCTGTTTCGAGGCGTTTTGCGTGGCTCCGGTCGCCGAGATCGTCAGGCAGGTGCGGCTGGTTCATCCTGATGTGCCGATCATCGGCTTTCCGAAGGGCGCCGGCGCGCTTTATGACAGCTATCGGCGAAAGACCGGGGTGACGGCGCTTGGGCTGGACTGGACCGTACCGCTGGCAACGGCGCGGGGACTGCAACGACAGGGAGCCGTGCAGGGCAATCTCGATCCGTTGCGGCTGACGGCAGGCGGCACTGCCCTTTCAGAAGGGGTTGATGCCATCCTGAAGGGGCTGGGAGACGGGCCGCTGGTTTTCAACCTCGGCCACGGCATCACCCCTGAAACGCCGGTCGCTCATGTCGAGGCGATGTTGAAGATGGTGCGGAGCGCGACAGGCCGATGACGACGAACAATCTCGAAAACAGCGGCGGGCATGCGATGAAGCGTGCCGTGGTGTCCGCTATCGTGCTGGTCGTCCTGATCGTCGCCCTGTTCGGCGTCTTTCCGGACAGCCTCTATCCATGGGCGAAGGCCATCCATGTGATCGCGGTCATTTCCTGGATGGCGGGCATGCTCTATCTGCCCCGGCTTTTCGTCTATCACGCCGATGCCGAAAAAGGCTCTGTCCAGTCGGAGACGTTCAAGGTGATGGAGAGACGCCTGCTGCGTGGCATCATCAACCCGGCGATGATGGCTACCTGGGCCTTCGGCCTGTGGCTTGCCTGGAAAGGTTTCGGCTTCCAGGGGGGCTGGCTGCACGCCAAGATCGCCCTGGTGATCGCAATGTCGGCCGTGCACGGCTATCTTTCCGGTGCGGTGCGAAAATTTGCAGATGACCGTAATCAGAAACCGGCGCGCCACTGGCGGATCGTCAATGAGATTCCTACATTGCTGATGATCGTCATCGTTATCCTGGTGATCGTAAAGCCCTTCTGAGACGCACCGGCGGCGCGAATTGCCCGCTTGCTCTTTGGACCGCGTGGCGATAAAAGGCAGGTCTTCCCCCAGCCATGCGCCGCCTTTGTCTGCTTGCGGCCGCGCCGGCAATCATCGCATTCCGCCGATCAATTTTTCCCATCGCACATTCAGAGTCCGTCCATGCAGGAAATGAAACTCACCGAGTTCAAGAACAAGAAGCCGCCTGAGCTGATCGCTTACGCGGAATCGCTGGAAGTCGAGAACGCCAGCGTGATGCGCAAGCAGGAGCTGATGTTCGCCATCCTGAAAAAGCTGGCGGCGCAGGATGTGGAGATCATCGGCGACGGCGTGGTCGAGGTTCTTCAGGATGGTTTTGGGTTCCTGCGCTCAGCGAACGCCAACTATCTTCCCGGCCCGGACGATATCTACATCTCGCCATCGCAGATCAGGCGCTTTTCGCTGAAGACCGGCGATACGGTCGAGGGACCAATCCGCAGCCCGAAGGAAGGCGAGCGCTATTTCGCGCTGCTCAAGGTCAACACGATCAATTTCGACGATCCCGAAAAGATCCGTCACAAGATTCACTTCGACAACCTGACGCCGCTCTATCCGACCGAGCGGCTGAAGATGGAACTGGAGGTGCCGACCTCCAAGGACATTTCGGCCCGCGTTATCGATCTCGTCGCACCGCTCGGCAAAGGCCAGCGGGCATTGATCGTTGCGCAGCCCCGTACCGGCAAGACGGTGCTACTTCAGAACATCGCGCATTCGATCACCACCAACCACCCGGAATGCTACCTGATCGTGCTGTTGATCGACGAGCGGCCGGAGGAAGTGACCGACATGCAGCGCTCGGTAAAGGGCGAGGTCGTGTCCTCGACCTTCGACGAACCTGCGGTGCGCCACGTGCAAGTCGCCGAGATGGTTATCGAGAAAGCCAAGCGGCTGGTCGAACATGGCCGTGACGTCGTCATCCTGCTCGATTCGATCACGCGTCTCGGCCGCGCCTACAACACCGTGGTGCCGTCCTCAGGCAAGGTGCTGACCGGCGGCGTCGACGCCAACGCCCTGCAGCGGCCGAAGCGTTTCTTCGGCGCGGCGCGTAACATCGAGGAAGGCGGCTCGCTGACCATTATCGCCACCGCCCTGATCGACACCGGCAGCCGCATGGACGAGGTGATCTTCGAGGAATTCAAGGGTACCGGCAATTCGGAAATCGTGCTGGACCGCAAGGTTGCCGACAAGCGCATCTATCCGGCCATGGACATCCTCAAGTCCGGTACGCGCAAGGAGGACCTCTTGGTGCAGCGCTCCGATCTGCAGAAGATCTTCGTGCTCCGCCGTATCCTTGCGCCGATGGGCACCACGGATGCCATCGAGTTCCTGATCGACAAGCTGAAGCAGACGAAATCGAACGCAGATTTCTTCGATTCGATGAATACCTGAGTTCGGCGCCTTCGGCATTCCGATTCGTATCCGGAATGAATCGGCCTGTTCCAGCGGTGGCGCGCCGGCGAGGGCACAGGTTAATTTCCGATTCGGCTACGGAACGAGTCGGAAATATTCATGCCTTGTTCGGGCCCGATTATAGGGCTCGGACCGATGGCAGCGGAACGGGCCTCAGGTAGAACGATGCCCTTTGTGGACACCATTATTGCGCTCTCCAGCGGTCGGTTGCCGGCCGGGCTGGCTGTCGTCCGGGTATCGGGTCCGCATACTCGATTCGTGGTCGAAACGATTTTTGGGAAGCTGCCGGGCTCGCGCACCGCGACCTATGGCGCCTTGAAACGGCAGGACGGAACGCTGCTGGATAAAGGTCTCGTCCTGTTTTTTCCGGCACCCAACAGCTTTACCGGCGAGGACGTTGCTGAATTTCACGCCCATGGGGGCCGCGCGGTTGTTTCGGCCTTGCTCGAGGAGCTGACTATGATCCCGGGGGTGCGCCACGCCGAACCGGGTGAATTTACGAGGCGCGCTTTCCTGAATGGCCAGCTTGACCTGACCGAAACCGAGGCGCTGGCTGATCTGATCAATGCGGAGACGGAGGCGCAGCGGCGCTTCGCGGTTCGAAATGCGGCCGGGGCACAAAGCGCGCTCTACCTCGATTGGCGGCAGCGGCTGATCCATGCCCGTGCGATGATCGAAGCCGATATCGATTTTGCTGATGAGGAGGATATACCCGGTTCCGTGGCCGATGAGGTTTGGACCGAAATGCGTTCCCTCATGGCTGGGATCACCGAGCATATAGCGGGCTTTCGAGCGGCGGAAATCATCAGGGAGGGGTTCGATGTCGTGATCCTTGGTGCGCCCAATTCGGGGAAATCGAGCCTGTTCAACGCGCTGGTCAAGCGGGATGCCGCCATCGTCACCAGTGAGGCGGGAACCACCCGGGATCTGCTTGAGGTAAGTCTGGATATAAAAGGCGCCCTGGTCAGGGTGACCGACACTGCCGGGATCCGGGATGGTGCAGGCGTGGTTGAGGCCATCGGCATTGAGCGTGCCCGGTTGCGGGCCGGTGAGGCTGACCTGGTCCTCGTCCTGGAGGATATGCAGGCACCGATCGACTTCGATCTTGGGCAAGTGACCGTTCCCTGCCTCAGGATCGGGACGAAAAGCGATCTTGTTGGAGATGGCTCTACGCGAAGGTCTGGATTTTACGACATCGAGATTTCCACGGTCGATGGTTCTGGGATCACAGCCCTGCTCGATGGAATAGGCATGCGCGCGGCAGATGCGATCGGCCCGGCGGGAGATGTGCTTCCCTCACGGATGAGGCATGTGGAACTGCTGCGGGATACGGTCCGCTATCTGGGAGAAGCTGTCGATGCGGATGGGTCGCCGCTGGAGTTGCGCAGTGAAGCCTTGAGGCTGGCTGGCCATTCGCTGGGCAGGATCGCCGGTTCGGTGGACGTTGAAGATTTGCTGGACGTCATATTCTCCCAGTTCTGTGTCGGAAAATGACTCACGTGAAACAGTCGGAACCGAGCGCTCAGGCTTGATGCCGGGAGGCACATCTAGCCCTTGCAAGGTTCTGCTGCCTCAAGCTGGATCGACAGCCAGTGTTGTCGCCCGATGATTCACGTGAAACAAGCATCCATTCCGAGTGAACGGATGTTTCACGTGAAACGGACTGCTCTGTCCTTGACACCGGATGCGGTCGGGTTAAACCCGGCGAAACATTGGAGCTTGCCATGACTGGCAGATATGATGTGGTCGTCGTAGGAGGCGGCCATGCAGGGTGTGAGGCCGCGAGCGCGGCGGCGCGTGCCGGCGCCGCTACCGCACTGGTGACGCTAAGATTCGATACGATCGGGGTCATGTCCTGCAATCCAGCCATCGGCGGCCTTGGGAAAGGGCATCTTGTCCGAGAAATCGACGCCATGGATGGCCTGATGGGCCGGGTGGCCGATGCCGCCGGCATCCAGTTCCGCATGCTAAACCGCAGGAAGGGCCCGGCGGTGCGCGGCCCGCGCGCACAGGCGGATCGCAAACTCTATCGGCTGGCGATGCAGGCGGCCATCCGTGATCAAGGCGGCCTGGACGTCGTTGAGGGTGAGGTCCTTGATTTCGATATAGATGAAACAGGCATCGTTGCCGTTGTGCTGGCGGATGGCCGACGCCTTTCTTGTGGCGCGGTAGTGCTGACCACTGGGACATTCCTGAGCGGGCTCATCCATATCGGTGATCGAAAGATCGTGGCGGGCCGCATGAACGAGCAGGCATCGCTCGGGCTTTCGGCGACGATGACGCGTGCCGGGTTCAAGCTAGGCCGGCTGAAGACGGGCACTCCGCCCCGGCTGGACGGGCGCACCATCGACTGGGCGTCTTTGGAGAGCCAGGCCGCCGATGATGAGCCGGTACCGTTTTCGCTGCTGACCGATCGTATCCTGAACCCCCAGATTCATTGCGGGATTACTCGCACGACGCCTGCGACGCACGATCTTATCCGGGCCAATATCGGTCGGTCGGCCATGTATTCCGGCTCGATCCAGGGCATAGGCCCGCGCTACTGCCCTTCCATCGAAGACAAGATCGTCAAGTTCGGGGATCGTGAGGGTCACCAGATATTTCTGGAGCCGGAGGGACTGGACGACGACACGGTCTATCCGAACGGCATTTCCACTTCACTGCCGGAAGACGTGCAGCTCGATCTGTTGAAGACGATCCCCGGTCTCGAGCGCGCGACAATGTTGCAACCCGGATATGCGATCGAATACGATCATATCGATCCGCGCGAACTGGAAGCGACGCTCGAAAGCCGCCGTGTTCGCGGTCTTTTTCTGGCCGGACAGATCAACGGCACTACCGGTTATGAAGAAGCCGCGGCGCAAGGACTTCTTGCCGGCATCAATGCTGCCCGGCTGGTGGGCGGCGGCTCTCCTGTGGTTCTCAGCCGTACCGAGGCCTATATTGGCGTGATGATCGATGATCTGACCAGCCGGGGCATCAGCGAACCCTACAGGATGTTTACCTCGCGCGCGGAATTCAGGCTGTCGCTCCGCGCCGATAACGCCGACGAGCGCCTGACGCCGGTGGCTGACGGGTTGGGTATCGTCTCGGCCGAGCGGCTTCGGCGCTTCAAGGAAGCCGAGCAACGCCTTCAGGAGGCTCGGAATTTGGCCGAAACGACCAGCGTGACGCCAACCGAGGCATCCGATTTCGGGCTTACGATCAACAAGGACGGTGTACGGCGTACGGCCTATAGCCTGCTGACCTATCCGGAGATAAACGTCGCCTGGCTGTCGCGTTTGAATCCGGCCTTCGCGCAGATTGACGAAAAGACCGCGGAGCGACTTGAAACGGAAGCGAAATATTCTGTCTACATCGACCGCCAGCGCGCAGACGTGGAGCATATCCGATATGAGGAGAGCCGTCTTATCCCGCTGGACTTCGATTTCAGCCATATTTCGGGCCTCTCCAACGAGCTGCGGCAGAAATTGATGGAAAGGCGGCCGCGTTCCATCGCCGATGCCCAGCGCATGGAAGGAATGACGCCCGCAGCCCTGGCTCTCGTTGTTGCCCATGTGTGCAACGATGCGGCTATACGTCGGAAGGGCGCGGCTTGACCGATCTTTATCAACGCTTGCGCGAGGTGGCCGGGCCGGTTTCACGTGAAACATTCGGCAGGCTGGAGGAGTTCGAGGCGTTGTTCCAGAAATGGAATGCGCGCATCAATCTGGTGGCGCCGTCGACCTTGGGTGACACTTGGGGGCGGCACATTCTCGACAGTGCGCAACTGTTTCAGCTGGCGCCATCCGCGCTGAAGTGGGTCGATCTCGGCTCAGGCGGAGGATTTCCGGGCCTGGTGCTCGCCTTTCTGTTGCGCGAGCGGCAAGGCTCGATCATTCACCTGATTGAAAGCAATCGGAAAAAGGCGTCGTTTCTCCAATCGGTGACGGGGCAGTTCGACCTGCCGGCCCATGTCGTCGCAAAGCGGGTCGAAGACTGCTACCCCCTTGTAATTCAGCCGGAAATCGTAACGGCAAGGGCGCTGGCACCGCTGCCGCTGCTGTTCGATATGGCTGCGCCATGGTTGACGGCCGGTACGACCGCGCTTTTTCACAAAGGCCGGGATTATCGGAGTGAGGTAGCAGAAAGTGCTCACCGCTGGTCATTCGATCTGGTAGAACACCAAAGCATGATCGACCCGCAAAGCGTCGTTCTTGAGTTGCGCAACCTGCGTCCGATCTCCGGGGGAAAGCCGGAGCAGGGTTAAGAATTCGGTAAGCATAATGGCCATGAACGCACCGCGAATCATAACCGTCGCAAACCAGAAGGGCGGGGTCGGCAAAACGACGACAGCCATCAATCTGGCGACCGCGCTCGCCGCTATCGGCGAACAAGTTCTCATCATCGATCTCGACCCGCAGGGCAACGCCAGCACCGGCCTTGGCATTGAACGTCGCGATCGTTCGGTTTCATCCTATGACGTTCTGACCGGTGTCCTCGGCGTCGAGGAAGCGTCAATGCCGACAGCCGTGCCGGGCCTGTCTATCGTGCCGTCGACGCTCGATCTGCTCGGAGTAGAGATGGAACTGTCGACCACGCCGGATCGGGTGCTGCGGCTACGTAACGCCATTCGCGCCGCCTTTGAGCGATCGGCACATTTCAGCTATGTGCTGATCGATTGCCCGCCCTCGCTCAATCTCCTGACATTGAATTCGATGGCGGCGGCCGATTCGGTGCTGGTGCCGCTGCAATGCGAGTTCTTCGCGCTGGAAGGTCTCAGCCAGTTGCTGGAGACGGTGGAAGAGGTGCGCCGAACCATCAATCCTGACCTGACCATCCAGGGCATTGTGCTGACCATGTACGACGGGCGCAACAATCTGGCCAACCAGGTGGTGCAGGATGTGCGCACGCATATGGGAGACAAGGTCTACGAGACGGTGATCCCGCGCAATGTCCGCGTTTCCGAGGCGCCGTCCTATGGCAAGCCAGCCATCCTCTACGATCTCAAGTGCACCGGGAGCCAGGCCTATCTGCAACTGGCATCGGAAGTGATCCGCCGCGAGCGCAGGCTGCGTGCCGCGTGATATCCATCCGGCAGCGAAACGATTTGGACAGGCTATGAGCGAAGATCTTTCAAGAAAACGGCTTGGGCGCGGCCTGGCGGCGCTGATCGGCGAGATCGATCGTCCCGCGCAACCGGACAAGCAGGCTTTGCCCGCCGACGGCAGGGTGCCGATCGAATTCCTGTCGCCCAATCCGAAAAACCCGCGCCGCCAGTTCGGCGATGCGGACCTGACCGATCTCGCCCAGTCCATTCGCGAACATGGCGTCGTGCAGCCGGTGGTGGCGCGCCCCTCGCCGACCCAGGCCGGCCGCTATGAGATCATCGCCGGCGAACGCCGCTGGAGGGCCGCCCAGCGTGCGGGGCTGACCGATATCCCGGTCATCGTGCGCGAGGTGAACGACCGCACGGCGCTTGAACTGGCGATCATCGAGAACGTCCAGCGCACCGACCTCAACGCCGTCGAGGAAGCGCTCGGCTACCAGAACCTCATCGATGATCACGGGTATACGCAGGCCGACCTCGGCCAGGTCATCGGCAAGAGCCGCAGCCATGTCGCCAATACGCTGCGGCTGTTGAAACTGCCGGACGTCATCCGCGATATGGTGGTGGATGGCACGCTGTCGGCCGGCCATGCGCGGACGCTGGTGACGGCGCAGGATCCGGCGGCTCTGGCGAAGCGTATCGTCGAGGGCGGGCTTTCGGTGCGCCAGGCGGAAGCGCTGGCGCAGGCGCCCGCCGGCGCAGAGACCGCGAAGCGGGCCGCCAGTCCGGTTGAGAAGGATGCCGACACGCTGGCGCTGGAGAAATTGCTGTCAGACGCTACCGGGATGAAGGTTTCTATCGCGCATAAGGATGGCGGCGGTGAAGTGCGTGTTGCCTACCGTACGCTCGAGCAGCTCGATGATCTTTGCCGGCGTCTGAAACAGGAACGGTAGACGATATAATCGTAAAGCACTGAATTCGCGTGAGAATCATTGCCTCCCATAGCGATGATCTCGCTACAGGCGAAGCATGTCATTACCCGGCTAAATTCCGATAAGCGATCGCGATTACCGGCGGCGGAGGCGGGCGCTCTCCAGCGCGATGCCCAGCAAGGCCTGCCTCGCCAGGGCGACCGAAAGGTCGGGGCGCCGCCGCGTCTGGAGAACGGCGCTCTGGAGCCGTCCCAGCGCCCGCGAGAGCGCTTCCGTATTCCATCGCTCGACCGCGTTTTCCATCAGCTTGCGGCGGCCATAAAAGATGGGCGGCCTTTGCGCGGCGACGGCTCCCGAGGCGTTCTGCCTGCCCGTCTCGACGGCGCCGCGCATGGCGTGAAGGGCCTGGAACTGGCGCATCGCCGCCGCCAGCACCAGATAAGCCTGGCTGCCGCCGCCCTCGCAATGCCGAGTGAACGTCGCGTCGAAGGCGTCGACCCTGCCTTCGAGCAGGGCGTCGACCGCATCGTCGAAAGACTGACCCGATACGTCGCCCGATGTCGCCTTGACGTCGTCCAGCGTTATCTCGCTGGCGCCGTAGGCGTAGAGCACGAGCTTTTCGATCTCGCCGCGCGAGGCCAGGCGGTCGCCGCCGAGATTGCGCCGCAGGGCCTGCCGCGCCTCGAGCGCCATCGTCATGCCGCCCTTGCGCAGTTCCTCGTCAATGACGGTGTCGATATCCTTGTCCTCGTCGCCGTAGCAGGGCAGCGCCATGGCGTTGGATGCGCCTTCCACCAGAGCGCGCAAGCCCACGCCTTTCTTGAGGTCGCCGGCCTCGATGAGGATGACGGCATCGCGCGGCGGTTCCGCCATCAGCAGCTTGATGTCGTCGGCGAGGCGTTTTTGCGCGCCGGCGTTGCGCAGCCACAGCAACCGGCGGTCCGAAAACATCGATACGGTCCGCGCCTCGTCGAGCAGGCGGCCGTCCTCGCGGTCGATCTCGCCGGCGTCGAGCCTGACCACCGAAAACGGATCGTCCAGCGGCAGCCCTGTCTTGCCGGCGAAGGCGCGGGCGCGTTCCGCCACCAGCCCTCGATCCGGGCCGTAAAGCAGCACGATGGAGATGCGCGGGTCCGGGCGCGCCAGCCAGGAATCGACTTCATATGCTTTTTTCTGCGCCATTCTTTCTCCCTAGCATGGCTCGCGTGGGCGGTGAACGCCTTTGCGGCGGTCGCGTGGCGGTGCGCGGCGCGCAGCAATCATGCGAGGGTCGTCGCTCCGGCGGCAAGTTTGTTGCCTTAGGGTGGCCTCGAAAAACCGGAACTTGCTCGCGATTGCTGGCACAATAAGCCCGGATGGGAGGAGCGATCACTTTCGCGGACTGGCAAGGCTTGATACTGGCCTTGCCGCGCAAATGTGCAACACTCCCGTCGCTGGACATTGCGGAGTGACGGTCATGGCTGAAGCTGGAATGCTGCGCTTCCACGTTCCCGAACCGGAGGTCCGGCCGGGCGGAACGCCGGATTTCTCCAATGTGCCCATCCCCAAGGCCGGATCGGTGCCACGCCCCGAAATCGACGTCGACCCACGCACCATCCGCGATCTCGCCTTTTCCATTATCCGCGTGCTGAACCGCAGCGGCGAGGCCGTCGGGCCGTGGGCCGGGCTGCTCACTGACGAGGAACTGCTGGCGGGCCTGCGCGATATGATGACGCTCAGGACCTTCGACGCGCGCATGCAGATGGCGCAGCGCCAGGGCAAGACCTCGTTCTATATGCAGCATCTGGGCGAGGAAGCGGTGAGCTGCGCTTTCCGCAAGGCGCTAGAGCCCGGCGACATGAATTTCCCGACCTACCGGCAGGCCGGCCTGCTCATCGCCGACGGCTACCCGATGGTTACGATGATGAACCAGATCTATTCGAACGAGCGAGATCCGCTCAAAGGCCGGCAGCTGCCGATCATGTATTCCTCCGAGGAGCACGGTTTCTTCTCGATTTCCGGCAATCTGGCGACGCAATATATCCAGGCGGTGGGCTGGGCGATGGCATCGGCCATCAGCAAGGACCGGCGCATCGCCGCCGGCTGGATCGGCGACGGCTCGACCGCCGAATCGGATTTTCATTCGGCGCTGGTGTTCGCCTCGACCTACAAGGCGCCGGTCGTCCTCAACGTCGTCAATAACCAGTGGGCGATTTCGACGTTCCAGGGCATCGCGCGCGGCGGCTCCGGCACCTTTGCCGCGCGCGGCCTCGGTTTCGGCATTCCGGCGCTGCGGGTGGACGGCAACGATTATCTCGCCGTCCACGCCGTGGCCAAATGGGCGGCCGAGCGGGCGCGGCGCAATTTCGGCCCGACGCTGATCGAATATGTCACCTACCGCGCCGGCGCGCATTCCACTTCGGACGATCCTTCCGCCTATCGGCCGAAGACGGAATCCGACGCCTGGCCGCTCGGCGATCCCGTCATCCGGCTGAAAAACCATCTGATCCATCAGGGCGTGTGGTCGGAGGAGCGCCATAGCCAGGCAGAGGCCGAGATTCTCGACACCGTGATCGCCGCGCAAAAGGAGGCCGAAAGCCACGGCACGCTGCATTCCGGCAACAAGCCTTCCATGCGGGACATGTTCGAAGGCGTCTACGAGGAAATGCCGCCGCATCTCAGACGCCAGCGCCAGCAGGCGGGAGTGTGACCATGCCGCGCAAGACCATGATCGAGGCCATCCGCGACGCCATGGACGTTTCCATGGAACGCGACGAGAAAGTCGTCGTGTTCGGCGAAGATGTCGGCTTCTTCGGCGGGGTGTTCCGCTGCACGCAGGGGCTACAGGCGAAATACGGCACCAGCCGCTGTTTCGATGCGCCGATCAACGAGAGCGGCATCGTCGGCGCCGCCATCGGCATGGCCGCCTACGGTCTGCGTCCCTGCGTCGAGGTCCAGTTCGCCGACTACGTCTACCCGGCCTATGACCAGATCGTTTCGGAAGCGGCACGGTTGCGTTACCGTTCCAACGGCGATTTCACTTGTCCGATCGTGGTGCGCATGCCGACCGGCGGCGGCATTTTCGGTGGCCAGACCCACAGCCAGAGCCCGGAAGCCCTATTCATTCACGTTTCGGGGCTGAAAGTGGTGGTTCCCTCCAATCCGTACGATGCCAAGGGGCTGCTGATCGCTGCGATCGAGGACCCGGACCCGGTGATCTTCCTCGAGCCGAAACGGCTCTACAACGGCCCGTTCGACGGGCATCACGAGCGTCCGGTGACGCCGTGGTCGAAACATGAACTGGGCGAGGTGGCGGACGGCCACTACACCGTCCCGCTCGGCAAGGCAGCTATTCGCCGCGCTGGTTCCGCCGTCACCATGCTTGCCTATGGAACCATGGTCTATGTGGCCGAGGCGGCGGCGGAGGAAGCCGGCATCGACGCCGAGATCATCGATTTGCGCACGCTTTTGCCGCTCGACCTCGACACGATCGTGGCGTCGGTGCGAAAGACGGGCCGCTGCGTGGTCGTGCACGAAGCGACGCTGACATCCGGTTTTGGCGCCGAACTTGCAGCGCTGGTGCAGGAGCATTGCTTCTATCATCTGGAAGCGCCGGTGGCGCGGGTCGCCGGCTGGGACACGCCCTATCCGCATGCGCAGGAATGGGACTATTTTCCGGGACCCGCCCGCGTCGGCCGTGCCCTGATCGAGACATTGGAAGCTTAGGAGAGGCCTGAGGCATGGGCGAGCATATCATCAAGCTTCCCGACGTGGGCGAGGGCGTGGCGGAAGCCGAACTGGTCGAGTGGCACGTCAAGGTCGGCGATCTGGTGCGCGAGGACGCCCTGCTCGCGGCGGTGATGACCGACAAGGCCACTGTCGAGGTTCCTTCGCCTGTCGAGGGTGAGATTCTTTGGCTGGGAGCCGAGATCGGCGACACGGTGGCGGTTGGTTCGCCCATCGTGCGGCTGAAGGTTGCCGGAGAAGGCAATGTCTCGAAAGGTACGACACCAACGGTTGGATCGATAGCAAAGGAAAAGGATACCCTCACCCCTGCCCCCTCCCCGGAAGGGGAAGGGAAACGCGCTACGACCGCCAGAGCTGACGCCACGCATGAGACGACGGCCTCTCGCAAAGAGGCGTCTGGCGAAGGCGAACCGCGAGCAGAATCCCCCTCCCTCTTGAAAGGTGGGGGTAACGCCTTCTCCGCTGCACCCCGCCCGGAAGGCGAGAAACCGCTGGCCTCTCCTGCCGTGCGCCTGCGGGCGCGGGAGGCCGGTATCGATCTGCGGCAAATTCCGGGCAGCGGCCCGGCCGGCCGCATAAGCCATGAGGACCTGGAGGCGTTCCTGACGCGGGGGTCGCAGGGTTTGCGGCCTTCGGGTCTTGCCCGCAACGATGCGGTCGAGGAGATAAAGATCGTCGGGCTGCGCCGGAAGATCGCCGAGAAAATGGCGCTTTCGGCCTCGCGCATCCCGCACATCACTTACGTTGAAGAGATCGATGTCACCGCGCTCGAAGATTTGCGCGCGGCCCTCAACAAGGAAAAGCGCGCCGACAGGGCGAAGCTTACGCTGCTGCCGTTCCTGATGCGGGCGATGGTCAGGGCGATCGCCGAGCAGCCGCAGATCAATGCTCTGTTCGACGACGAGGCCGGGATCGTGCGCCAATATGGCGGCGTGCATATCGGCATCGCCGCGCAAACCGCCTCGGGGCTGATGGTGCCGGTGGTGCGCCACGCCGAGGCGCGTGATATATTCGATTGCGGCGCGGAAGTCCTGCGGCTGGCAGAGGCGGCGAAAGCGGGCACGGCGACGCGCGAGGAACTTTCCGGTTCGACCATCACCATCACCTCGCTGGGCGCGATGGGCGGCGTGGTCACCACGCCGGTCATCAACCACCCGGAAGTGGCGATCGTCGGCGTCAACAAGATGATGGTGCGCCCGGTGTGGGACGGCACGCAGTTCATCCCGCGCAAGATGATGAACCTGTCGTCCAGTTTCGACCACCGCGTGATCGACGGCTGGGACGCCGCCGTCTTCGTCCAGCGCATTAAGACGCTGCTGGAAACGCCGGCGCTGATTTTCGTGGAAGGGTGAGGCCATGAAAGACATTGCCTGCAAGCTTCTCGTCATCGGCGCCGGGCCGGGCGGTTATGTCTGCGCCATCCGCGCCGGGCAGCTGGGCATCGATACGGTGATCGTCGAAGCCGGCAAGCCGGGCGGCACCTGCCTCAATGTCGGCTGCATCCCGTCCAAGGCGCTGATCCACGCGGCGGAAGAGTTCGACAAGGTCGCGCATCTGGCGGCGGGAAATAGTCCGCTCGGCATTTCCACGGCCGCGCCGACGCTCGATCTAGCAAAGACCGTCGTCTGGAAAGATTCCATCGTTAGCCGGCTTAACAGCGGCGTTGCCGGGTTGCTGAAGAAGGCCGGCGTGAAGACGGTTCCGGGCCATGCACGGTTTCGCGACGGCAAGACGGTCGAGGTTCAAACGGAAACCGGCGTGCAGGTAATCCGCGCCGATACGGTAGTTATCGCCACCGGCTCGGCCCCGGTCGAGCTGCCATTCCTGCCTTTCGGCGGGCTGGTGATTTCCTCGACCGATGCGCTGGCGTTGACAGAGGTTCCCGCGAAACTGGCTGTTGTCGGCGGCGGTTATATCGGGCTGGAGCTTGGCACCGCCTTCGCCAAGCTCGGCTCGAAGGTGACGGTGGTCGAGGCGCTGCCGCGCGTTCTGGCGCAGTATGACGCGGAACTGACGAGGCCGGTGGGAAAGAGGCTGGCGGCGCTTGGTATCGAAGTGCTGTCGGGCGCCAGGGCAAAAGGGCTTTCCGCCAAGGGCAATGCGCTGCTGGTGGAGATGGCCGACGGCGGGGAGAAAAAGATCGCGGCCGACAAGGTGCTGGTCACGGTCGGCCGCAAGCCGGTGACGGAAGGCTGGGGGCTTGAGGAAATCGACCTCGCCATGAACGGCCGGTTCATCCGCATTGACGAACAGTGCCGTACATCGATGCGCGGCGTTTTTGCCATCGGCGACGTGACCGGCGAGCCGATGCTGGCACACCGCGCCATGGCGCAGGGCGAAATGGTGGCCGAGATCGTCGCCGGCCACAAGCGAAGCTGGGACAAGCGCTCGATTCCCGCCGTCTGCTTCACCGATCCGGAATTGGTCACTGCCGGCCTTTCGCCGGAGGAGGCGAAAAAAGCCGGTCGCGAGGTCAAGATCGGCCTGTTTCCATTCTCCGCCAACGGCCGTGCCATGACCCGGCAGGGCGAGGATGGTTTCGTGCGCGTTGTGGCGCGTGCCGACAATCATCTCGTGCTGGGCATCCAGGCGGTAGGGCAGGGCGTGTCGGAGCTGTCGGCGGCGTTTTCGTTGGCCATCGAAATGGGCGCGCGGCTGGAAGACATCGCCGGCACGATCCACGCGCATCCGACGCAAAGCGAGGCTTTCGCCGAGGCGGCGGCGAAGGCGCTCGGCCAGGCGCTGCATATCTGACGGATAAGGGTCCGCTCCGTTTCCGGAACGAACCCTTTCCTCTCCCCCTCTTGTGCGGATGCGGCTCGAAGCCCTCCTGTTCAGCTTGCCAGCCGCGTCACGGCTTCGTGCTGGACGTAGGCCTGACCGAAACGGTTGGCGAGGAAGGTGTCGAGCGCGATGTCTTCCTGGCGCACGAAACCGGTGGCCGGCAGGCTGCCGTCGGCCAGCATGTCGAGCACGGCGCAGATGCCGGAAGCCGTGGTGATCTGGATGGCGCTGCGCACCGCCTTGCCGACACGCTGCGAATAGACCTTGTTGGCGTAGGTTTCCTGCATCAGCCGGCCGTTCCTGCGGCCCGAGACGGTGACGAAGACGATGACCACGTCCTGCATCGTCGCCGGCAGGGCATTCTCGAAGATGTCCTTGATCAGGTCGCGGCGGTGGCGCAGGCCGAGATCGTTCAAGAGAGCCTTCATGATCGCGGCATGGCCGGGATAGCGGATCGTGCGGTAGTTCAGCGTGCGCACCTTGCCCTTCAGCGTTTCGGCCAGTGTGCCGAGGCCGCCGGAGGTGTTGAAGGCCTCGTAGGTGACGCCGTCGAGCGAGAATTCCTCACGCTCCTCCAGCGGCGGCACTTCGACCAGTTCGCCCTCGACGATCGCTTCGCAGGGCTCGCAATATTCGTTGATGACGCCGTCCGTGCTCCAGGTCAGGTTGTAGTTCAGTGCGTTCGACGGGTATTGCGGCAGCGCGCCGACGCGCATGCGCACGCTTTCCAGCGTGTCGAAGCGGCTGGCCAGATCGTTGGCGACGATGGATATGAAGCCCGGCGCAAGGCCGCATTGCGGAATGAAGGCGGTTTTTGCACCCTTGGCAAGTTCCTTGACGCGCCGGGTCGAGGCGACGTCTTCGGTCAGGTCCAGATAATGAACGCCGGCGCTGGCGGCGGCTTCTGCGATGCGGGTGGTGAGGTGATAAGGGGCGGCGCTCATCACGGCGAATTTGCCCGCCAGTGCCTTTTCCAATGCGCCTTCGGCCATGATGTCGAGTTCCAGTGTGGCCACGTTCCCGGGCAGGTCGAGTGCCTCGAGCTGGGCGATGGCGCGGTCGACGATGGTGACAGCATAGTCCCCCGTCTCGGCCAGCATGGCTGCGATGGTCGAGCCGATCTTGCCCGCTCCGACGACGACGATTTCCTTCATGGTCCGCTCCTGTTGCCTGTTTCGCCCAGCATCGCAGCTTGCCTGACGAATGAAAGCGTGCAATTCGTCGATACAAACCCATGCTTTGAACAATATGCCGATAGCGGTGGTCGAAATGCTGACAAGCGCCGAACAGTCCCTGCTGGCGCTGCTGCGCGAGAACGCGCGCGCCTCCACGGCGGAACTGGCGCGGCGGCTCGGCGTGTCGCGAACCACCGTGCAGAGCCGCATCGAGCGGCTGGAGGCTCGGGGCGTCATCGCCGGCTACGGCGTGCGGCTGTCGCGCGACTACGAACAGGGCCTGGTGCGGGCGCATGTGCTGCTGACGGTGACCCCCAAGCTCGCCGACAAAGTGGTTGCCGGCCTGAGGGCCCTGCCGGCGGTCAGGACGCTGCATTCTGTCAGCGGCAATTTCGATATGATCGTCATCGTGGAATCGCCTTCGATCGGCGACCTCGATGCGCTGATCGACCGGATCGGGGTGATGGAGGGCGTGGAGCGCACGCTGTCTTCGATTATTTTGTCCACTCGCATCGACCGTTAGGAACGGCGCGAAAACGGGCTAATCGTTTCATCCTCTTGCCGTACCGGGAAACGGCATGATACCTCGCCCCGAACCTATCGTGGCCCAAACCTATCGTGGAACGGCGGAAACAATGTCCAAGCTCAAAGACGTGAAAAAGGTCGTGCTCGCCTATTCGGGCGGCCTCGACACCTCCATCATCCTGAAATGGCTGCAAACCGAACTCGGCGCGGAGGTCGTCACCTTCACCGCCGATCTCGGCCAGGGCGGCGAGCTGGAGCCGGCGCGCAAGAAGGCCGAGATGATGGGCATCAAGGATATTCGCGTCATGGATGTGCGCGAGGAGTTCGTGAAGGATTTCGTCTTTCCGATGTTCCGCGCCAATACCGTCTATGAGGGCACCTATCTGCTCGGCACCTCGATCGCCAGGCCGCTGATCTCCAAGCATCTGGTCGACATCGCGGCCGAAACCGGGGCCGACGCCATTGCCCACGGCGCCACCGGCAAGGGCAACGACCAGGTCCGTTTCGAGCTGTCGGCCTATGCGCTCAATCCCGACATCAAGGTGATCGCGCCGTGGCGGGACTGGTCGTTCAAGTCGCGCACCGATTTGCTGCACTTTGCCGAGCAACACCAGATTCCGGTGCCGAAGGACAAACGCGGCGACGCTCCCTTCTCCGTCGATGCGAACCTTTTGCACTCGTCGTCGGAAGGCAAGGTGCTCGAGGATCCGTGGAGCGAGCCGCCGGAATTCGTTCACCAGCGCACCATTTCGCCGATGGACGCGCCCGACGCCGTCACCGAGATCGAGATCGAGTTCCTGAAAGGCGATCCGATCGCACTGAACGGCAAGAAGCTGTCGCCGGCCGCGATGCTAGCGGCACTCAACGACCTTGGTCGCGACAACGGCATCGGCCGGCTCGACCTGGTCGAGAACCGCTTCGTCGGCATGAAGAGCCGGGGCGTCTACGAAACGCCGGGCGGCACCATCCTGCTCGCCGCGCATCGCGGTATCGAGTCGATCACGCTCGACCGGGGTGCGGCGCATCTCAAGGACGAGTTCATGCCGCGCTATGCCGAACTGATCTATAACGGCTTCTGGTTCTCGCCGGAGCGCGTCATGCTGCAGGCGATGATCGACAAGAGCCAGGAAGACGTCGAGGGCACGGTGCGGCTCAAGCTTTACAAGGGCAATGTCATCGTTACCGGCCGCAAGTCCTCGAAGTCGCTCTATCGCAACGACCTCGTCACCTTCGAGGACGACCGCGGCGCCTACGACCAGAAGGATGCCGAAGGCTTTATCCGCCTCAACGCGCTGAGGCTGCGCACGCTGGCGGCGCGCGGGCGCAAAGGCTGAAACCAGCTTGACGAAAAATGAAAAGGGCGGCCCGAAAGCCGCCCTTTTCGCATTTGGTGCCGGATTGTATCAGCCGCCGTCGATGGCGGTGGCGATGCGGGCGATGGCCTGCTGATAGACGCTGGCCGAATTCCAGCCGGCGATCGCAGCCATATTGCCTTCCGCGCCGACGCCGGGGCGCCAGCCATGGCCCCTGAGGAAATTGGCCGTGGAAGCGAGCGCGGTACCCTTGTCGCGCAAATTCTTGCTGCCGACGCCGTATTTCAGCACATTGCCGGGCAAGAACTGCGTGTGGCCGATCTCGCCGTGCATGGCGCCTACCGAGCTTGGGCTCAGTGCACCGCTGTCGACCAGCTTGAGGGCTGCAATAGCATGCGGGGTGAAGAATTCGGGGCGGCGGCAATCATAGGCCAGCGTCACGATGGCCGAAACCGTGTTCTGCTTGCCCATGACGGCGCCGAAGCCGGTTTCCATGCCCCAGATCGCCAGCAGCACGCCGGACGAGACGCCGTAGTTGCTCTCGATCTTGTTGAAGAGCGCTGCGTTGGCCTTTTTCAGCGAGCGACCCTTCGAGATGATGGTCGGCGCGCCGCGGCGGCGCATGAAATCCTCCACCGAACCGCTGAAGGCCTTGTGAATGGCGCGGTCCGCCCTGATCGTCGCGGAGGCGTACTGGGCGCCCGCCAAAGCCGACAACCCTCTGCTTCCGACGCCGTCCGCCTTTGCCTCCTGGGCAAAATCCGCCTTCCATTGATCGAACCCGGCGGCGCTCTTGCCGCAGCTTGCCGCCTGCGCGCCGCCACACAAGAGGGCGAATAAGGCTGTGCCCACCGCCGCCAAAACTTTACCCTTGGCAAGAAATGCCATGCTTTTCTCCTGGTTGCCTGAATTACGTCCCTGATCCGAACTTGCCAGCGAAATGCCGGCTTGTCACCGTCGTTTCTGCCGTTCCGCCGAGGGCGAACTTGCCTAGGATCAAGGGAGAATTGTGGCGAGAGGCGAATTTACGCCCGGATATGAATCGAGAAACCGGCGTTCAGACATGAACCTCGCCGAAGTCGCCTTCGCCGGCATCGCCGGGCGCGCGCAGCGAAGCATAGAGCAGCCACAGGAAAAACGCCGCGACGCCGGTGACGACCAGCCAGCCAGGAATCGGGCCGAAACCGGCGTTGGCCAGCACCTCCCGCAGCGAGTGGGCGAGCCTGAATCCCGCGCCTTCGTCCTGCAGCCTCGGCGTCGAAATCTTCAGCACCCATGCAAGCAGCAGGATCAGGAACATCCAGATGTAGTTGCGCCGCAAGCGCCGCGAAAAGGCATCGCCATAGGAGATGAAGAATTTCGGTTCACGCAGGCTCTGGCCGAGGATTTGCGTCCAGTTCGCCGAAAAATCCTCCGCCGGCGAAAACACCTGCGCGAAATAGTGCCGCTCCAGCTGGCGCACGCGGAAGCGGTATACGTCGAAAAAGCGGTAGCGCCGCGCCTCGATCATCAAAAGCAGGTAGACCAGCAGCATGGCGAACAGCAAAACGCCGTGATGGGCCGAAGCCGTCGACAGCGAAACCGACAGCAACGCGGCGACGACGGTGATGGCCCAATTGGTGGTGCGATCGATGCGGTCGCGCCAGCCGGCCATGCGGGCCAGTTCGGCGCGATAATAATGAACGGCGGCGGTGATCACTTCTCCGTGGGTTTCGGGCAAAGGCGAAGGCTGGATCTTTTTGTCGCTGGCCGCCATGGTCATGCCTCCCCTCCTGGTCTGCGCCTGTCTTTGAGATAGGGCTCTCGCGCCATCCGTCGCCGGCCATTCTTGACTCTTGCGCACTTTTCCTGTCTACAGCGCACGAATTCCGCGACGAGACTATCTCCGAGCAAGCCGACCGGGACGCCAGAACCTTTTGGGGGGAGGCCATAAATCGATCCCGGAGGTCAACACCCGGCAGCGCTGTGCGCCCCCGGGTGCTTTTTGGCTTTGGCTTCCTGTTTGGGGTATCGGCGCAGATGCATTACCTCTCGGGCATCGTCTTGATGCCTGGGAAAAGGGAAAAGAATGTTCGAGAGCTTACAAGAGCGGCTTGGCTCCATCCTGAACGGTCTGACCGGCCGTGGCGCGCTGTCGGAAGCCGACGTCACGGCGGCGCTGCGCGAAGTGCGGCGCGCCCTGCTGGAAGCCGACGTCGCGCTGGAGGTCGTGCGCTCCTTCACCGACAAGGTGCGCGAGAAGGCGGTGGGCGCGGCAGTCGTCAAGTCGATCAAGCCCGGCCAGATGGTCGTCAAGATCGTCCATGACGAACTGATCGCCATGCTCGGCGACGAGGGCGTCGCCATCGATCTCAATGCGCCGGCCCCCGTCGTCATCATGATGGTCGGCCTGCAAGGCTCGGGCAAGACCACCACCAGCGCCAAGATCGCCAAGCGCCTGACCGACCGCCAGAACAAGAAGGTCCTGATGGCCTCGCTCGATACGCGCCGCCCGGCCGCGCAGGAGCAGCTTCGCCAGCTCGGCGAGCAGGTGAAGGTGGCGACGCTGCCGATCGTCGCCGGCCAGTCGCCGGTCGACATCGCCAAGCGCGCCGTGCAGGCGGCAAAACTCGGCGGCCACGACGTGGTCATCCTCGACACCGCCGGCCGCACCCACATCGACGAGCCGCTGATGGTAGAGATGGCGGACATCAAGAAGATGTCGGCGCCGCACGAGATCCTGCTGGTGGCGGATTCGCTGACCGGTCAGGACGCCGTCAACCTGGCGAAGAATTTCGACGAACGCGTCGGCATCACCGGCCTGGTGCTGACCCGCATGGACGGCGACGGGCGCGGCGGCGCCGCTCTTTCCATGCGCGCCGTCACCGGCAAGCCGATCAAGCTGATCGGCACCGGCGAAAAGATGGACGCGCTGGAGGAGTTTTATCCCAAGCGTATCGCCGACCGCATTCTCGGCATGGGCGACATCGTCAGCCTGGTCGAGAAAGCCGCCGAGAACATCGACGCCGAGCAGGCGGCGGCGATGGCGAAGAAAATGCAGTCGGGCAAGTTCGATCTCAACGATCTTGCCCAGCAGTTGCAGCAGATGTCGAAGATGGGCGGCATGGGCGGCCTGATGAGCATGATGCCCGGCATGGGCAAGATGAAGGACCAGATGGCCGCTGCCGGGCTGGACGACAGGATGTTCGGGCGCCAGCTCGCCATCATCTCGTCCATGACCCGTGCCGAACGCGCCAATCCCGATATTCTGAAGCATTCCCGCAAGAAGCGCATCGCGGCCGGTTCCGGCACCGACGCGGCCGAGATCAACAAGCTCCTGAAAATGCATCGCGGCATGGCCGACATGATGAAGGCGATGGGCGGCAAGGGCAAAGGCGGCGGCATGATGCGCTCGATGATGGGTGGGCTCGCCTCCAAGATGGGGCTCGGCGGTCTCGGCGGAGGTATGCCCGGTATGGGCGGTATGCCGGATCTGTCGAAGATGGACCCCAAGCAGCTCGAGGCGTTGAAGAAGCAGGCCGAGGCGGCCGGTTTCGGCGGCGGGATGCCCAAGGGATTGCCCGGTGGCCTGCCGGGCGGGCTGCCGGGGCTTCCCGGCGGCATGAAGCTTCCCGGCCTTCCCGGAGCGGGGCTTCCCGGTCTGGGCAAGAAGAAGTGAGGATGCCATGAACGAAGAAAAAGACATGGCGCAGGCACGGAAAATTCTTTCCGACTATCGCGCCTCCATCGACAATATCGACGCCGCGCTCATCCACATGCTGGCCGAGCGCTTCCGCTGCACCAAGGCGGTCGGCGTGCTCAAGGCGACGTATGGGTTGCCGCCCGCCGATCCGAGCCGCGAGGCCGAGCAGATCGCCCGTCTTCGCCGACTGGCCGACGAATCGCATCTCGACCCGGACTTCGCCGAAAAATTCCTCAATTTCGTCGTGCGCGAAGTCATTCGCCACCACGAGCAGATCGCCGCTTCGAGCAGTGGCGGGAATAAGGATGCCGCTTCCAACGGCGTAACCCAACCGGCTGGCGACCAGCCGTAATCCAACTCACCAATCAAAGCTTTTAGGAGAAAAAGAATGTCACTGAAAATCAGACTGGCCCGCGCGGGCTCGAAGAAGCGCCCCTACTATCACGTCGTCGTTGCCGATGCGCGCTCGCCGCGCGACGGCCGCTTCATCGAGGCGCTCGGTTCGTGGAACCCGCTGCTGCCCAAGGACGGCGACCGCGTCAAGGTTGACGCTGACCGCGTCAAGCATTGGCTGTCGCATGGCGCGCAGCCGACCGACCGCGTGCTGCGCTTCCTCGACGAGGCCGGCATCGCCAAGCGCGAAGCCCGCTCCAACCCGAAGAAGGCGGAACCCGGCAAGAAGGCACAGGAACGCGCTGCCCTTCTGAAGAAGGCACAGGAAGATGCAGCGGCAGCGGTTGCCGCCGCCGCGGCGGCTCCGGCCCCGGCGGAAGCCAGCGCCGAATAAGCGAACTTTTCCTTATCCGACGGAAAGGCCGCGCGGGATCAAACGATCCGCGCGGCCTTTCTGTTTCAGCGGCGGGCCGGCATGCGCCTTTCGGGCGAATGAGGCCCCGGCCGTTTGCTCAATACCCGCCGTAATTACTGTAGTGCCGGCGCCTGTAGTGGCGGCGGTCGTAATCGCGCCTGTCGGAGTATCTGTAATCGGACGGGCAGCGGGCGGTATAGACGCGGCCGTAGCGGTCGCGGAAGCGGCATCTGCCACGTTCGCTGGCGTTGCCGATCAGGGCGCCGCCGACCGCACCGATAGCGCCGCCGAGAACCGCGCCTTCGACCGGGTCGTTTGCAACGGCGCTGCCGATGGCGGCGCCGCCGAGGCCGCCGATCGCCGCCCCCTGTTCAGTCTGCGAGCAGGCACCGAGCGGCAGCAACAGCGCCATGAGCACTAAAATCTTCTTCATTACGGTTCTCCCAGGAAATGATCGTCCAGCCCTGACGGCATGGTGAAACGCGCAACTGGACGATTCGATCCGAACAAAGCAAATCCAAGGCTAACGGACCTTGACGTTCCGCACTTTGTTTAACGGGATAATTCAACAAGTTACTGATAGGGCGCGCCCGGATGTCCGGCCTGCCGCTCTATTTCGCTCCGGGTGCCATAGGGCGGGAGCGCGCAGCCGGACGGGGCGGCGGGGCGCGTTCCAGAAGAAAATGGCGGAAGACGGCGATTTCCTGTTTCAGCGGGTGGTCGACGGTCGCCAGCACGGTTAGCCAGCCGGCAGCTCCGCCGCCGATCGCTATGATCGTCTGCATGAGGCCGAGGTCGAAGCCGCTCGGCGACGTCGCTACGACCACGATAGGCACCAGAGCGGTGCCGAGCGCGAAAAGGAAGCTGTTGCGCGTCGCCTGCATGAATTCCGTCCCGGTCAGGCCGATGGCAGGGCGGATGAAGCAATAGGAGACGAACATCTGCAGCGGAGCGACGATGAAAAGACTGGCGGCGACGGCATTCAGGCTGAAGAACGCAGCTCCGATCGTGATCGCGGCCGAGGGCGGCAGGCTGATGAGGCTCGCCCATAGCGCATCCTTGATGCGCCCCGCCGAAACCAGCACCGGAAAGGTCAGCATCGCCGGCACCAGCGCCATGTTGGCCAGCGCCATGATGCGCACCAGGGGCGGCACCGCTTCCCATTGCGGCCCGAGCAGGATGCGCACGACAGGATCGGCCAGCAGCGAAAGCATGATCAGTGCCGGCCATTGCACCGCCGACATCAGGCTGAGACCGTGGAGGTAGCTTTCCTTCAGCGAGCCCCCGGCGCGGGCATGCGCGGCGAAGGCGGGCAGCACAACCGGCTGAAGCGCCGAGAGGACGACGCGGTCCGGCAACTGGCACAGGGTGATCGCGCGCGAATAAAGGCCAACGGCGTCGAAGCCGAGGATCTTGCCGAAGGCAAGCCGGGGCAGCAGTTCGTAGGCCATGTTCGAAACGGTGATGAGGGAGGAAACGACGCCGAAGGACAAGAGTCGCCGCGTACCGGAAAAAGACGGACGGAATACCCAGAATTCCCGGCGCGTGCCGATGGCCAGAGTTCCCATCATGAAGCTGGTAGCGACAAAGCCCCAGACATAGCTGACCGGCCCAAGTCCTGCGAGGCCGAGCGTGATCGTGACGGCGGATCCCACCAGCGCCGCCGTGATATTGATGCAGGCGACGGCCTTGAAGGCCATGTCGCGCTGGAGCAGCGCCATGATCGGGCTTGAGAACGGAATGGCCAGAAAGCCCAGCGCCGAAACGACGAGAAGCGTTTTCAGCTCCGGCGATGCATAGAAGGACGCGATGGAGCCTGCACCGATATAGATCATCGCGCCCATCGCGGCGGACAGGATCAGCGTGACGGTGAAGGCGGAACGAACCAGAACCCGGCTGAGATCCTTTTCCTGGACGATGTAGACGCCGACACCGAAGTTGCGGAAATTGTCCGCCAGCATGATGACCGCGTTGGCGGTCATGTAGAGGCCGGTTTCTGCCGGCGTCAGAATGCGCGCCATAACCATCGTCGTTACGATCAGCAGGATTTGCGACAGGTATTTGTCGGCTGCCGAAAACAGGATCGATCGACGAACCTGGCTCATGAAAGGTGGCTCATGGCAAAAATTCCGAAGCGGCGTGGCCTGCTTGCGGCGTAGGGCGCAGACAAGGGTTTGCGGCCGGTCCGCAAACAACTGTCACCGCTCCATGCGGATCGTGGCCGCGAAGCAGGATAGCGAAAGGCGCTTCGCCCGCCTGGTTGTAGGGTTGGCTGGCCATCATAGCCGGCTCCTCAGGCGGCGAACGGTGCGGACGCGAGCATCGTCCGGACCCGACCGAGTGTCTTCACCAAGCGCAGCTTGCCATTGCGCACTTGATTCCAGGCGCGCGGGCCCAGCATCCGTTTCAGCCCGTAAATCTTCCAGACCATGCCGCCGACCACGTCGGGATCAAGCGCGATTGCGGCGGCTTCGAGTTGTTGGCGAAGCGCCTGATCGCCTTTCGCGAACGGTATGCCGGCGGCGCGAACGGCTTCGGCCGCGACGCTCATGCGCATTTCCCTCAAGAGCCCCTCCGGCAGGATCGGGCCTACGGCCGTATCCAGCGTCTGCAGGACGAGAGCCCGCTGCAGGATGTCCTGCTCGTAGCTGTATTGGAGGGACATGTTGCTTCCATGCCGCCGGACGGCCATCTGGAATCGCGGGACGTATCCGACCGGCCCGTGGGCGGAAAGGCGCAGCCACATATCGTAGTCGCCGGCGTGGGGCAGCTCGGCGCGATAGCCCCCGACCTTCTTCTGAACGGATGTCCTGGATACGACGCTCGACGTGTGGACGCCGTTGTGGTCCCGGTTGCTGCGGTAGAACTCGCGGGTTGCGAGCGTAACCTGCTTGTCCACGAGCTGTTCTTCGAGGACCTTCACGGGAGTGCCGGTGCCGGAGCGGTCGGCGCTTGCGCTGGTGCCCATCCAGGGGCGCGCAGGCGCTGTACCCGACAACAACTGCTCGACCGGAACACCGTCCTCGAACTGGACCGCCCTGCCGTGGACCATCGAAATTCGCGGATCGCCGTGAAAGACTTCGGCGGCGCGCGCCAGGGCTCCCGGCAGCAGAATATCGTCGGCCGAGACGAGCGCGAAGAAATCGGCCTCAGCCCACTCGATCCCCTCATTATAGGTGGCGATATGCCCTCGATTTTCAGGGTGGCGCAGAAAGGTGACGCGGTGGTCCTCGTCGGCCAATGCCTGACCCACCGCAGCGGAGTCGTCCTGCGAGGCGTCGTCGATGATGAGGACGCGAAGATCCACCGCCTGCGTCAGCACGCTCTCCACCGCGTCGCGCAAATACCGCCCGTAATTGTAGCAAGGGATGAGGATATCGAACGAGGCGCGGTGGCCAGACAGGTTCGAGGCCATAAGCGTCTCCGGGTGGCGGCGCTCCTTCGTGCGGACACTTCCCGTTTCCGGCCTGGAGATCGAGGGATCGGAAGCCATGCACTTTTCCTAGGTTTGGGTTGTCGCCAGGCGGGCTTTCATCGCCCTCAGCCTTCGCATTACCTTTGCGGGAAGACCGGGCGGCCAGCCGAGTTCACGGCGAACGCGTTTGCGCTCCGACGAGGACAGCGCCTTGATCCAGCCGTAGGGTGCGTTCGTCATCTCCAGCCGCTTCACGCCTTCCGGCATCGGCTCGGCCATCCGTCGAAAATCCGATTCCCAGGTGGTTCGGTAGCAGACCGTCGGTGTGGCGTTGTGCGCGCGGGGCAACCGTTCGCGCCTGATGGTTTCCCAGTAGACCGTATCGGAGATGGGGGAGAGTTGCCTCGGCATGGCGGCCCACCGCGCCAGCACCCTGATGGCCGGGCGCGTGAGGAAGAAGCAATTGGTATCGACATGCTTCTTCCCGTCGTTCTTGTCGTCGTCGAACATGTAGCTGCCGTCGGGGCGATGCATCGACCGGTTCGAGGTGCAGACCACCGCGCCCGTGTTCCGGTGGAGCCGCACCATCCGCTCGATGTGGTCGGGACGATACCAGTTGTCCGCGTCCAGGAAGGCGACAGCGTCGTAGCCCAGATTGAACGCCGACAAGCTGCCCAGAATCCGGGGCATGTTTCCTATGTCGGCGTGCGCTTGCGGCAAGACCATATGCCTTGCCTGCCAATGATCGACGACGGCCTTTGGAAAGCCGTCGGCCACGAGCAGGTGGTCGCAGGCCGTCGTCTGGTCCATGACGCTTCGATGGCACTGCTCGAGGATGTCGTCGTCTTCCTTGTAATATGGGGTGATGACGGCGATCTTCATTTTGCAACCTCGCCTAGATCGAACGGGAAGTTTCGGAAAGATGCATGCCGTGCCGGGCGGCGATGGCCGGAATGGCTTCCGGCCGGGCATGGGCGGTCTCGTTGCCCGCCCGCTGCAGCAGGGGTTCGCGGGCCCCTGCACCGGAAAGCTTCCAGTCGAAATAGGCGATGGTTTTTTCGAGTCCTTCGCGCAACGACACGACCGGCTGCCAGCCCAGTTCCTCCTGGGCGCGGCTGATATCCGGCTTACGGCGCGCCGGATCGTCCGCCGGCAACGGTTTGGTGACGATGCGCGATGCGGAGCCCGTCATTTCGATGACCATCTGCGCCAGTTCCAGCATCTGGAATTCACCCGGATTGCCAAGGTTCATGGGGCCGGTGACACCGTCGGGTGCGGCCATCAGCCTCAAAAATCCCTCGATCAGGTCCTCGACATAGCAGAAGGATCGCGTCTGCCGGCCGTCGCCGAAAAGGGTGATGGGCTCGTTGCGCAGCGCCTGCACGATGAAATTGGAAACGACGCGACCGTCATTGGGATGCATGCGCGGCCCGTAGGTGTTGAAGATTCGCGCGACCCGGATATCGACGCCGTATTGGCGGTGGTAGTCGAAGAACAGCGTCTCGGCGCAGCGTTTGCCTTCGTCGTAGCAGGCGCGCGGGCCGATCGTATTGACGCAGCCGCGGTAGTCCTCGGTCTGCGGGTGGACCGCCGGATCGCCATAAACTTCGCTGGTCGAGGCCTGGAAGATCCTCGCCTTGGTGCGCTTGGCCAGGCCGAGCATGTTGATGGCGCCGTGCACGTTGGTCTTGACCGTCTGCACCGGGTCGAACTGGTAGTGAACGGGCGAGGCCGGGCAGGCCAGATTGTAGATCTGGTCCACTTCCACATAGAGCGGGAAGGTGATGTCGTGACGCAGCACTTCGAAGCGGGGATCGTCGAGAAGATGCAGGATGTTGTCGCGGGAACCGGTGTAGTAATTGTCCGCGCAAAGAACGTCGTTGCCTTCGCTCAGAAGCCTTTCGCACAGGAAGGAGCCGAGGAAACCGGCGCCGCCCGTAACCAGAATTCGCTTGCGTCCATGCATGATATTCTCCCTGTCGGTGTGCCGTAAAAAATGGCGTGGGTTCAGTAGGCCCCGCCACGTTTGAAAACCGCCGGTATCGTGCTCAGCAGGATGTGCCAGTCGAACCACAGCGACCGGTTGTCTATGTAGAACTCGTCCAGCTGGCGCTGCAGCTCGAGGTCGGCATTGCTTCGTTCCGAAATCTGCCACAGGCCTGTCAGGCCGGGCGTCACCGAGCGCCGCTTGTGGCGAAACTCGGCGTTCATCGCCAGCAGGTGGTATTCGGGGAAGGGCCGCGGCCCGACGATGCCCATCTCGCCGATGATGACGTTGAACAATTGCGGCAGCTCGTCGAAGCTCGAAGAACGGAGCAGGGTGCCGATCACCGGCAGGATGCGCGGATCGTGTTTCAGCTTGAAATGCTTCGACCATTCCGCCTGTATCGCCGGGTCGTTGGCAAGCAGCGTTTCCAGCCGCCGTTCGGCATCCTGGTACATCGTGCGAAGTTTCAGGATGTGGACCGTCTTGCCCGCCAATCCTTCGCGCGGTTGCCAGAAAAAGACGGGCCCCGGATCGATGACATAGATGGCTGCGCCGGCAATCAGGACAAACGGCGTGAACACGAGAGCGGCGGGAACGGCTATCACCAGGTCGAGTGTTCGGCGCACGAGCTTCGAGGCCGGTTGCCTATCGCCGGCGGCCAGCCGGACGCCGATCTGGCCGTCGATATCGGCGGGGCGCAAGCCGGCCACTTTCAGGCAAGGCGTGTCGGCGAGCAGGATGACTTCGGCGAATTGCCGGCGCACCGAGGCCAGTTCGTCGGGTAGCGGAATGGTTTCGGCCGCGATCAGTGCGATGCGCGGCGCGGCGACGCCGGGCATTTCCTGCGCTCCCGGTACGAACGGCTCCGGCCGCAGCCCGTATTGCCATTGGCGGGTGAAATAATCGACGAGAACCGGGGTCCGGTTGGACCCGGCAATGATCGCCGCGCGCTCGCCCCACAGGCCGAGCCGCCGGCACACGCGCCGCGCCACCTGGTGCGTGACCGGCTGGATGAGCAGCGCGACGCCGAGGAAACCGACGATAAGCAGCGCCAGCCGCCATCCTCCCGGCAGCAGGACCGCGCCGAAGGCGGCCAGTGCGGCAACCTTGAGAGAAGCGGTCGCGCGGCGGCGAAGCTGCTCGTGCTTCTGCAGCCGGTATCCGGGATAGAGCTTCTCCGAGGCGTAGAAGATTATCACCGCCGTTGCGACGAGGACGAATACCCGGCCAAGCTCGGTCTCCTCCAGATTTTCGGGGTGGAGCGGCAGAAGAAGGAAGCAGGCCGCCGCGAAAGCGGCGATATCGCCGGTGATCAGAAACGCCTGCGTCGCCGGCCGGGAAAGGCGGCGGGCCCAGGATGCCGTGTAGCCGGATGCCGACGCCGGTGCGGCGCCTTGCGGCTTCGCCGCCGAAATGGTGCGGTCCGATGCTTCAGGCTGGGCCTGAGTCGGTTCGATTGTTGCCGATGCGAATGAGGCCATGCGGATTTCACTCATCTGCGGTCTTTGCGGCTGCGGTGCGTTCGACGCGGAACGCGCCGTCCATCGGGAATTGCCTCAGACCCAGCCTTTGCAGCGCGCTCAGCAGAAGAAAGCCCGGCACGACGAGTGCATAGCGCCGCCATAGCCGGCGCGGTTCGCACAAAAGCCGAAACGCCCATTCGAGGCCGCTTCGCTGGATGGCCCTCGGCGCCTGCCGCTTGAGGCCGGCATGGAAATCGAACGCCGCACCGACGCCGATGAGCATCGAGGCCTCCAGCCGGCCGCGCATATGCGCCATCCAGAATTCCTGCTTGGGGCTGCCAAGTCCCACCCAGACGATATCCGCGCCGGACCGGTTGATCCGTTCCGCGACGTCGGCTTCCTCCTGCGCGCCAAGTTCGTGAAACGGCGGTGCGTAGGTTCCCGCGATCCGCGCATCCGGGAATTTTTCGAGAAGCCGCGCCTGAAGCCGCTCCAGCGTCTTGTCGGTCGCGCCATAGAGGAAATGGCGCCAGCCCCTGTGCTCGCCGGTCTCGAACAGGGAGAGCATGAGATCGGGTCCGTAGACGCGGTCGCTGGCGGTATGGCCGGCCCGCTTCAGTGCCCATACCAGCGGCATGCCGTCCGGCGTGACAAGAAAGGCGCGGTTGTGAATCGAGCGAAGTTCGGCGTCGTTCTGGCACCGGATGACGCCATGCGCGTCCCGGACGCATACATATTCCTTCTTTCCCCTGGAGATAGCGGCGTCGATGCGTGCGGTCGCGGTCCCGAGATTCACGGCTGAAACGCGAACGCCCAGTACATTGACCCAGCCCGGATAGGTCCAGGGGATGGAAACAGCGTTTTCTTGGTCGTTTGCCGGAATACTTCTCATGACCCCGCGCTCTCTTGATTCGCGCTCTCTGGCAGCGAGCCCGGCTCGTGGGCCCAGCTGTGCATCGATGCACTATATTTTCGGGTCTGCCGCTTCCCTACCTACCCTTCCGGGTACGAGGCATAGGGAAATCACGTCGTTTGCGGATTCGAGTACCGCTAGCGTTCTAATCTTCGACCTGGCCGTACAGCCGTCTGCGCCCGGCATCCTGTCCTTTCAGGCGAATGCTACCTCGAAAGCCTGATTTGACGGTCGCGGAACCGTGGGAGGATTGTCCGCGCCAGTGCGTTCATATGTTTATGAGGAGAACGGACTTGCTGGACCAATCCATTGCGGGGGAGTCGTCCGACGGAAGCAATGAGCGATCAGCCGATCGGGCTAGCACATTACAACGAAATCTGGCCGCCAACGGCTATGCCATCGTCAGGAACGTCCTGACGCCCGAACAGGTGCAAGCGTTGCGGCTTGCCATGAAGACGCACCTGAAGGCCGGCGGATGGTACAATTACGGCGGCAAGTTCCAGGTGCAGGCGATGCACGCCGTTCCCGCGGTTGCAGAGATCCTTACCTCGGATGCCATACTGCATGTCCTTCAGGAGATCACGCAGCCGCTTGATGTCGTTCTCACAGGCGAATGCGACCTGATGATCAATACGACGTCGACCTGGCACAAGGATATCACCCATCATCCCGTCTATATGGACGGACGGATTTTCGCCGACGAGAGCTTTCGGGTCTATAAGGTCGCGTTCTACCTTCAGGATCAGGGCGAGACGTCGCGGGCGACGCTGAAGGTCAGGCCGATGTCGCACAGGCTGGCGAAGGGCGAGACCATGCCGGTCAAGAAAGCGGCGGTGCGCGCGGGCGACGCCCTCATCTTCGATGTTCGCATCGATCATCTGGGTCAGTTGCCGACGCTCGCCGACAAGGTCTTGCGCAAGATTCTGGAAAAGCTGGGCCCACGGCTGCACATCGATGCCCAGAAGGCGCTGACCAGGGCGCGGTCGACGATGCGGTGGCTTCGCCACAAGACGGCGGACCGCATGGCGGTGTTTATGACCTTCGGCCCTTCGGAACCATGGACCCTTGCCTATGCCGGAGCGTGCCAACATCGGCATGCCCCGGTTGAGGGCAAGCTTGCCGCCGACGTGGTGTCCCGCCTGGCCATCAACCACGTTGCCATGCTGAAGAACTGACGGCCTCCGAGCCCCGCTTTTGTTGCGAAGGGTCTTGCCCATACGGGCTCGGGGCCGATCGGATCACCACGGGGTCTTCCAGATCGCCGGTCGCAGTGTCCTGGGCCGGCCTCCGCTCCTATTCTGGAACGCGTCATCGGACATGGCGGCCGCCGCCTGGAGAGATGGGCGTATCGGCCCGTGGCTGGCTCTCGAAGCAGTACGATCAACCGGCGGGACAGGCGGGAAACAGGCATAAACGGCGGCGCGTCTACCTCAAACGGGTATGCGCTTGGTCCGAAGGTCGTATCCGGCCGGAACCTTTTGGACCGCTTCGTCAAAATGCTGATGGGTGCGGCCGGCGGATTGCCCATAAGCATAGTTCCCGTCAGTTCCCGCGCGCCGCTACCTTGGCAGGAAGGCAAGCCGTGGGAGTCCCCGCCAAAGGGTTCTTTTTCGGGCGAATGCCTGGGCAGAAACAGGCTCCGGCTGCGTATCGGCAGCGGGAGCCTGCAAGGGGTGCGAAATAGCCGATGATTACGCTTCAACGTCCCGGGTGCGCGCGTTTTCCAGCAAGGGCGCTCCTGTTCGCCCTGCTGATGACCACCGCGTCACCGGCCCTCAGCGAGATCCTGATCGCGCGGGGTGATACCGTGCACGTCTCCATTACGGAGGCTCCCAAGCTTGGCGGCGACAGCAAGGTCGACGCGGAGGGTAACATCGTCCTGCCGCAGCTCGGCAGTGTCCAGGTTGCCGGAATGGGGCTCGATGCGGCGCGGGCGCGGCTGGAAGCGGAACTTATCAAGCGCGATATCCTCAAGGCGCCGACCGTCCTGGTGGAGATCGCCAAATATCGCCCGTTCTATGTCGGCGGGAAGGTGGCGCGGCCGGGCGCGATCGAGTACGAGCCGGGCCTGACGGTCCGCCATGCGCTCATCCTCGCCGGCGGCGCGGGCAGGTCCGACGAGGATCGCCTGGCTTCGGTGGACGTTCCCGGCCTCAGGGCAAAATGGCAAACCACTAACTACCAGCTTCTGGACGTCAACAGCCGCATTGCACGGCTTCAGGCGGAACTGGTCAGGAACGAGCATGCGCAGGTGGCCGTTGCGCCGGGCGTCGTCCCGGCGCAGGACGCGCAGGTGCTGGAGACGCTGGATCAGAAGATCCTGATGGACCGCTTGCAGACATGGTCCGGCAGCCAGGCGCATCTTCGCGATGGCATGGCGCTGCTCGACCTGGAGATCGACGTGCTTGGCCAGCAGGCCAGCCTTCAGGAGAAGGAGCGCGACATCGACAGCCAGCAGGTCGATGCGGCCCAGAAGCTGGTGGACAAAGGCCTCATGCCGCTGCCGCGCCTGCAGGAGTTGCAGCACGAGCAATCCAGGGCCACGCGCGATCTGCTTGAGAACCGGGCCTATATCGCCCGCGCCAAACAGAATCGCTCGACGGTCGAATACGAACTCAACTCGGCCGACATCAAATGGCGCATCGATATCCGCCAGCAATTGCGGGAGGCGATGCTCGACCGGGTCCGGCTGAAAGCGGAACTGGACGCCCTTTCGGCCCAGATTCTCGACGCCGGCGTGAGCCTGTCGGAAGCCGAATCGGCATCGATCCGGACGGTCGTGGTCATCTACCGGACGGCGGAGGGGCGCGAAGAAACACTGAAGGCGCAGATGGACACGGAGGTCCTGCCCGGAGACGTCCTCGACGTTTCAGTCTCGAACGGAGCCTCCGGATGACGTGCGTCCTGCCCACGCCCGGATTTCGCCGCTGCGCCAGGGCGCGGTGCCGGCATCGATGAGGTGCGCCATGCAGCGACCGCTCGTCAGCGTTCTCATCAATAATTACAACTACGGGCATTTCGTCGCCCAAGCGGTGGCAAGCGCCTTGACCCAGGTCGATGCCGATGCCGAGGTTATCGTGGTCGACGACGGATCGAGCGATCGGTCCCGCGCGGTGCTGGAAAATTGCCGCCACCGCGCAAAAATCATCTTTCAGGACAACAGTGGCCAGGCAGCGGCGATCAATGCCGGTGTGGAGGCCAGCCGCGGGGAGTTCCTTTGCTTCCTCGACGCGGACGACTGGTGGGCGCCGGGCAAGCTGGCGGCGACCGTGGAAGCATTTCGTTCCGATCCGCAGATAGCGCTGGTCTATCATCGGCTGCAACCGGTGACCGTGGACGGGGAACCGACGCTGAAGCCCGTTCCGCGGACGCTTTGCTCGGGCGACTTGTCCCGGCGGTTGACGCGCTCGGCGGGCTGGTGGCCCTTTCCGATGACCTCGGCGATCGCGGTGCGGCGTAGCGCGTGGCAGGCAGCGGGCGATATTCCGTCGCATTTTCGTATCTCGGCCGATGCCTGGCTTGCGGGAATCTATCCGTTTGTCGGGCGCGTCGCGGCGCTGCCGGATTCTTTAGGCTTCTATCGCATACACGCCAACAACTGGTATCGGCCGGTCGACGACGCCGCCATGCTGCGCAAACGCATGGCCCATTGGCAGACTACCGTCGAGGTGACGAACCAGTTCCTTGCCGCGCGCAATTTGCCGGGCAGGCTGCGCATGGCCGACCACTATCCTTACCATGTGGCTTCTGCGCGGCTCGACGGCGTCGATTTGCGGGGGCGTCTTGGCCTTGCCGTCAGGGGGCTTCTTTTCGAGGGCGAGCCGGACCCGCTGCGGCGCACGCGGGACGCGCTGCGCACCGCCCTTCAGCTTCCCGGCGCCGACCGGCGCACCGGTGTTTCGGAGGCGGCGAAATGAAGGCGCTGCTGCTCGTATCGGAACTGGAAGACTACACGATCTCCTTCGTCAACGGCGTGGCGCGGCACCTGCCGGTGGTGCTCGGCGTTCCACGCCGCCGCTACGGCCATCTTGCGTCGTGGTTCGACCCAGCCGTCGATCTGCGGCTTCTGGACTGGCCGAGGCACCGGGCGCTGTCCAATCCGTGGTTCCTGTTCAACCTTACGCGCCTGATCCGGCGCGAACGGCCAAGCCTCGTCCATCTTCTGAGTAATTCGACGCTGTGGCTGAATTTTGCCGCCCCGTTCTGGCGGCCGATCCCCCTGCTGACGACGATCCATGACGTGGAATTGCATCCGGGCGATGTCGAGACCCGCGTCATGCCCAGATGGGCGTCCGAACTGATCGTCAGGCAGTCCGGGCATGTCGTGGTGCATGGCGACGGGCTGAAACGGATGGCGCTCGACCGGTATTCGAAAACGCCTGATCGCGTGCATGTGCTGTCGCATCCGGCGATCCTTCGCTATGCCGACCTGGCGTGCCGGGAGAAGATGGAAAGGCGGCCCGACGACGGAACGCTGCGCGTCCTGCTGTTCGGCCGGATCTTTGCCTACAAGGGTCTGGAGCAACTGGTCCGCGCCGAAGCGGCGCTCAAGGACACGCTGCCCAACCTGCGCATCACGATAGCAGGCCGGGGCGACGACCCCTGGGCGTTTCGTTCGCTGATGGGCAAGCCGGACCGCTACGATATCCGCCACGGTTTCATCGAGGACCCCGAGGTCGCGCAGCTTTTCCTGGATGCCGATGTCGTCGTCCTGCCCTACACGGAGGCGTCGCAAAGCGGCGTGCTCAATCTGGCCGCTGCCTTCGGCAAGCCGGTCATCGTGACGGATGTCGGCGAATTGCGCGCCAGTGTCGAACCCAACGGGCTTGGCATGGTGGTCCCGCCCGGCGATTCGGAACGGCTGGCGCGTGCCATCCGGATATTGGCGGAAAGCGTCACGCTCAGGAGCGAATTCGGCGCCAATGCGCTGGCCTGGGCGACGGGGCCGGTTGCGCCCGAAACGGTCGGGGCCCAGGCAGCCTCCATTTATCGCACGGTGGTTCAGGCATGCGCGTGAAGCCGGATATAGCGAGCTTCGCCGCGACCGGCAGCGCGGTTGTCTCAGGGCGGTTCAGCCCCCCCGGCAGAAACATGGCAGCCGTCCGGCATTACGTGGCTGGTGGCCGCGAGAACGGTGGCGGCATCGGCCGCCTGGTTGGTTACATCACGGACACGGCCAGGGAAGCCGGTACAACGCATCTGGTCACCGACACCAGGGGACCGCGCTGGTTTGCGCCGACATCGCTTGTGCGCCTGTCATGGGCCATCCTGCTGATGGAGAAAGACAGGCTTCTCGTTCCGGAGCGTATCCACCATATCCATGTCGCCGGCCGCGGCAGCACGTTGCGCAAGCTGGTTCTGACGGCAGCAGCTCGGTTGCTCGGATGCGTCCATGTCCTGCATCTGCACGACTACGATTATGCCGGCGATTTCGACGCCCGCCCGCCACGTCAGCAGGGCTTCGTGCGCGCCATGTTCCAGGGCGCCGACCGTGTCATCGTGCTCGGCCGGCGCGATTGCTCGACGCTGGCGACACGGCTGGGCGTCGACGGTGGCCGCATCGTCATCGCCCATAATTGCGTACCCGATCCGGGGCCGCGCCCGGTGCGGGTCGGTGAAGCGCCGTTGATCGTTTTCCTGGGCAGGCTAAGCGAGCGCAAGGGCGTACCGGAGCTTCTGGCGGCTTTGGGCAGTCCGGTCATGGCCGGGTTGCGGTGGCAAGCCGTGCTCGCCGGCGACGGACCGGTCGCGGAATATCGCCGGCAGGCGGCGGCCATGGGCCTTTCGGACAGGGTGAAGATGCCGGGCTGGCTGGATGCCGACCAAACACGCGCCTTGTGCAGGCGGGCCGACATCCTGGTCCTGCCCTCGCATGCCGAAGGCATGGCGATGGCCGTGATCGAGGGGCTCGCCCACGGCCTTGCCGTGGTGACGACCCCTGTCGGGGCGCATGACGAAGCCATTACCGACGGGGAAAGCGGCCTCTTCGTGCCAGCTGGCGACGGGCGCGCGCTGGCAGCGACATTGGCCAGGTTGGTCGGCGATCCGGTGTTGCGAAGCCGGCTCTCGGCCGGGGCCCGCTCCCGCTACCTCTCCCAGTTCAGCATGGCAGCGTATCAGCGGCGGCTGGAAGAACTGTACGAGGCGATCTCGGCGAAAAATCAAACAAGGGTACATGCCCAATGACCGTCCTCATGCCCACTGCCGGCAGCGTCGCGCATTCCCTGATACGGCATGAACCGCCGATGCCGTTCGAACCGAAGCCGGACGATTTCGACCTGACGGCGGGGTTCCGGCTCATCCGGCGCCGGATTGCGATGATCGCAATCATCAGCGCGCTGCTGACCCTGGCGTCGCTGCCGATAATACTGGGGCTGAAGCCGGTCTTTCATGCCGAATCCCGGCTTATGATCCACAGCCCGCTGGCGTCGACGCTGGACACCCCGGAAGGCGGCCAGCGCGATCCGCTGAACGTCACCTCCGAGACGGAGCGGCTGCTTTCCAGAGGGGCTGCCGAGCAACTCATTCACGACCTTCACCTTGCCGACCGGCCGGAGTTCAATCCGGCGCTGCGAAAGGCCTCCCTGCTCGGCTGGGCGCGCGGAATGCTGCACAGCCTGGTCGATGACGGCAAGCCGGATCCGGTGGTCCGCGACGGCATCGAACAGATCATTCCGGGGTACTACAATGCGCTCACGGTCGGGCGCGACGCGGGTTCCGACGTCGTCCAGATCGGCTTCAACTCGCAGGACCCCGAGCTGGCCGCCGCCGTTCCGAACGCATTGCTCGGCATTTACCTCGACCAGCGGAAAGCTTCCGCCCAGGGCCACCTGGCTTCGGCGGAAGAGTGGCTTCGGCAACGCATCGCCGAGCAGCAGGGACGGGTGGACGCGGCCAGCGATGCGGTCGCCAGTTATCGGAAAGCTGTTGGCACCGTTTCGAACGACGTGCAGGCCGAGCAGATCAAATCGGCGGCGGAACTGACCGATCGCCTTGCCGAAATCCAGCAGAGCCGGACCGAAGTAACCGCAACCATTACAGCCCTGGAAACGGAAAATGACGCGGCCATCCAGAAGATCGTCGTTCCCGACAGCGTCGGTGTTCTGCAACGAACTTTGCGTACCCAGCACAAGGAACTCGACCGGCTTCTCCAGACCTATGGCGACAATGCCGATGAAGTGGTCAGCCTGCGTGCGGACATCCTCAAATCCAAGACCGACCTCGACCTTGAGGTCGACCGTTATCTTCAGGCGCAGCGCGCCAAGCTGATGATGCTCGACCGGCAGGAACGGCCCGTACAGAGCGCCCTGGCGGTTGCCCGCGACCAGCTTTCCCGCTCCGCCCCCGCGCAGGCCGAACTGACGCGCCTGCTGCGCGTGGTGGAGAACGAGCAGACGACGCTGGACAAGCTTCAGGAACAGAGCCGGGGCCTGGTTGCCCAGGCAGCCTTGCCGGCGGTGGAGGTGGAGGTTTTGTCTCCGGCGTCGATTCCGCTGATGCCGCAGGGCCGCGGACGACTGTTCTATCTGATCGGCGCGATGCTGGCCTCGCTTTCGGTCGCGGTGACGGCTGCATTCGTGCGCGAGATGACGGACAAGTCGGTTCGTAGCCATGAGCAACTGGGAGGGATTGCCGATATGGTTCCCGCCGGATTGTTGCCGGTGCTGAGCGAACGGTCGGGGAAAACCCTGCCGATGGTGTTCGGCGAGAGCGAGGGCGGCGTGTTTGCCGAAGCGGTGCGAGCGGCCGCGATGGCGTTGAAGCGCGCCAATGCCGGCAAGGTTCCCTACAGCGTCGTCGTCACCTCCGCCCACAGCGGAGAGGGCAAGACGCTGGTCGCCAGATCACTTGCGATCGAACTGGTTGCCGCCGGGCACAGGGTGCTGCTTGTCGACGGCGATCTTCGATGCGGAGATCTCGGCTCGCTCTTCAAATCCGGCGTGAAAGTCGGGCTGAACGAATTCCTGACCGGGCAGGCCGAACTGGCCGAGATCGTCCATCACCATGCCAAGAGCGGCATCGACTTCATCCCGCGCGGCAATCCCAGTCTCCACCAGCGCCCCTACCTGGCCGATATAGCGGAGATCGTGAAGCTGGCGAAGGCGAACGGCCAGATCGTCATCTTCGACAGCGCTCCGATCCTGACGTCGACCGATACGGCGCAACTGGCGGGGATGGCTGATCTGGCGCTGCTGGTGGTGCGCTGGGCCAAGACGAGCCAACGCGCCGTAGAGGGTGCGGCGCAACGCCTGAGAAGTATAAAAAGGTCAGAGATACTGGTCTCCATCAATAATGTCGATCTACGGAAGCACGCCTTGTACGGTTTCCGGGATTCATGAGTTTCTTCTCGATGACTATCGAGCGCATCGGTGAAGATCAATTATTCCGGGGTTAATTCAACAGTTCTCAAATGCCGCCAATCTAACTGCCGAAAGGGTGTAACATGAGCAGACCAAGAGCCCTGATTACCGGTATCACCGGTCAGGACGGTGCCTATTTGTCGGAACTTCTTCTGGCCAAGGGCTATGAGGTTCATGGCGTCAAGCGGCGGTCCTCGTCGTTCAACACCGGGCGGATCGACCATCTTTACCAGGATCCGCACGAAGGCAATGTGCGTCTGGCGCTGCACTATGGCGACATGACCGATGCGACCAACCTGATCCGCATCGTGCAGGAGGTTCAGCCCGACGAGATCTACAATCTGGCGGCGCAAAGCCATGTGCAGGTGAGTTTCGAGACCGCCGAATACACGGCCAATGCCGATGCGCTGGGCACCTTGCGCCTACTGGAGGCCATCCGCCTCCTTAACCTGCAGGACAAGACCCGGTTCTACCAGGCCTCGACCTCGGAACTCTACGGCAAGGTGCAAGCCATCCCGCAATCGGAAACCACGCCATTCAGTCCGCGCTCGCCCTATGCGGCGGCGAAGCTCTATGCCTACTGGATCGTCGTCAACTATCGGGAGGCACATGGCCTGCATGCCTCCAACGGCATCCTCTTCAACCATGAAAGCCCGTTGCGGGGAGAGACGTTCGTCACCCGCAAGATCACGCGGGCGGTGGCTGCGATCTCGCTTGGCCTGCAGGATTGCCTCTATCTGGGCAATCTCGACGCGGAACGCGACTGGGGCCATGCGCGTGACTATGTGGAGGGTATGTGGCGCATGCTGCAGCAGGAGAAGCCCGACGACTATGTGCTGGCCACCGGCCGTAAACATTCGGTGCGCACCTTCGTTGAGGCCGCCTTCGCTGAAATCGGCGTCAAGATCGAATGGAGAGGCAAAGGCGTCGAGGAGAAAGGCCGGGATGCGAGAACGGGAAGAACCGTGGTGGCGATCGATCCGCGCTACTTCCGGCCGACAGAGGTGGACCTGCTGCTCGGCGACCCGCGCAAGGCAAAGCGTGTCCTCGGCTGGACAGCCTCGGTGAATTTCGAAGACATGGTGCGCGAAATGGTGCAGTGCGACCTCAAGACGATCAGCCGGGAGGCAGCCTACCGCCATCTGGACGAGGAAGCCTGGCAGGCCGCCAGCTAGGATACCTGACCGGAAACGGAATCCGGTTTGGAGAAAACCGGCTGTTCGAACGAGGGGATAGATCGCTGTGCGTCCGTCAGACGACCGGCGATCCCGAGAATTCGCTCGTCCTTACCGGATCGCTCTGCATCTGCGTTGGCTGCGGACGGCAGCTTCGGTCTGACCAGAACAAGACCCCGGCCGATCTGACGTCACGTCAGATCGGCCGGGGTCTTCATCCGGAACGAGCGGAACGAAAAACTTCGGAGATCAGGTCTGGGCGAGTGTTTCCGGAATGAGCAGATCGTTGATCTTGTAGGCTACTTCGGTCCGGTTGGTTGCCCTGAGCTTCCGCATTATGTTGCGGATGTGGACCTTCACCGTGCTTTCGCGCATGTTGAGCTCATAGGCGATGATCTTGTTGGCCTTGCCGCGGCGCAGCGCCATCA
>JBARYG010000025.1:0-38579 GCA_049647745.1 Mesorhizobium sp.
GGTTTCCCCGGCGCCGCTTCCTTGTTCGCAGGATCGGCCCTCAGGCCGCCGGCTGGGCTTCGATGGTGCGCAACGCCTGGTTCTGGCGCTTGGCTGCAGCCTTGACCGCATCCTGCACTTTCTCGAAGGCGCGCACCTCAATCTGGCGCACACGCTCGCGCGAAATGTCGAATTCGCTCGACAATTCCTCCAGCGTCAGCGGCTCTTCGGCCAGGCGGCGCGCCTCGAAGATGCGCTTTTCGCGGTCGTTAAGCACAGCAAGCGCGCCCGCAAGCATGCCGCGCCGGTTTTCCAGCTCGTCCTGCTCGATCAGCGTCTGCTCCTGGCTCTGGTGGTCGTCGACCAGCCAGTCCTGCCATTCGCCGGATTCGCCTTCGCTGGCGCGGATCGGCGCATTGAGCGAGGCATCGCCCGAAAGGCGGCGGTTCATCGAAACGACCTCCGCCTCGGAAACGTTGAGCCGCGTAGCGATCTCGGCGATGTGCTCAGGCTTGAGGTCGCCGTCGTCCAGCGCCTGGATCTTGCCCTTCACCTTTCTCAAGTTGAAGAACAGGCGCTTCTGGTTGGCGGTCGTGCCCATCTTGACCAGGCTCCACGAGCGCAGGATGTACTCCTGGATCGAGGCCTTGATCCACCACATGGCGTAGGTCGCGAGGCGGAAGCCGCGCTCCGGCTCGAATTTCTTGACTGCCTGCATCAGGCCGACATTGCCTTCCGAGATCACCTCCCCGATCGGCAGGCCATAGCCGCGATAGCCCATGGCGATCTTGGCGACGAGCCGCAAATGGCTGGTGACGAGCTTATGCGCGGCGGAAGTGTCTTCATGCTCGGCATAGCGTTTTGCCAGCATGTACTCTTCCTGCGGCTGAAGCATTGGAAAGCGGCGGATTTCCTCCAGGTAGCGGCTGAGGCCGCCTTCACCGGAAACGATACTGGGTAGTGACTGGGCCATAAAGTGCGCCCTCCTCTCTCTGAGAAACTGCCCCCAAAACGCGGCGGGCATATGACGCGGATGCCACAAGGCTCATCCGAGACGTCCGCTTTATACAGGAACAAAACCAGAAAAGACAGCTTTTGTTCAAGCCGAAACAGATTGTCACGCTGAAGTGAACAATTCCAGTCAGGTTTTCTGTAGATGGGTTCAGGAATTCTGGATGGGGGCTCAAAGCTTCCGAAAGCCGTCGACAATTTCCTCCATGTCGGGCGGCAGCGGAGCCTCGAACCGCATCAACATATGGGTAGCCGGATGCCTGAATGCAAGAAGGCGGGCATGCAGAGCCTGTCGCGGAAACGCGTTTATCTTCTCGCGCAGGAATTCCGGCAGCCGGTTGGCCTTGGTGCTGAAGGCGCGTCCATAATCGGGATCACCGATCACCGGATGGCCGATATGGGCCATGTGGACCCGGATCTGGTGCGTCCGCCCCGTCTCCAGCCGGCATTCGACGAGGCTCGCCGTCGCAAACTCCTTTTGCGCTTCGCCGAAACGCTCTTCGACCAGGAAATGGGTGATGGCATGGCGGGCATCGTCGCGGCCTTCGGGAACCACGGCGCGGCGAACCCGGTCGGCGGCGCGGCCCAGCGGCGCGTCTATCGTTCCCTTCACTCTTGCGGGAATGCCCCAGACGAGAGCCGCATAGGCGCGCTCCAGGTCACCTTCCCTGCCATGGTCGGCAAAGGCCTCCGACAGCGCCTTGTGGGCGCGGTCCGCCTTAGCCACCACCATGACGCCGCTCGTCTGCTTGTCGAGGCGATGGACGATGCCGGGCCTACGCACACCGCCGATGCCGGAAAGACTTTCCCCGCAATGATGGATCAGTGCGTTGACCAGCGTGCCGGTCCAGTTGCCGGCGCCGGGATGAACCACCAGCCCCGCCTGCTTGTTGATGACGATCAGTTCGTCGTCCTCGAAAAGAATGTCGAGCTCGATGTTTTCGGCCTGCGGTTCGGCCGGCTCCGGTTCGGGTGCGACAACCGATACGCGCTCGCCGGCTGCCATTTTACGTTTGCCCTCGCCGAGCGGCTTGCCGCCGATGCTCACCGCACCCTGGCGGATGAGCATCTGCACGCGGTTGCGCGACATGGCGGGACCAAGCTTGCCGGCAAGCCACTGGTCGAGCCGCTGGCCGGCAGCGTCGGCCTCCACCTCCACCACGAGCGGACCGCTGGCACCAAAATCGTCCTCTATCAATTCAGCCGGCTGTTCGCTATGAGCGCTCATCGAAACCTTTTTGGGAAACCCTCTTTGGGTGTCCTTCTTGAAAAACCGTTCCGGAACGTTTTGCCATGGCCAGGCCCACCCCTGACGACGACGAGCCGCCGCTGGATCCCGGCCTCGAAAAGGTCCGACGGAAACTCGTTCGCTTCATCGCCATCAATCTCGGGCTCTTGTTTCTCGCCCTTATGGTGGTGATCGTCGCCCTTGTCTACAAATCGCGTAGCACAAAGGCACCGGCCCCTTCGCTGGCCAGCGAAATCCCCGTTCATGGCGATGAACAACTCACCGGCGACATCGTGCTGCCGGTCGGGGCAAAAGTCGTCTCGCAGTCGCTCTCCGGCAACCGCCTGTCTATCGACGCGGAACTTGCCGACGGCGCCCGCGCCATCTTTATCTACGACGTCGCCGAACGTCGCATGATCGGCCATTTTTCGATCCGCAACAAATGAACCCGCTCAGTCTACCGGCCGCTTTTTCGCTTTAGCGGTTGCGATGCACGAGGTCGGTTGCTTTTTGCGAAACGCCGGCCTATATCGCCGGTTCTTGAACGCGCCCATCGTCTAGCGGTCAGGACACCGCCCTCTCACGGCGGGAACAGGGGTTCGATTCCCCTTGGGCGTACCAGTTCCTTTCCCATCCTCCCGAACGCAGCGGCACCCGAGTTGACGCGCCGAGCCTGAAACAACAAAAAGCTGCCTATCCGGCTCAGCGGTGCGACCGCATTGTGCCTCGTCTAGCCAGCCCGCCTGACCGTCTTGTCGATGTTCGCCCGATACCAGTCGTATGTGGCCTCGAGTCCGGTCCGCAGGCCGATATTCGATTTCCAGCCAAGGTCCCGTAGGCGGCTGGAATCCATCAGCTTGCGCGGCGTGCCGTCCGGCTTGCTGGTATTGAAGACCAGTTTTCCCCGGAAACCGGCGATCTCGCCGATGAGTCCCGCGAGCTCCGCGATCGATATCTCCTGGCCGGTGCCGACGTTTAGCGGTCCCTCGCCGTTGAACTGTTCCAGCAGGAAGACCAGTGCATCGGCAAGGTCGTCCACATGCATGAATTCCCGCAACGGACTTCCGCTTCCCCATATTTCCACCTCGGGCCGGCCTGCCTCGGCTGCTTCGTGAAATTTTCGAATGAGGGCTGGAACGACATGGCTGCTCGTCAGCGAGAAATTGTCCTCGGGTCCGTAGAGATTTGTCGGCATCGCGGAAATGAAATCGCAGCCATGTTGCCGCCTGTAGGCGTCGCAGAGCTTGATCCCGGCGATCTTCGCGATCGCATACCATTGGTTCGTCGTTTCGAGAGGCCCGGACAGCAGGCTTTCTTCACGGATCGGCTGTTCGGCCAGGCGCGGGTAAATGCAGCTCGAGCCCAGAAAAAGCAATCGCGGGACACCAGCCGAATAGGCTCCCCCGATCATGTTCAGTTCGATCGCGAGATTGTCGAAGAGAAAATCCGCCGGATAGGTCTCGTTGGCGAGGATGCCGCCGACCTTGGCGGCCGCAACGATGACGCAGTCAGGGCGCTCTCGGGCGTAGAAGGCTCGGACCGCCGCCTGATCCGTCAGGTCTAGCTCGCTCCGGCCGGTCGTTATCAACTCACAATCGACACGCGCCAGCCTGCGCATCACCGCTGAACCTACCATGCCGCGATGACCCGCCACCCAAACCCGCTTGCCTGCCAGGGTGTACATTTCGCCTCTTGCTCCGGGATCGACCTTGGGTTGCCATGGCCGGGGTTCCCGGCTGTCTACCATGATCCCCCCGGCACCGGAATTACGCCAGTCGGTCATCATCCTTCTATTCAAGGCGTAATAAACTGCCCTGATTGGTAGCACAAAGCGGGAGAGCGGGCTTTCATCGTGGCCTGTTAATCCGCGCCCGATGCGCTCCTGTGAGTGCCTTGCCGAAGCCGGAGGCTGGCCGTGGAATCGTTCAGCACGCCGTCGAGCCAGTGCGGATCCATCTGCGGCACAGCCGCAAGCAGCGACTTCGTATAGGGGTGCGTCGGCGACGCCAGCACCTCCTGTTTTGGCCCCTGCTGCACGATCCGGCCGCGCTGCATCACCACGACATCGTCGGCAATGGCGTTCACCGTCGCGATATCGTGGGTGATGAACATATAGGTCTTGCCCAGATCTTTCTGGAGATTGAGCATCAGCTTGAGGATCTGCTCCTGAACCAGTTGGTCGAGCCCGGAGGTGATCTCGTCGCAGACGAAAACATCGGGATCGGCGGCGATTGCCCGGGCAATCGACACCCTTTGCTTCTGGCCGCCGGAAAGCTCGGAGGGAAAACTCGTGATATGGCTCGGCGACAGCTCGACCATCTCGAGCAGTTCGGCAACGCGCCGGGCGCAGGCCTGCCCCTTCAGCCCGTCGTGCAGGGTAATCGTGCGGCCAACGAGATCCATCACCGTATGACGGGGATTAAGCGCGGCATCCGCCGACTGGTAGATCATCTGGATGCCGCGAAGCTGGCCGGCAGTGCGCTGTTTCAGCGAGGAAGCGAGCGGCGTGCCGTCAAGGCTGATCGTGCCGGAAACCGCCGGCAGCAAACCCGCGATGACGCGGGCAAGCGTCGACTTTCCGGAACCTGACTCGCCGACGACGGCAAGCGTGCGGCCGCGCGGCAGGTCGAGGCAGATATCCTCCAGAACCTTGAAGTCGCCGTATAAGGCGTCGACATGGCTGATCCTGAGGATGGGTTCCGTCGGCGCCTCTTGCGGCTTCTCCAGGTTCCGCACCGTCCAAAGCGAGCGGGTATAGGCTTCCTTGGGATCGCTCAGCATCCGCTCCGTCGCGGCCTCTTCGACCAGTTCGCCATGCCGCAGCACCATGATGCGGTGCGCCAGTTGGGCGACGACGGCAAGGTCATGGGTGATATAGAGCGCGGCCGTGTTGTGGTCGGTCACGATCCTCCGGACGGAAGCCAGCACTTCGACCTGCGTCGTCACGTCGAGCGCGGTGGTCGGCTCGTCGAAGACGATGAGGTCCGGCTTGCAGATCATCGCCATCGCCGTCATGGCGCGCTGCAACTGGCCGCCGGAAACCTGATGAGGGTATCGTTCGCCGATCGTATCGGGGTCCGGCAACTGCATTTCGGCGTAAAGCGCCCGTGCCTGCGCCTCCGCTTCCTGACGGGTCAGCCCGCCAAGTCTCATGGCGCATTCGACCGTCTGGTCGATGATCCGATGGGCGGGGTTGAAGGCGGTCGCGGCGCTTTGCGCGACATAGGCGATGCGGGTGCCGCGGATTTTCCGGCGGACGCTCTCGCTTTCGGCCAACAGGTCGACACCGTTGAAACTGACACTGCCGCCAGCGATCCGGCAGCCCGGCCGGGTGAAGCCGAGGGCCGCAAGACCAAGCGTCGACTTGCCCGCGCCCGATTCTCCGATAAGACCCAGCACTTCGCCGCGCCGTAGCGAAAGGCTTATTCCCTTGACGATCGGCTGCCAGGCACCGGAATTGTCGGCCTCTACCACCAGATTACGAATGTCGAGAAGCAGTTCGCCCGTCTGGCGCGTGCCCGTATCCTGCCGCTTACTGATCATCGCGCAATCCGCTTGCAATATCGAGAAACCAGTCGATGACGAAGTTGATGCTGACGGTCAAAAGCGCGATCGCGGCCGCCGGCAGCAGCGGCGTGATATTGCCGTAGCTGATGAATGTCGCGCTTTCGCGCACCATCGTTCCCCAGTCGGCCGAAGGCGGCTGGATACCGAGGCCGAGGAACGACAACGCCGATATCGTCAGGAACACGAAGCAGAAGCGCAGGCCGAATTCCGCCAGCAGCGTCGGCAGGATATTCGGCAAAATCTCCCTGGCTATGATCCAGCGTGGCTTTTCCCCGCGCAGATAGGCCGCCTCGATGAATTCCATAACGGCGATATTGCGCGCCAGCGAGCGTGACAGCCGGAATATCTGGGTCGCCGTAAGCGCCGCGATGATCAGCACAATGCTGGGGATGGAGGAGCCGAAAAGCGCCAGCAGAATCAGCGCGAAGATCAGTTGCGGGATCGCCATCAGCGTGTCGGCGAGCGTCGACAGCACATAGTCGAGCCATGGATGCGAGATCGCCGACAAAATGCCCAGCGAACAGCCGATGAGGAAGGCGATCATCGTCGTGACGAATGCGATGCCGACGGAATTGCGGGCGCCATAGATCAGGCGGCTCAGCACGTCCCGGCCAAGCTGGTCAGTGCCCAGCAGGTGGGCAAGGCTCCACGGTTCGAAAGGCTGGTTCGACACGACGTCGGCCTCGCCGTACGGCGCGAGCACGGGCGCAAAGATGGCCATCGCCGCGTAAAGGATCACCACAGCGAGGCCGAGCCGGGCAGGCCACGACGTGCGCTTCAGGTTCTTGTAAAGCAGGGCAAGGCGCGACCGCCGATATCGGATCGGGCGCAACGAAAGGCCGGCGTCGTCGGTGTGCATCGGGCGCCTCATCGCGGATGCGCCAGGCGCGGATTGGTGGCGATGGCAATCACGTCCGCCAGCAGGTTGAGCAGGATATACGCCGTGGCGAAGATCAGGGCGCAGCCCTGCACCACCGGAATGTCGCGCGAGCGCACCGCATCCACCATCGCCTGGCCGATGCCGGGGTAGACGAAGACGACCTCGACCACGACCACGCCGACGATGAGATAGGCGAGGTTGAAGGCGATCACTGCCGCAATTGGCGCCCAGGCATTGGGAAGCGCGTGTCGCAACACGATAACCCAGGGCGCCGTGCCCTTGAGCTTCGCCATTTCGATATAGGGGCTGGAAAGAAGATTGATGATGGCGGCGCGGGTCATGCGCATCATATGCGCGATGATGCCGAAGCTGAGCGTCGCGATCGGCAGCGCCAGCCGCTCGGCAATCTCGATGGCGCTCATGCCGGGCGCTATACGCGCAAGTGAGTAGAAGATGGGAATCTTGACCGCGAACAGCAGCATCAGCACGTAAGCCACGAAGAATTCCGGAAAGGAAATGCCGATCAGCGTCAGGGCGTTCAGCGACCGGTCGAGCCAGCTATTGCGCCGGATCGCGGCGACGATGCCGAAAAGAAGCGCTATGGGTACCGAAATCAGCGCCGTGATGGCCGCCAGGAACAGCGTATTTTCAAGCCGCGGCCCGATGATGCTGTTGACCGTGCGCGGCACCCCGGTACCCGACGAGAAAGACAGGCCGAGATCGCCCTTCAGCGCGCCGCCGATCCAGGAGACGTAGCGCTCGGTCACCGGCCGGTCGAGGCCGAGCGCATGCTGGAAGTTTGCCACCGTCTCGGGCGTCGCCGAGCGCCCGAGCGCGACCTTGGCGAAATCGCCGGGCAGGACGGCGATGGCGGCGAAAATGATGAGGGATACGAGGAAAAGGGTGACAAAGCCCGATCCCATTCTCGCAATGACGGTTCTTGCAAGAGGCGTAAAGGCTGGCGAGCGCAACAGATCATCTTCCTGAGACGCCGGCAACGAAGACATATCGTTGCCGGCAAGGGGTGGTTACGAACGCGCTCCGGTCAGGCAAGCCACCAGCGCTCGGCCATCCGGAAATTGTCGCATTGCAGCATGTTTCCGATGGTGCCATGCGCGATCTTCTTGGACATGGCGTCGATGAACAACGCATAGGCAAGCACCAGAGCGCCGCCGTCGTCGTGCAGGATTTGCTGCATTTCGGCGTAGGTTTCCTGACGTTTGGCCTTGTCGCCCTCTGCCCGGCCCTGGACCAGAAGCTCGTCGAAACGCTTGTTTGACCAGGCCGTGTCGTTCCACGGCGCGCCGGTGGCATAGGTGGTGGTAAACAGGGAATCGCAGGTCGGCTTGCCCAGCCAGTCGACGCCGACGAACGGCTTGTGCTGCCATACATTGTCCCAATAGCCGTCGTCGGCCTCGCGCACGACATTGATCTCAATGCCGGCCTTGGCCGCATGCTCCTTGAACAGGAGCGCCGCATCGATGGCATTCGGGAAAGCCGTCTCGGCAACGGAAAGGTCGACCGTCAGCGAGGTCAGGCCCGCCTTGGCGAGATGTTCCTTGGCCTTGTCGACATTGTAGCTGTGGATCGGCTCGGGATTGACCGCAAAGGCGATCTGCGGGGCAACGGGGTTGTCGTTGGCCACTTTCGCGTTGCCGAGGAAAGCCTTGTTGATGATGTCGTCGCGGTCGATCGCATATTTGAGCGCCATGCGAACGTCGGGATTGTCGAAGGGCGCGACCGTCGTGTTCATGCTGAAGCTGAAATGGCGCAGCCCGCTTACCTTCGATATCTCGATTTCCGGATTCTGCTCCAGAAGCTTCAGCGTCTTGATGTCGGCATCGACCATGTAATCGATCTCGCCGGTCAAAAGCGCGTTCGTGCGCGCCGCCACGTCGATGATGTTGACGAATTCGACCGCGTCGAAATAGGGCTGGCCGGCCTTATGGTAATCGGGGTTGCGCTTCATGCGCACGCTGATGCCGGGCTGGTTCTCCTCGATCACATAAGGTCCCGTCGCTACCCCTCGCTCCCAGTCTATCCCGCCGCCGGCCTTGGCCGGCAGTACCACCAGATGGCAGTCCGCGGTGAGATAAGGGAAGTCGGCATTGCCGCCGCTCAGCGTGAACACTACGTTCCTGTCGCCATCCGCCTTGATATCGACGATGGAATCGACCAGCGCCTTGGCGGCCGAGGTCGACGACGGCCCCATATGGTGCCGGTAGGACTCGATCACGTCGTTGGGGGTCACCGCCGCGCCGTCGTGGAATTTGAGGCCGGGTCGAAGCGTATAGGTCCAGACCTTGAGATCGTCGGAAGACGAAAAGCTTTCCGCCAGGTCGGGGGCTGCGGCGCCGTTGACGTCGAGTTCGGTCAGCGCGTTGCAGAGCGTCCCGCCGAAAATTACCTGCGTATAGGAATTCTGCCAGGTCGCCGGGTCGTAGGAATCCGTTTGCGTTCCGTCATTGATGGCGAATTTGACCGAGCCGCCCTGGCGCGGTTCGGACTGAGCAGCGCCCGCTTGGCGGGACGTGAGCGAGACACCCAGCGCCAGCAAACCCGCCAGGCCGATGAACTGCCGGCGCGTCGCCGGCGCGAAGCCCCTGGAAACCTCGTCCGATTGAGAACCCTGTTCGTTGTTCATGCGATTTCCCCTGTCTTTTTGGGCCGATCCACGGCCACGCAGCCTTGCCGGCGAAGGGGGGAAAAGCCCCATGAACGCCTGGCACCCATTGCAACGAGCACACCTTTTTCCCGCACGCAGCAAAGCGCCCGGACACCGATCCGCTGCCGATTTTTCGGAGACCTGACGATCCTCCCAGAACCCGTACAGCCTCGGCACTATTCACTCAATAAATTGATCGGTCAATAAGAATATGATTGGTCAGTCAGAAAATAATCCAAAAAAGACAATTGACGTCAGATACCTAGGCAAATATGCATATCGAATGGTCAAAAAAAATGACGATGTTACGAACCACAGCGCGCAGCGACGGAAGCAGCTTCTGGACGCCGGCCTGACGGTGATCGCGCGACGTGGCCTGTCGGGAATAACCGTGCATGACATAGCCAAGGAAGCCGGCTGCAGCTACGGCGTCATCGCCTTCCATTTCAAGACCAAGGAACGCCTGCTGCTGGCCGTGCTCGACCTTCTGGCAAGCAACTACGAGAAGATATGGCTGGATGCGATGGCGTCCGCGCCGCCCTCCCCGGCGGAGCGCTTGCGCGTGCTGCTGGAAGTGGACTTCGCGCCGAACGTGGCCAAACCGAGCTTCCTTGCCGTGTGGATCGCCTTCTGGGCCGAGGCATCGCGCGTGCCCGCCTACAAGAAGCGTTGCAGCGAGCTGAAGCGCCGATCGCTGCAGACGATCGTCGATCTGGTGTCCGAACTGGCCGCCGCGCGCGGCCTCGATACCGACGTGGAGGCCGTTTCGCAGGGCCTGTACGCGATAACCGACGGGTTCTGGATATTCGGGCATGTAACCGGACAGAACGGGCCGAAGGACCGGCAGCGATACCGGCAGGTTTCCCAGACGTTCCTGTCGGCATTCTTCCCTCAGGATTTCGGTGCAGCCGAATTGACCCCGCCGGGCAGCCCCGCGAAACGGTCGCTTACGCGATCAGGCGTAACAGGAGAGATTTGATGTATACCGAGACCGGAACGCAATGGAACGCGGCGGGCCTGGAAGATGCGGCGAACCGCCACCTGATCAGCCCGGCGGAAGAACTGGCGAAGCTTGGAACTTCGGGCGGCCGCCCGCTGTTCACCTCCGCCGACGGCATCCACGTTTCTGACAGCCACGGCCGCACCCTGATCGACGGACCCGGCGGCATGTGGTGCACCCAGGTCGGCTACAATTCCAAGCCGATAGCCGAGGCCATCGCCGCCCAAGCGCTGCGCCTTTGCTACAACTCCCCCTGGTATTCGATCAACGGCCCGGCGGCAGAGCTTGCGCGGCGCATTTCCTCGTTCGCGCCCGGCGACCTCAACCACGTTTTCTTCACGACGGGCGGATCGTCGGCCGTGGATTCGGCGCTTCGCTTCGTCCAGTTCTACAACAACGTGCTCGGCCGCCCCACCAAGAAGAAGATCATCTGCCGCATCGACGGCTACCACGGCAGTTCCCACCTCACGGCGGCCTGCTCGGGCCGGGCGGGAAACAGGCCCAATTTCGACCTCCAACTCGACAATGTTTCCTTCATCTCCGCCCCCAACATCTACCGGCACCCGCAAGGCCACAGCGAAGCCGCCTTCCTCGATTTTCTCGTCGCCGAGTTCGAGGAGCGGATCGCCACACTGGGGCCTGACAATGTCGGCGCCTTCCTCGCCGAGCCGATCCTTGCTTCGGGCGGCGTCATCGTGCCGCCGAAAGGCTATCACCGCCGCTTCCTCGAAATCTGCCGCAAGCACGATATCCTCTACATCTCCGACGAAGTGGTCACCGGCTTCGGCCGCTGCGGCCACTGGTTCGCGTCGGAAGAGGTCTTCGACATCGTCCCGGACATCATCACCTTCGCCAAGGGAGTCACTTCCGGCTATGTCCCACTGGGCGGCTTCGTCATTTCCGACAGCGTGCTGGGCAGAATTTCCGGCGACAACGCCAAGGGCAGCTTCTACACCAACGGCTACACCTATAGCGGTCACCCGGTAAGCTGCGCGGCCGCACTCGCCAATATCGATATCTTCGAGGACAAGGACCTGCTTGCCCATGTCCGCGAAGTAGCGCCCCACTTCCAGGCGCAGTTGGCAAAGTTGCGCGAACTGCCACTGGTCGGCGACGTGCGCGGCGTCGGCCTGCTCGGCTGCGTCGAATGCGCCACCGACCCCACCTCGGAAGCAGCCACCGACCTCGACCGTCAGGTGGCCCAGAGGATCGATCGGCGGTGCTACGAGAACGGCCTCGTCGTGCGTCCCATCGGCAGCATGTGCGTACTTTCGCCTGCCCTGATCATCACCCGCGCGCAGATCGACGAGATGGTTTCCATCCTGCGCGACAGCATAGAGCGGGTGCAGGCCGAAATACGGGCGGAAGGCAAATTCTGACCGCAGGCAATTCCAGCAAAGGCGTATAGCGGTTTTGCGTTCGGAATTGCCCAAAAACGAAAGATAGAGCGTTTTTTCGGTCCGAAGAAACGCGGAAATGCCGGAGCGGCGGGGCAAAGGTCGGTCGATTGCCCGGCCGCTGGCAAGAGCATGGGCCTCTGGAGGAAAAAATGGTTTCGACGGCATTGTCGGCTTCTTCCGCGCCCATGGCCCCGCCAGCCAGCAATGACCCCTTGTTGCAGCCGCTGACGATCAGGAACCTCACGCTCAAGAACCGCATCATGAGTACCAGCCACGCCTCGTTCATGGACGATGGCGGGCTGCCGCTCGAGCGCTACCAGCGCTACCACGAGGAAAAGGCCAAGGGCGGGCTGGCGCTAACCATGTTCGGCGGCTCTTCGATGGTGGACGTCGATTCAAGCTGGGGCGGCGGCCAGATCAACATGGCCGGCGACGAGATCATCCCGCACCTGCAACAATTTTCGAGCCGCATCCACGCGCAGGGCGCCGCCATCATGTGCCAGCTTTCGCATCTCGGCCGCCGCGCCGAGGCGCTGAACAACAACTGGCTGCCGGCGCTCGCGCCATCGCGCTCTCGCGAGACGCAGCACCGCTCCTTCTCGCGCGAGATGGATGAGCACGACATAGCAAGGATCGTCACCGCCTATGGCGATGCTGCCGCGCGTTGCCTTGAAGGCGGGCTCGACGGCGTGGAAACACTGACCGGCGGCCACCTGATCGGCCAGTTCTTTTCCCCGCGCACCAATTTCCGCACCGACCGCTTCGGCGGCTCTGTGGAAAACCGCGTGCGCTTCGGCCTGATGGTGCATGAGGAAATCCGCAGGCGGCTGGGCGACAAGCCGCTGCTCGGCATCCGCTTCGTCGTCGACGAAGCCAGCGAGGACGGCCTCCATTTCGACGACTGTCTGGAGATCGCCCGCATCTTCGAGCGCGAGGGGCTGGTGGATTTCTTCAACTGCATTTTCGGCCGGATGGATACGGTGATCGCGCTCGCCGAACAGAATATGCCCGGCATGTCGCAACCGCTCGCCCCCTTCCTGTCGACGGTCGGCGCCTTCCGCCAGCATACGAAGCTGCCTGTGTTCCATGCCGCACGCATCAGCGACCTTGCCACGGCGCGCCATGCCATCCGCGAGGGCCTGCTCGACATGGTCGGCATGACGCGCGCGCACATGGCCGACCCGCAGATCGTGAACAAGCTGATGCGTGGCGAGGAGGAACGTATCCGCCCTTGTGTCGGCGCCTCCTACTGCATGCTGAAAAAGGTCAACTGCATCCACAATCCGGCTTCAGGTCGCGAGACGATGCTGCCGCAGGTCATCCTTCCATCAGGCCCGCGCCGCAAGATCGTCGTCGTGGGCGGCGGTCCGGCCGGCCTCGAGGCGGCGCGCGTGCTGGCCGAGCGCGGCAACGCCGTGGTCCTCTTCGAGGCCGCCGGCAAGCCGGGCGGCCAGTTGTTGCTCGCCTGCCGTGCAGCGTGGCGCAAGGACCTGATCGGCATCGTCGACTGGCGTGTGGCCGAACTGGAGCGGCTTGGCGTCGATGTCCGCTGCAACGTCTACGCCGGGGCCGACGAAATCCTGGCCGAAAACCCGGATGCGGTGATCGTCGCAACCGGAGGCCTGCCGGATACGGAATGGCTGCAGGGCGGCGAGCACTGCACGACGGTGTGGGACGTGCTCGGCTCGACCACCGGGCACAGCGGCGATGTCCTTCTCTACGACGGAACCGGCCGCCACGAAGGCATATCGACGGCGCTCCATCTCGCCCAGCAGGGGTGCAGCGTCCACGTCGTCACCATAGACGACAGCCTTGCGCAGGAGATGGAATATTCCTCGCGCGCCGTCTATCGAAAGCAGTTCAAGCAGCTTGGCGTCGCCGTCACGGTCGACCATCACCTGATCAAGGTGGAGAAGGATGCCAATACGCTCAAGGCCACCTTCAGGCACGAACTGACAGACGAGCTTCTTGAACTGTCGGCACCGCGCATCGTCATCGAAAGAGGCACCGTTCCGGTCGACGAAGTGTTCCAGGAACTGAAAGATCGCTCCCGCAACGACGGCGTCACCGACCCTCGCGCGCTGATCGAAGGACGGCCGCAAAGCGCCGGCGCGGCTTTGACAGGCTTTGAACTGCACCGGATCGGCGACGCGGTCGCCAGCCGCAACGTCCATGCCTCGATCTACGAGGCCTTCCGCCTCTGCATGGCGTTGTGATGGCATCGGCTCCCGGCGCTTTCCAGGTCGCGGTGATCGGCGGCGGCATTACCGGCGCCAGCGCAGCCAACCATCTGGCCGCGGCAGGCTTTTCGACCATCCTTCTGGAGCGTTCGGACTTCGCGTCCGGCACCTCCGGCCGGTCGAGCCGGCTCCAGCATTGCGGCCTGACCTATCTTACGCCCGGCCGCTCGATCTGGAATTTCCTGCTCCATCCCTGCATGGCGCTGGAGCATCTGGAACTGGCGCGGCGGGCGATGCGCGACCGGTCGCGCTTCGTCAGGGCGACGCCGGAGCGCGTCCGGCCGATCCCGTTTCACGTCCCGCTCTATCGCAAGGACGGCGTTCCCTACTGGAAGGCGATGCTTGGCTTCCGCTTGCTCGAATTCCTCGACAAGGGCGGCGTCAGCCTGGGGTTCGAACGGCTCAGTGCCAGGCAAGCCGCCGCCGAGCCTGCCCTTCGCGGACTTCGCGACAGCCGTAGTCTTACCGGCGTCCTGCGCTTCACCGAATACCAGTTCGACTGGCCGGAGCGCATTTGCCTCGACGCGATCCTGCATGCGCGCGATTGCGGAGCAGTGGTACGCAACTATGCCGACGTTACCCGCCTCGCGGCGCATGAAGGCGGCGGCTGGCGACTCGATGTGACCGACAGGCGGGACGGCACCACGCAAATCGTTTTGGCGGACTGCGTGGTCAACGCTACCGGCGCATGGGTCGACGAACTGGGTGCTCAGTCGGGCCTGGCTTTGCCAGCCTTAAACCAAGGTTTGAAAGGTACGAATGTCGCGGTCCGGCTGCCGCCTGAATTCCGTGGGCTGGCCTTCGAAACGACGCTTGCCGACGGCAACCCCTTCTACGTGATCCCGTGGCGCGACCTTCATTATTTCGGCCCGAGGGATGAGCCCTGCAACCCTTCCCCCGAAAATTTTCGCGCTGACGAACAAACGATCCTGCGCCTGATCGACGATTTCAGATCGGTCTTTCCCGGCGTTCCGCTCTCGCGCGACGACGTGCTCTACAGCTGGGCCGGCGTACGGCCAAGAACGGCAAGGGCCGGCCAGCCGGACGGATGCGAGGCCGTGCTGCTGCACGACATGGGCAAGGCGAGCGCACCGGGCTATTTCATCTATACGGGCGGTCTCCTGATGACGCACAGGGCAGCCGGCGCCCAGATCGCCAAGGCAATCGCCGGCAGGCTGAAGCCCGTGCGCCCCGGCCAGCCGGTGCGCTTTGCCGCCCGCCCCTTGCCGACCGACGATTCCAGCCCCGTCCTCACGTCCGGCGGCGAAACCGTGAGCGTCGCGCAGTTGCGCGCCATTGCCGGGGACGAGCAGATCCGCCATCTCGACGACCTGATGTTCCGGCGCACGCCGCTTGGCTGGTCGGAAGGAATGGGCCTGGACGTAGCCCATGACGTTGCCGAAGCCATCGCCGACATCATGGGCTGGTCGAGCCGCGACATCGCCCGGGAAGTCGAGCGATACGAGGCGCTGGTAGCGTTGCAATTCGGGATGGAACGAGCATGCGCCTGATCGACGCCGATACCGTTCACCAGCTGCTGGACTATCCCGGCCTCGTCGAAGCCCTGCGGCATGCCCACGCCGCGCCGATGCCGGATGCGCGCGAACTGTTCATGGAAGAGCCCGGCAATACGGGGCGCGGACACGGCTTCATCGTGCTGCCGGCCTGGCGTGCCGGTGACATGCTCGGCGTGAAGCTAGTTACCATTTTCCCCGGCAATCCGGGCGGCAAGCCGCCGCTGCCCGCCAACCAGGGCCTCTATGTAGCATTCGACGGGGAAACCGGCGCGCCGGCGCTCGTCGCCGACGGCACCGCGCTGACCTTGCGCAAGACCGCCGCCGACTCCGCACTGGGGGTCGATATCCTAGCGCGCCGCGACTCCACCAGCCTGCTCATGGTGGGCGCCGGCGCGCTTGCCCCGCACGTCGTTGACGCAATCGTCAGCGTCCGGCCGTCGATCCGCTCCGTCTGGATCTGGAACCGCACCGCAGCCAAGGCGCAAAGCGTGGCGCAGGCGATCCGCATCGAAGGCGTCACCGTCAATGCCGTGGAGAGCCTCGATGAAATCCTCCCGCATGCGGATATCGTTTCCAGCGCCACCATGGCGACGGAACCGCTGATCCGGGGTTCTCTCCTCAAGGCCGGCTCCCATGTCGACCTGATCGGCGGATGGAGCGAAGAGATGCGCGAGGCAGACGACGATGCCATAAGCAGGGCGACGCTATTCACCGATACGCGGGCCCTTTGCCGCGATTGCGGCGATTTCCTGCAACCGGTCAAAAGCGGCCTGATGCGATGGGAAGACATAAAGGCCGATCTCTTCGAGCTTTGCTCGGGCTCGAAAGCAGGACGCGGTTCGCCCTTCGAGATCACACTTTTCAAAAACGCCGGCGGTGGCCATCTCGACCTTTTCGTCGCTCAGGAACTCTTGAGGAAAGTTCGGGCCGAAGGCTGCCCCGTCGCCACCGGAGAATAATCGATACGCGGCGCGGCTCCGATCACGCCTGCGTGCGAAGTTTTATGGGCCAGATGGTGATCGCAATGGCGATAAACCGCATGAGCCGTTAGCGTAGGCCACACTTTCGAAAGGACATGATACATGCTGAAGACCCTGAACCTTGTTGAAAAGACGAATTTTTACATCGACGGGCAATGGCGCGCGCCCTTGCAGCCCAAGCGGCTGGAGGTCATCGATCCCGCCACCGAGGAGGCCTACGCGGTTATTTCGGCAGGCTCCGGCGCCGACATCGATGCGGCGGTCGCGGCGGCGCGGGCCGCCTTCGACGGTTGGAGCGCAACCGGTAAGGACGAGCGGATCGCCTATCTCGAAAAACTGGCTGAAATCTACAAGAGGCGCATGGAGGAAATGGCGCAAGCCATCAGCCAGGAGATGGGCGCGCCGATCAAGCTGGCGCGCGAATCCCAAGCCATGGCCGGGCTCTCCCACCTCAAGGCCTTTATCCGCGCTTTCAAGCAGTATGAGTTCGAAGCCACGCCGGACGCAGGCCGCCCAGAGCAGAAAATCGTCCATGAGCCGATCGGCGTCTGCGGCCTGATAACGCCGTGGAACTGGCCGATGAACCAGATTGCGCTGAAGGTCATCCCGGCGATCGCGGTCGGCTGCACCGTCGTCCTGAAGCCGTCGGAAATCGCGCCGATGTCGGCCATGCTGTTTGCCGAATTCATTGACGAGGCCGGTTTCCCCGCCGGCGTGTTCAATCTGGTGAACGGCGAAGGCCTGGTCGTCGGCGAGGCTTTGTCCAGCCACCCCGGCATCGACATGATGTCGTTTACGGGTTCGACGCGCGCCGGCACCGCCGTTTCGCGTGCCGCAGCCGCCAGCGTCAAGCGCGTGTCGCTGGAACTCGGCGGCAAGTCGCCCAACATCGTCTTCGCCGACACGGAAGTCGAGGATGCCGTCAACCGAGGCGTCGCACACTGCTTCGAGAACACCGGCCAGTCCTGCAACGCGCCGACGCGCATGCTGGTCGAGCGCTCCGTCTATGACGACGCCGTCGCCTTCGCCAGGAAGGCTGCCGCCGGCGTCAAGGTCGACGATCCGAAGAAGGACGGCGACCATATCGGGCCGTTGGTCTCGCAGCTTCAGTTCGACAAGGTGCAATCGCTGATCGAAAAGGGCATCGACGAAAGCGCCACGCTGGTGGCCGGCGGGCTTGGCCGCCCGGAAGGGTTCAATCGCGGTTACTTCGTGCGCCCCACCATCTTCGCCGATGTCAGCAACGATATGACCATCGCCCGCGAAGAGGTGTTCGGCCCGGTGCTGGTGATGATCCCCTTCGACACCGAAGAGGAAGCCATCCGGATCGCCAACGATACGCCCTACGGCCTCGCCGGCTACATCCAGACCGGCAACCCCGAGCGTGCACAGCGCGTGGCGCGCCGCATCCGCGCCGGCATGGTGCAGGTCAACGGCACGCCGCGCGCGCCCGGAATGCCCTTCGGCGGCTACAAGCAATCGGGCAACGGCCGCGAAGGCGGCAAATGGGGTCTCGAGGACTTCCTGGAGGTCAAGCTGGTCAGCGGAACCTGACCAGCCCGCTACTGTCATTAGACTCGGCCCGTCGCGGATTTCAGCCGCGATGGGCCGAATTCTTGCTGCAATCCCTCAATAGCCGACGGCAGCGCCGGCAATCGCCCGGCTGTCGATGGCACCGTAATAATGCGCGCCGCCGCCGGCCTCGATCTCCTTGATGTTCTTGCCGCCGACGAGGATGCCGGCCGCCTCGCCCCAGATCGTCCAGTCCGGATCGATGCCGACATCATAGCCCATGCCGGCAAGCAGCCTGAGCGTATCGGGCGACAGGGCATAGGGCTCGATGTAGACCTTGTCCGGCAGCCATTGGTGATGGATGCGCGGCGCGTCGATCGCCTCCTGCAGATCCATGCCGTGGTCGATGACGTTCATGATCGCTTCGAGCGTGATCGTGATGATGCGCGACCCGCCGGGGCTGCCGATCACCATGAACGGCTTGCCGTCCTTCGAGACGATGGTCGGGCTCATCGAAGACAGCGGCGACTTGCGCGGCTGGATCGCATTGGCCTCGCCCTGCACCAGCCCGTAGAGATTGGGCACACCGGGCTTGATGGTGAAATCGTCCATCTCGTTGTTGAGCAGGATACCGGTGCCCTCGGCCACCTTGCCGATGCCGAAGGAACCGTTGAGCGTATAGGTGACGGCAACCGCGTTGCCGTCCTTGTCGATGATCGAATAGTGCGTCGTCTCCTTCGATTCCGGCCCGCCATTGATCTTCAGCGCCTTGCTGACCCCTGCCCGGTACGGGTCGATTTGCGAACGGATTTCCGCGGCATAGGCCTTGCTGGTCAGCTTGGTGACCGGATTGTCGACGAAATCGGGATCGCCGAGCGCGGTGTTGCGGTCGACATAGGCATGGCGCATTGCCTCCACCATCAGCCGCACCGTATCGGCCGAGCCGTAGCCCAGATAGGCGATCGGATAGCCTTCCAGGATGTTGAGGATTTCGCAGATGATCAGCCCGCCGGAAGACGGCGGCGGCGAAGAGACGATATCGTAGCCGCGATAGGTGCATTCGACCGGCTTCAGTTCGCGCACCTTGTATTGCTCGAAATCTTCCTTCGCCAGTATGCCGCCATTGGCCTTGCTGGCTTTGACGATCAGGTCGGCGATCTCGCCCTCGTAGAAGGCGTCCGTGCCTTGCTTCGATATCTCCGTCAGCGATTTCGCCAGATCGGGCTGCACGAGCCTAGCGCCGAGTTCCAGAGGCTTGCCGTCCTTGAGAAAAATCTTCGCCGCTGCCGGGTCCTTGGCCAGCGTGTCGTTGCCGTTGGCAAACGAAGCGATATCGCCCGGTTCGAGCACGAAGCCGTCCTGCGCCAGCTTTATCGCGGGGGCCAGCAATTCCTCGCGCTTCTTGGTGCCGTATTTCTCGCGCGCCGTCTCCATGCCGGCGACCGAGCCCGGAACACCTACCGCGAGGTAACCGTCGGTGCTGGCGCCGGGAACCGGCTTGCCGTCCTTGTCGAGATACATGGTCTTGGTGGAAGCGAGCGGCGCCTTCTCCCGGAAATCGAGGAATGTCGATTTCCCGTCCTTGAAGCGGATGGTCATGAAACCGCCGCCGCCGAGATTGCCGGCCGTCGGGTAGACGACCGCTAGCGCATAGCCGACCGCGACCGCTGCATCGACCGCGTTGCCGCCGCTTTTCAGGACGTCGATGCCGACCTCCGAGGCAAGATGCTGGGCCGTCACCACCATGCCGTTCTCGCCTTCGGCGGGCGCGGGCGAAGCCGCGAACGCGTTCGGCGTCAGCGCCACGCCGAGCGTCAGGGTAATGGCGAGGGAAAGCACTCCTGGCCTGAACTGCCGCATAATTTCCTCCCGGTTGTCCCGCCTCAGGCCAAGCTTTGGCGCGTCGACACGCAAATGCAAGCGGAAGTTCAATTCAGCAGGATCGCACAACACCTCAGTGCAAAGGTGTCGTGGCGCATCGGCGGATAATTCGCATCCTGCCAATCCGCCACGACATCCCTATCAGCCGGTCATTTCGCCGGCTCTTTGGCAGGGCCTGCATGCATGGTGTCGTCGTTTTCCGGTCCGTCGACGATGAGGTATCCGGCCAGGCCGCGCTCAGCGCGCGACAGGGCGTGATCGACCAGCACGTAGTGCCCACCGCGATCGATCTTGAAATCGACGATGGTGGCGCCGCCCGGCGGCACGGTCACCGTCTGCACCCCGGCCAACGGCGGCGAAAGCACGCTGCCCATGGAATAGACATGGTCGAATATCTCGCCGATGACATGGAAGGACGAGGTGAAGTTCGGGCCGCCGACGCCGAAGAAGATGCGCACCGTCTCACCCGCATTGGCATAGAGCGGATGCGCCTTGGTCAGCGCGCCGACCGAACCGTTGAACAGGAAATATTCCGGCCGCTCCGAAATCAGCTTGTCGTAGTCCATCTCCATGTCGCCTTGCGTGCCGAAAGGCTCGACGGTGTAGAGTTCACCCTGCATGACATAGAATTCGCGGTCGACCTGCGGCAGGCCGCCCTCCGGCTCGACCAGGATCAGGCCGTACATGCCGCTGGTGATGTGGTGGGCCACGCTCGGCGTCGCGCAGTGATAAACGTAGATGCCGGGCTTCAGCGCCTTAAAGGTCACCGTCGCCTCCGCGCCGGGCTCGATCTGCGTGAAGTCAGCACCGCCGCCGGGACCGGTAGCTGCATGGAAATCGACCGAATGCATCATGACGCTGTCGGCGGCGTTCTTCAGCGTAACCTCGACGCTGTCGCCGACACGTACCCGCAGGAACGGCCCCGGCACCTTGGAATTGAAGGTCCAGTAGGTATAGGTGGTGCCGTCGTCGAGCTTGCCGCTCAATTCCACCGTTTCGAGGTTGACCTTGACCACCTGCGGCATGCGCTGCCCGATCGGGCCGGGCAGGTCGGCAGGGTCGCGCACGATGTCGGCACCCTCCGTCGCCATAGCCTCGCGCGGTCCGGGCATCACCTGGATAAGCCCTTCCATGCCCGCCTGCCGGTGCCCGGGGATCGAACAGAAATAGGCGAATTCGCCCACCTTCGATGCCGTGAAGGAAAAGGTAGACGAAGCATTCTTGCCGACGATGATCGAAGATCGCGCGGCATACTGGTCGATGACCACGTCGTGCTCGGCGCCCTCGCCGTTGATCAGGTTGACCTGCACCAGTTCGCCCTCATGTACCATAAGGATAGGATTGATCTTGCCGTCGATATCGCCGCCGACACCGATATAGACCATGCGCCCACTGGCGATGCCCGTGCGCAGCGTGAACGTCGTCGGCGTATGGTAGCTGACCGCTGCCGATGCGTTGGCCGCGCCGCTGTCGGACGCCGTCGCCCGCTCGGCTTGCGGGACAGTTGCCTCGGCCTGAGCCTGCGTATTTTCCGTCGCCTGGCCGTGCTGATGGGTCTGGGCAAACGCGGGAGCGATAAGGAAGGCCAGCATCACAGCGATGGCGGCGGCCCACCAGCCGCACCTGCGGCCAGGCAGGTTGTGTCGGGTCCGCACAGGCCTGCTGCCTGGCTCGGTATCTTGTCTGATTGCGCCTCTGTCGAGCATCGATATCTCCTTGTCACGGCATGGGGCTTTGAAAGCATCCCGTAGACCGTCGGATGGAGACGTTCGTTGCCAAAAGGCAACCAGCACGGACATATGTCAGAACTGTCGGGCTCGCCTTGTCGACGCCGGATCAGGCTTATCGGCTCTGCTCGCGCGACAGTGCTGTGCGGCGCAGCGGCTGACCTCAGCTTAATATATCGACCAGCCTGTCGGGCTTCTTGTCGCCACGATCGAGGTCGAGGCCAGACAGGAGGTCGGCCAAATGGCTTTTCATCAGCCGTGCAGCCTCGGCCGGATGGTGAGCCCCGATGGCCTCGACAAGGTCATGATGCGCATGGGTCTGGCAGGTGGTGTCGCGCCGCGACCAGTAGAGCGTGATGATCAACGAGGAGTGGGAAACCAGATCGCGCACGATGTTGGTCAGCGCCGACTGATCGGCGATCTCGGCCACCCCGACATGGAACCGCGCCGACAGGATGATCGCCTCGCTGTCGCGACCGGCATGCAGCGCCTCGTGCTCGCTTTCGAGATGGCGGCGCAGCAAGGCGATGTCCTGCGGCGTCGCCTTCAGGGCGGCGATGGAGGCAACCTCCGATTCGATCAGCGCGCGCGCCTCGAACACGTCGCGCGCCTCCTTCTTCGAAGGGTGCGCGACGAAGGCGCCGCGATGGGGCTCCAGCCGCACCAGACGGTCGTGTGCCAGCGCCTGGAGCGCCGCACGCACCACCGTGCGGCTCACCGCGTAGATGGCGGCGAGTTCGTCTTCCGGCAGCTTGGTGCCCGGCATCAGGCGCCTTCCGACGATGGCGTCCTTGACGCCGCGATAGACGGCAGTCCAGCGCGAAGTCGGCTTCTCGCCCTGTTTCTCAGGCCGCAATACGGTCAACATGTCTTTCTTTCCCGGCACCGCTCATAGGGTCCGGCATACAGGAGCGGAACCTGCTGCAACCGGGCGGTGCAATGCTGAAATCTCACATCGCCAGTGCGCTGGTCAATCCCACCGAGATAGCCTGACGCGGCACGATCCGCGGTCAGGCCACTGAAACGCCCGGCTCTGGTTTTTCGGCCGGCGACAGCGGCGCATAGAAACCGGCGAAGCGCTTGGCGCGTGGGGCCGCATAGCTGCCGACCTTGGACGTATGCAGCCCCAGCGCATGAAGCGATTCCGCCAGCTTCACCGCGCAGGCGACACCGTCCAGCACCGGCACGCCATGCTCATGCGACAACTGGCTGGCAAGATCGGCCATGCCGGCGCAGCCGAGCACGATGGCTTCGGCATTGTCTTCGCGTATGGCGCGGCCGATCTCATAGGAGATTTTGTGGCGCGCATCTGAGTCCGGCTTTTCCAGGTCAAGCACGGGTACGTCGGAAGCCCTGACCTTCGCGCACCGCGACGCAAGCCCATATTTCACCAGATTGTGCTCGATCGCCGGGACCGAGCGGGCAAGCGTGGTCACCACGCTGAACTTGCCTGAGATAAGGCTTGCCATGTGGAATGCGGCCTCGCCGATGCCGATCACCGGCGCATCGGTGGCGCAGCGCGCCGCATCGAGCCCGGTATCGTCGAAACAGGCGATGACATAGGCATCCGCCGCTTCGTTTCCGGCCATCTCGGCAATGATGCCGGGAATGGCGAAGACCTCGTCGAAATAGCCTTCGATGCTGGGAGGCCCGTCCTGCGGATTGACGGCCACGACCTTCGTTGCCGAAGCCGCGACGGATGACGCGGCCCTGCCGATCTTGGTCGTCATCGACGCTGTCGTGTTCGGATTGATGACAAGGATGCGCATGCGTGGCCGACCTACACTTCCGCGCCCAGATAGAGGCGCTTGACCCGCTCGTCGTTCAATAGTTCGGCGGAATCGCCGCTGAGCGCGACGGAGCCCGTCGTCAGCGCATAAGCGCGCTGGGAGATGCGCAGCGCCATGCGCGAATTCTGCTCGACCAGAAGCACGCTGACCTTCTCGTCGCGGTTGATGGCGACGATGGAGCGGGCGATGTCCTGCACCAGTTTCGGCGCAATGCCGAGCGAAGGCTCGTCGAGCAGCAGAAGTTTCGGCTTGGCCATCAGCGCGCGGCCGATCACCAGCATCTGCTGCTCACCGCCGCTCATCGTGCCGGCCTGCTGCGTGTAGCGTTCCTTAAGCCGGGGAAAGCGCGTCAGCACGCGCTCCAGGCTGTCGGCGATCTCGGCCTTGGCCGAGCGCGTGAAGGCGCCCATCAAAAGATTGTCCTTCACCGTCATGAAGGGAAACACCCGCCGCCCTTCGGGCACCATCGAAATGCCCATGCGCACGATCTCGTCCGGCCCGGTGCCGTCGATGCGTCTGCCGTCGAAATGGATCTCGCCCGTGCGCGGCTTCTTCAAGCCAGTGATGGCGCGCAGGATGGACGACTTGCCGGCACCGTTGGCGCCGATCAGCGCCACCGTCTCGCCCTCTCTGACCTCCAGCGAAACGCCCTTCAGCGCGTAGACATGGTCGTAATAGAGTTCGACATTGTCGAATTTGAGCAGCGTTTCCATGGGCTACAACCCGATCGATTCGTCTTCGGCGCCGAGATAGGCTTCGATGACCTTGGGGTTCTGCTGTATCTCGGCGGGTGTGCCCTCGGCGATCTTCTGTCCGAAGTTCAGCACCACGATGCGGTCGGAAATGGTCATGACCGCGGGCATGTCGTGCTCGACCAGAAGCACGGTGATGCCGCGCTCGCGCACCTTGCGCACCATCTCGACGGCGCGCTTGGTCTCGTCATGGTTCATGCCCGCGAACGGCTCGTCCAGCAAAAGCACCGCAGGGTTGGTGGCAAGCCCGATAGCGATGCCCAGGGCACGCAGATGGCCGTGCGGCAGGGTCGAGGCGATCTCGCCGCCGAGGTCGCCAAGGCCGAGGAAACCGATGATTTCGTCCGCCGAGCGGCCGAATTCCTCCTGGTCGCGGCGCGCCATGCCGGTACCGAAGTAGAAGCCGGCGAGACTGGCGCGGGAGCGCAGATGATGGGCGGCGATGACGTTGTCGCGCACCGTCATGCTCTTGAATATCGTCGTCTCCTGGAAGGTGCGCACCACGCCCTTGCGGGCGGCCATATGCGGCGCGAGGCCGGAAATGCGCTCGCCCCTGAAGCGGACCTCGCCTTCCGACGGCCGCAGGAAGGAAGAGATCAGCTTGAACAGGGTCGACTTGCCCGCCCCGTTCGGCCCGATGACGGAGACGATCTCGCGTTCACCCACGTTGAAGGAAACATCATTGACGGCGACCAGCCCGCCGAAGCGCTTGGTCACACCCTGGACGGTAAGGATGTCGGTCATCGCGCCGCCCTCTCAGGCGCGGATCGCCTGGCCGCTCCCTGCTTGCCTTGGCCCGGCCATCTCAGGCTCAGGAGGCCGTTGGGCAAAAGCAGCATCAGCGCGATCAGGATCGAGGAGAAGATGAGCATCTGGAATTCGCCGGCCTGAAACAGCGTGTCCCAGCCGAAATAGAGCACGAAGGTGCCAAGCATCGGCCCGAACACATAGCCCAGCCCGCCAAGGAAGCAGTTGAGCATGAAATTGATCGAGTCGGCGACGGTGAAGCTCGACGGGTAGACGGATTGCGTGATGGCCACGAACATCGCCCCGCCGACGCCGCCCAGGAAGGACGAGATGGCGTAGGCGAGCACGCGCAGATAGGTGATGTTGACGCCAATGGAGGAGGCCAGTTCCTCATTCTGCTGGAGCGACTGGCACAGTTGCCCGATGCGTGAATTCTTCAGCCGGTAGAGCCCAGCAAAGCACAGTGCCATGAGCAGTACCGAGACGATGTAGAAGGCAAGGCGCGGATTGGAAAGCGTCGCGAAATCCGGCATGAGCGGGATGCCGAACAGGCTTATGCCACCCGGCTGCGGAATGCTGACGATGCCCTTTGCGCCGTTGGTGATGGGCAGCGCCAGCGCGAGAAGCCGTACAACTTCCGTCAGCACCAGCGTCACCATAGCGAAATAGACGCCGCGCAGGCGAAGGATCGGCAAGCCGATCAAAACGCTGGCCGCCACGCAAAACAGGCCAGCCAGCGGCAGCGTCAGCCAGAAGGAGACGCCGTATTCCATGACTAGCACAGCCGAGACGTAGCCCCCCATCAGCGCATATGCCCCCTGCCCGATATTGATGCGGCCGATGTAGAAGGTGATCCAGACGCCGGCGCTGATGATGGAAAGCAGCGCGACGGAGGTGAGCGTATAATAGAGGTCGGACCGGCCCGTGGCCTCGATCAGAAGCGGCACGAATACGAGCAGCACGATCAGGAAAGCTGCGGCGGCAATGAACTTGGCTGTCGATGTCATGGCTCAACCCCAGGGCTTTCCCATCAGCCCGTTGGGACGGATGCTGAGGAACACCATCAAGAGCGCGAAGATGACGAGATAGGTGATGTCGCCATATTCGCGCAGCACCGTCAGCCCGACCGATTCCATCATGCCGAGGATGAAGCCGCCGGCGATGGCGCCGCCGACGACGCCGGCTCCGCCGATCATCACCATCAGGAACGCCTTGATCGAGATCGGGCCGCCGATGCCGGAGTTGACGCCGGTAATGGTGACGAGAAGGCCGCCGACGGCGCCCGCAAGCAGGGCGCCGAGCGCAAAGCCGATCATCGAATAGCGGTCGACGTTCACGCCCATCAGTTGGGCCGCTATGCGGTCCTGCGCCAGTGCGCGCATCGCCCGGCCCGGCCGGCTGTATTGCATGTAAAGCACGAAGGCGGCGATCATCGCCAGCGCCACGATGCCGACCACCATGCGGTCATAGGGCATGATGAGCCCGTCCGAAACGAAGACGCCGCTGACGATCTTGGGCACGCCGCGCTGCTTCTCGCCGAAGATCAGCAGGATGATCGCGTCGAGGAAGAAGGCGATGGCGGCGGCGAGAAGCATGGTGCTTTCCTCGCGCTCGCTTCGCCGCACCACCGGGCGGAACAGGAATTTCTCGATCAGCGCGCCGACGATGGCCAGCGTGACGGAGGCAGCCGCCAACGCTACCGGAAAGGGCAGGCCAAGCTGGCCGTAGACGGCATAGGTCACGAAGCCGCCCAGCACATACATTTGGCCGTGGGCGAAATTGAGCACGTTCATCAGAGCGAAGATCAGCGTCAACCCGAGCGCGATCAGCGCATATTGGGCGCCCAGATAGAGCCCGTTGGCGATCACCTGTTCCATGAGGTCAAATCCGGTTGGCGACGCGGCGGAGGCTAGGCCCCGCACCGCGCGCTGTCACACCACGAGACGTCCAGGCATCCGCGGCCGGTCCACCGGCGCGGCCTGCCGACCCAGGCGTCTGCAGCAAGGAGGAAGCCGCAGGCACCCGGCCGGACGACGGCTTAGTCCACTTCGCCGACGAACAGCGTCTCGAACTTGCCGTTCTCGAACTGCGTCACCACCATCGGCACCGAAATCTGACGCTTCTGGCCGAACGAGGCCATGCCGACATATTTCAGGGTGCCTTCCTTCACGAAGGGATTGGGCGCCGAGAAGGTGTCCATGGTCTTCATGTATTCCTTCACATTGTCGATGGCAGCCGGGTTCGCCTGCAGCGTGTCGACGATGTACTGGAGCGCGTAGACCTTGGTGTTGGATTCGTCGTTGTATTCGCCGTATTTCTTGGTGTAGCGATCGATGAATTCCTCCATCGCCGGCGAGCGGATTTCCGGCGTGGACGCACCGCCGACGGAGATGAACCCGTTGGCGAGATCGCCCGCACCTTCCTGCAGCACGGTGGCGTCCTGCGCGGTTTCGGCGGAGATCAACCCCTCATAGCCGAGTTCCCGCGCCGAGCGGATCAGAAGCGGCGCATTGGCGGGTGCCACGCCCGAAAGCACGAGCAGGTCCGGCTTTTGCTGGACGATCGGCGTCAGCACGGGCGTGAAGTCGCGCGTGTCGTTCGGGTAGGTGTCGTTCTGGGCGACGATTTCGAGGCCCAGCGCTTTGGCCGCTTCGACGCCGCCGTCGCGCTGGCTGAGCGGATCGGATTCGTTTGCCGCGACGAAGGCGATCTTTTTGACGCCCTTGTTTTCCTTCAGATATTTATAGATCGCCGGTGCCGACTGGTAATTGGCGACCATGCCGAGCACGGCGTTGGAGGCCGGCGGCGTGTAAAGCGCCTTGGGGAACGAATAAGGGAAATAGATGATGCCTTTGGCCTCGGCGACCGGGCGGACCGCTGCCGCGCCGTCATCGACGTTCGGGCCGACGACATAGTGTATGCCCTGCTCGGCCATCTTTTCCATGCCGGCGACGGCGCGCTTGGGATCCTTCTGGTCATCGAAGGTGACGATCTCGATATCGTAGGTGTTATCGCCGATCTTGACGCCGCCCTTTTCGTTGAGCCAGTCGGCCAGCACCTGCATGGAACGGACGTTGGAGGTGCCCCACGCGGCGGCGGGACCGCTGGTGACGCCGACAAAACCGATCTTGAGCTTTTTGTTTTCGGCATGCGCCGAAGCGAGCATGCCGGCGATTGCCAGCGCGGAGGCCGCGCCGAGCGCCACGGATTTCAAGGCAGTGCGTCTGCTGATCATGGTAACTCCCCTTTGATATCGCGCTTTGTTTGAGTGCTCTGCGGCTGCGCGGATGCAGGGATCAGATAACAGGAATACATTTCTGTCAACATGTTTCTAAAAAATTGTATACATAAATGACGCCAATTCAGCTCGAATCCTCGGCCGCCCAAGCCACCGCCTCCCCGCTTCGCGTTGGGTTCTTCATTGGAAGTAAAAAAGCCTATATCAGGTCGCATCGCCGAGAATGGCGCGTACGAAGACCAGCCTACGCCAATGCGGCCCGCAAATCCTGAACGGGATTGCGCAACTCGCTAAGGTCGAGTTCGGACTCGACATGCTCGAGATGGTGGCTCATCAGCCGAATGGCTTTTTCGGCATCGCCCTTCGAGATCGCCTCGACGATATCGGCATGCTCGTCGGGGCCGCAATTGAACCGGCTGGTGTTGCGGTATACGGCCGTGATCAGCGAGGTTCGCGCGATCAGGTCGCGCATGGTTCCGAAAAGGAAATCCGATCCGACAATCTGCGCCAACAGTAGGTGAAAACCTCCGGAAAGCTTTATGATGTCGGTAGTTACGTCCTTTTCGCTGGCAATTTTCTCCTTCGCGACATGGCTGCGCAGGAGCTCGATTTCCGCCTTCGAGATCGCCGTGCAAAGCCGCTCGACGACACGCTTCTCGACCGCGCGGCGCACGAAGAAGACATCCCTCGCCTCGTCGACCGACGGCTTGCAGACGAAGGCGCCTCTGTTCGGGACGATGGTCACCAGCCCGTCGCGCTGAAGCGCCGCGAGCGCCTGGCGGATGCGGGCGCGGCTAACGTCGAAGATGGAAGCCAGTTGCTCTTCCTTGAGCTGGACGCCGGGCCGCAACCTGCGTTCGGCAATGGAAAGCCAGACGCGTTCAACGATCTGCTGCGTCGATACCTCGGTGCGTCCGTTCATTCACAGTCTCTCCAGCGCCGGCAGACAATCTCCATCGAGCAACAAATGTCAACCAAGTGCAGTTCCATCAAATACAATATTGTAGACAATAATATGGGATATTTGTCGGAAAAGCCGGATCGACCGAGGCCGACGCATGAGGTTCGATTTCGCCGGACCTGAAGCGGACAGCCGCTGTCGCCTGCCGACGACCTTCATCGGTCCCACGCCTGAAACGGCCTCAGGTCAGGCGCGCCTTGGTGCTGCGCGGCGTCGCCAGCAGCAGGTTCGTTTCACTCCCGGTGACCCCCGGTACAAGCCGGATACGGCGCAGCACAGCATCGAAATCGGTGAGCGTCGCCGTCGCCAGTTCTACGACCAGATCCCAGCGCCCGTTGGTCGTGTGGATTGTCGACACCTCGGCAAATCCTCCCAGCGTCCGGATGGCGCGGTCGGCGGCATGCCCTTCGATCTCGATCATCATGATGCCGCGAACCGGCAGCTCGACCGTATCGGCGCGCAGGATGACCGTATAGCCGACGATCTCGCCGGCACGCTCCAGCCGCTCGATGCGGGCCCGCACGGTGGCGCGCGAAACGCCGAGATGGATGGCCAGATCGGAAATGCCGCGCCGCGCGTCATGGCGCAGGAGCGTGATCAGTTTTTCATCGAGAGAATCCATGACCTGCCGTTTTGAAAAACAAAAGTGCCATTTTGATAAGCTATCCTGATTTATTTGCCAATTCGTTCTGTTCGTTCCGCCAGCGAGCTCGGCTTTAACCAGTGGCTGGAGAAGATGGCGGAGACGACGGATGCAGTGCACGATACTGGGAGCCCCGGTTCAGGTAGGCTCGGGCCGCATGGGCTGCGAGATGGGCCCCAGCGCGCTGCGCACGGCGGGCCTTGCAGCCGCACTATCCGAACTCGGCCATACCGCAACCGATCTCGGCACGATACCCTTGGGCAATGTCCGCCCGATCGGCCACAGCAACGCCGCACTGAAGGCACTGCCGGAAATTTCTGCCTGGACGACCGCCATCGCAGAGGCTGCCTACGCCGCAAGCGCCGAAGGCATGCCTATCTTCCTCGGCGGCGATCATGCCATCTCGGCCGGCACCGTATCCGGCCTTTCGCGCCGGGCCGCCGAAGCCGGTAAGCCACTGTTCGTGCTCTGGCTGGACGCCCACCCCGATTTCCACACGCTCGACACCACCACCAGCGGCAATTTGCACGGTGTGCCGCTTGCCTATGCCAGCGGCCAGCAGGGCTTTGAGGGTTACTTCCCCGATCTGGCGGCGGCCGTGCCGCCGCAGCGCATCTGCGTACTCGGCGTGCGCAGCGTCGACCCGGCCGAGCGGCAGGCGCTGAACGTCGCCGGCGTCACCGTCCATGACATGCGCGCCGTCGATGAGCACGGCATTGCCAGGCTGCTGCGCGATTTCCTGGAGCGCGTGGCGCGCGAGGGCGGCATGCTGCATGTCAGCCTCGACGTCGATTTCCTCGATCCCTCGATCGCGCCCGCCGTCGGCACCACCGTTCCGGGCGGCGCGACCATTCGCGAAGCGCATCTGGTGATGGAGATGCTGCACGACAGCGGCCTCGTCACCAGCCTCGATCTGGTCGAACTCAATCCCTTTCTCGACGAGCGCGGGCGCACCGCCACCCTCATGGTCGACCTGACAGCAAGCCTCATGGGCCGCCGCATCATGGATCGCCCGACACGGAGCTACGGATCATGACTGCCAAACTGAATGTCGTTCCCTTCGTCAGCGTCGACTCGATGATGAAGCTGGTGCTTGCCATCGGCGTGGAGCGTTTCCTGACCGAACTGGCCGCCTATATCGAAGAGGATTTCCGGCGCTGGGAACTGTTCGACAAGACGCCGCGCGTCGCCTCGCACAGCACGGACGGGGTGATCGAACTTATGCCGACCAGCGACGGCCACCTCTACGGCTTCAAATATGTCAACGGCCATCCCAAGAACATGCGTGAGGGGCGCCAGACCGTCACCGCTTTCGGCATGCTGGCCGACGTCGGCAACGGCTATCCGATGCTGCTGACCGAGATGACGATCCTCACCGCCCTGCGCACCGCCGCGACCTCGGCTGTTGCCGCAAAATATCTGGCACCGAAGGGAGCCGACACGATGGCCATCATCGGCAACGGCGCGCAGTCCGAGTTCCAGGCCACTGCCTTCAAGGCCCTGCTCGGCGTCGACAAGCTGCGGCTCTACGACATCGACGCCTCGGCCTCGGAAAAATGCGCGAAAAACCTTGTCGGCATGGGCTTCGACATTACTGTATGCCGTACCGGTCAGGAGGCGGTGGAAGGGGCTCAGATCATCACCACCGTCACCGCCGACAAGCAATATGCGACCATCCTGACCGACAACATGGTTGGCGGCGGCGTTCACATCAATGCCGTCGGCGGCGACTGCCCCGGCAAGACGGAACTGCATCGCGACATCCTGTTGCGGTCGGGCATCTTCGTCGAGTATCCGCCGCAAACCCGCATCGAGGGCGAAATCCAGCAACTCGGCGCCGACCACCCCGTCACCGAATTGTGGGAAGTGATGACGGGCAGCGCCGTAGGCCGCACCGACGCAAGGCAGATCACGCTGTTCGATTCCGTCGGCTTCGCCATCGAGGATTTTTCCGCCCTGCGCTATGTCCGCGACCAGCTTGTCGCGACAGGCCTGTTCGAAGAACTCGACCTGCTGGCCGATCCGGACGAGCCGCGCGATCTTTTCGGCATGCTGCTGCGCGCCGCCAAGCCGCACAATGCCGCCGCGCTGGCAGTCTGAGCCGAAAAACACGCTGGTTCCGGCTGGCTATAGGGCTTCGCGGCATCGCCGACCGCAGTGCGCCCGCCGCATCGCAGCCGCACCGCGGTACAGCCGACGGATATGCCGTCGCCTATCGGAGATTGGGCCTTGTAACCTATGCGTCGAGCCGCTATCTAGGCGCCGCGCTGGCAACGGCGGACCATGACCCGCGGAGAGGTGGCAGAGTGGTCGAATGCACCGCACTCGAAATGCGGCATGGGTGCAAGCCCATCGGGGGTTCGAATCCCTCCCTCTCCGCCAGTTAGCTGATACACCTTGTCCTTCCGGAATTATTCGGCGGCTGCCATACTTTGGGCGCTCTGCTTGACTTGCGCGACCCCTTCGGCTAGGGACAGCGCGCAATCGGCGTGGAGACTTTCCGCGCCGCTTGTTTTTCGAACCCGCAGACTGACAAAAAGACGGTCGAACCGCCAAAAGCGGCTCATCAAGGCCGACCGAACAGCGAAAGGCTAAAAATGTTCGCAGTCATCAAAACGGGCGGCAAGCAGTATCGCGTTGCCGCCAACGATCTCCTGAAGATCGAGAAGCTTGAAGCCAATGTCGGCGATATCGTCGTGATCGACAACGTTCTGGCGCATGGCGAAGGCGAAAACGTCGTGTTCGGCGCGCCGTTCGTGGCTGGCGCCACGGTCGCCGCCGAAGTCGTCGAACAGGGCAAGAACCGCACGGTCATCGCGTTCAAGAAGCGCCGTCGGCAGAACTCGCGCCGCAAGATCGGCCACCGCCAGTTGCTCACCACGGTGCGCATTTCCGAAATCCTGACGGATGGCGCCAAGCCGTCGAAGAAGGCGGAAGCGAAGCCCGCAAAGGCCGCCGCGAAGAAGGACGCCCCGGCAGCGGCCAAGAAGGACGATGCAGCCCCGGCAGCCGCCGCGGCACCGCTGTTCAAGGCGCCGAAAGGCGACGCCGATGACCTCACCGTCATCAAGGGCATCGGCCCGGTTGCGGCCAAGGATCTGAACGAGCAGGGCATCACCACCTTCGCCCAGATCGCCGCGCTGACCGATGCCGAAGTCGAGAAGATCGACGCCCACATGCCGTTCAGCGCCGACCAGATCAAGGACTGGCGCGAGCAGGCCAAGGAACTGGCAAAGAAGTAAGCTGTCGGTCCAGCACCGACATCAGACTTGAAACGGACGCAAAGCGCGTTCATAAGGATTCGAGGCGTCCCCGCGACGCAAAGGAGTTAGAAACATGGCACACAAGAAAGCTGGCGGCTCGTCGCGCAACGGTCGCGATTCGCATTCCAAGCGCCTTGGCGTGAAGAAGTTCGGCGGCGAAGCTGTCGTTCCGGGCAACATCATTATTCGTCAACGCGGCACCCAGTGGCATCCCGGCGTCAATGTCGGCATGGGCACGGACCACACGCTTTTCGCGCTCGAAGCAGGCGCGGTGACCTTTAACAAAAAAGCCAATGGCCGAACCTACGTGTCGGTAAACCCGATGCTCAAGGCCGCGGAGTAGCCGGTTCCGCACTTAAACCGGCTCCCATCTCGGGAACCGGTGTCTGGCCAAGCCAGGAAATGGATCAGGGGAGATGGGAAGCGCCATCTCCCCTTTTTCTTTGCCTGGAGGACTTTTGACATGGTTGCCGAAACGGAAGATTTTGAAGGTGAAAGTTTCGCGATAGACTGCCCCGTTCTCGCCACCGAAAACCTGGTGCTGCGCGCCCCGCGCGAAAGCGACACGGAACAGTTGATGGCGCTTGCCGACAACCACCATATCGCCCAGATGCTGGCCCGCATGCCTCATCCCTACGGCGAAGCCGAAGCCCGCACGTTCCTGGCCATGACCAGGGCGCGGCGTGGCGGCGCCGTCTATGCGCTCACGCTTGCCGGAACCGATACCTTCGTCGGCTGCGCCGGCCTCGACCCGACCGAGCGCGGGCTCGAACTTGGCTACTGGATCGGCGAGCCGCACTGGAAGCACGGTTACGCGACCGAGGCCGCGCATGCGCTGGTCGACCTCGCCTTCCGCAGCACCACCATCCAGGTGCTGCACGCCTCGTGCCGGGTCATCAACCCGGCCTCGCGCCGCGTCATCCACAAATGCGGCTTCCAGTACGCCGGCCAGGGCATGCTGAACTCGATCGTCGCCGGCCAGGTCCCGGTCGAGCGCTACCGCCTCGACCGCAAGACCTGGACGAGCCTGCGCAACTGGGTGCATTCGTGACCGCCGACTGACCCGGCAAGAGTGGACGCGCCGAAACGCGACGTGTCCACTCGCCCTTGCCCGCGTGATAGGCTAGAGCAGGCTAACGAAACCCGCCAACAGCAGAACAGCGTATCTGAGATGAAATTCCTCGATCAGGCCAAGGTCTACATACGCTCCGGCGACGGCGGCGCCGGTTCGGTATCGTTCCGGCGCGAAAAGTTCATCGAATTCGGCGGACCGGACGGTGGCGACGGCGGCCGTGGCGGCGATGTCTGGGTCGAGACGGTCGACGGGCTCAATACGCTCATCGACTATCGCTACCAGCAGCACTTCAAGGCCAAGACCGGCATGCACGGCATGGGCCGCAACATGACCGGCGGCAAGGGCGCCGACGTGACGCTGAAAGTGCCGGTGGGCACGCAGGTCATGGAGGAGGACAACGAGACGCTGATCTGCGACATGGTGCGGGTCGGCCAGCGTTTCCTGCTGGCCAAGGGCGGCAATGGCGGCTTCGGCAACCAGCATTTCAAGACCTCGACCAATCAGGCGCCGCGCCGCGCCAATCCCGGCCTGCCGGGCACCGAGATGAACATCTGGCTGCGGCTTAAGCTGATCGCCGATGCCGGTCTGGTCGGCCTGCCCAACGCCGGCAAGTCCACCTTTCTGGCGGCGGTGACGGCGGCCAAGCCGAAGATCGCCGACTACCCTTTCACCACGCTGCATCCGGGCCTCGGCGTCGCCCGCATCGACGCCCGCGAATTCGTCATCGCCGACATTCCGGGCCTGATCGAGGGCGCACACGAAGGCGTCGGCATCGGCGACCGCTTCCTCGGCCATGTCGAGCGCACGCGCGTGCTCCTGCATCTGGTATCGGCGCTGGAGGACAATCCCGGCAAGGCCTACAAGACCGTGCGTCGGGAACTCGAAGCTTACGGTAACGGGCTGGATGAGAAGGTCGAGATCGTCGCCTTGAGCCAGGTCGATATCCTCGACGCCGACGAGCGTAAGAAAAAGGTCGCTTCGCTGAAACGCGCCGCCGGCCGCGCGCCGATGCTTTTGTCGGCCGTCACCCATGAGGGTGTCGAGGCGATGCTGCGGGCGCTGATGAAGATCGTGGAGGAAGCCCGCGAACCCACGGCGCCCGCCGACACCCGGTGGCAGGACTAGCTACCCGATGACAGCCGTATCGATAAAGAAATATCGGCGCATCGCCATCAAGATCGGTTCGGCGCTGTTGGTCGACCGCACAACCGGCCTGAAGCGCGACTGGCTCGCTTCGCTGGCCGACGACATAGGCGAACTGGCCGAGGGCGGCACCGAAATCCTCGTCGTCTCCTCCGGCGCCATCGCGCTCGGCCGCACCATTCTGGGCCTTGGAAAACGTGCCCTGAAGCTGGAAGAAAGCCAGGCGGCGGCGGCGGTCGGCCAGATCGCGCTGGCCGGCGCATGGTCGGAAGCCCTTGGCAGCCACGGGCTGAAATCGGGCCAGATCCTGCTGACACTCAGCGACACCGAGGAGCGCCGCCGCTATCTCAACGCCCGTGCCACCATCTCCACCCTGCTCAAGATGAAGGCGGTGCCGGTCATCAACGAGAACGACACGGTCGCGACCTCCGAAATCCGCTATGGCGACAACGACCGGCTGGCGGCGCGCGTCGCCACCATGATGGGCGCAGACCTTCTGGTGCTGCTTTCCGACATAGACGGGCTCTACACTGCCCCTCCGGCACGCGATCCCAAGGCGCGCTTTATCCCCCTGGTCGACCACATAACGCCCGACATCGAGGCGATGGCGGGTGCGGCGGCTTCCGAATTTTCACGCGGCGGCATGCGCACCAAGCTCGACGCCGGCAAGATCGCCACCGCCGCCGGCACCGCCATGGTCATCGCCGCCGGCACGCGGCTGTCGCCGCTGATGGCGATCGAACGTGGCGAACGCGCCACCTTCTTCAGGCCGAGCACGCACCCGGTGAAGGGCTACAAGACCTGGATTGCCGGCCAGCTCGAACCGGCAGGCCGGCTTACCATCGACGCCGGCGCTGTGCGGGCACTCTTGTCGGGAAAGTCGCTGCTACCAGCAGGCGTCAAACTGGTCAGCGGCAACTTTTCGCGCGGTGACACCGTGGCTATCCTGTCGCCCGAAGCCCGCGAGATCGCGCGCGGGCTGGTTGCCTACGATGCCGCCGATGCCGTAAGAATCGCAGGCCTGAAGACAACCGAGATCGAAACGGTGCTCGGCTATGAAGCGCGCTCGGCGATGATCCACCGCGACGACCTTGTCGTGAACGACGACGCCGGCAGCTACGATGCCAAGCCTGCAACGGAGGTAAGCCATGCTGACCCGGCATGACAATTCCGGAAGCGATATAGCAACGCTGATGGCCGATATCGGCCGCCGCGCCCGCACTGCCGCCCGACCGTTGGCCATCGCCACCGCCGAGCGCAAATACGCGGCCCTGGTCGGCATGGCCCAGGCGATTGCGCGGCGCGAACAGGAAATCCTCGACGCCAACGCCATCGACATGGCCAATGGCGAGGAAGCCGGCCTTGCAGCCTCGTTCATGGACCGGCTGAAGCTGACGCCGGCCCGCATCCGCACTATCGCCGACGGCATCCGCGCGATCGCCGAGCTTCGCGATCCGGTCGGCGAGGTGATCACCGAATGGGACCGCCCGAACGGCCTCCATATCGAGCGGGTGAGGACCCCGCTTGGCGTCATCGGCGTCATCTATGAAAGCCGCCCCAACGTCACGGCGGATGCCGGCGCGCTTTGCCTCAAGGCCGGCAACCCCGTGATCCTGCGCGGCGGCTCGGATTCGGCCAATTCGTCTGCCGCCATCCACGCCTGTCTCGTCGAAGGGCTGAAGGCAGCCGGCCTGCCCGAAGACGCCATCCAGCTTGTGCCGACCACAGACCGCGCCGCCGTCGGCGAAATGCTGAAGGGTTTGTCCGGCAATCTCGACGTCATCATCCCGCGCGGCGGCAAAAGCCTCGTTTCGCGGGTCCAAAACGAAGCCCGCGTGCCGGTGTTCGCGCATCTGGAAGGCATCTGCCACCTCTATATCGACAAATCGGCCGATCTGGACATGGCGACAAAAATCGCCGTCAACGCCAAGATGCGGCGCACCGGCATCTGCGGCGCAGCGGAAACGCTGCTGGTCGACCGCGCCATCGCCGCGACCCATCTTGTCCCGATCCTGACCGCCCTGCGCGATGCCGGCTGCGAAATCCGAGCCGATGCCGAGGTGCTGAAGACATTCCCCGACGCGACACCCGCAACCGATGCCGACTGGACCACCGAATATCTCGACGCCATCATTTCGGTGAAGTTGGTCGACGGCGTTTCCGGCGCCATCGAGCACATCGAGACCTATTCCTCGCACCACACCGAGGCCATCGTCGCCGACGATGCGAAGGCGGTCGAAAAATTCTTCAACGAGATCGATTCCGCCATCCTGCTCCACAACGCCTCTACCCAGTTCGCCGATGGCGGAGAGTTCGGCATGGGCGCGGAAATCGGTATCGCCACCGGCAAGATGCATGCGCGCGGCCCGGTCGGCGTCGAGCAGCTCACCTCGTTCAAATACCGCGTACGCGGAACCGGACAGGTGCGGCCGTGATTTTATCCGCCCGCACGTGACGCCTTTGCGGCATAACATCGCCTCCCGCTATCTGCGCATGCCCCATGTCGAAAAGGGCATGCAGGTCGGCCTGTTCGGCGGTTCGTTCAATCCGCCGCATGCCGGCCACGCGCTGGTTGCCGACATTGCGCTGCGGCGGCTGGCGCTCGATCAATTGTGGTGGATGGTGACGCCCGGCAACCCGCTTAAGAACCATGGCGAGCTAGCACCGCTGGCTGAACGGCTGATGCTGTCGGAAAAGATCACCAGGAACCCGCGCATAAAAGTCACCGCCTTCGAGGCGGCGCATCACATCCGCTATACCGCCGACACACTGGCGCTGGTGCGCGAAAAAAATCCCGGCGTCGATTTCGTCTGGATCATGGGCGCCGATTCGCTCCGCGATTTCCACCGCTGGCAGCGCTGGCGGGAAATCATGATGACCTTTCCGATCGCGGTGATCGACCGGCCCGGCGCGACGTTATCGCTGCTGTCGTCGGTAGCGGCCAAGACTTTCGACTATGCGCGCGTCGACGAAGCCGCCGCACCACGCCTTGCCCACCGGAAAGCGCCGGCATGGACATTCATCCACGGCCCGCGCTCGCTTTTGTCGTCGAGCGCCATCCGGCGGGCGGGCGCAAGATAACCGTATTCGTTGCCACGCCCGGCATTCGCCGTCTGGCCATTTCAAAGAACGCTGCCTTTCAGGCAGGTGGGAAGCGGGGCGCGAGGCCGAGCCTCTGATAATTTTATACGTGGCGCGACTTCCGCGCCCCGCCGGTGTGCTTGCCTCACCACAGGGAGGGGCATTTCCGCCCACAAGCCTTGGTCGAGGCCCGGATCTGAGGGCTCATCACCCAGCCACACCACCGTAGTGCGACCGACCCGGCACCGTCCCCTCCACACTCATCCGGTTCATGACCCGTGTTCCCGCGAGGGAGATGG
>JBARYG010000026.1:0-21050 GCA_049647745.1 Mesorhizobium sp.
GGACTGCGCATCGCCTTTCGAAATATTCGCGGCATCGGCGACAGCAGATACCAGTTCGTTCTTGTTCATAAAAATTCCCTTCCATGAGAAAACCGGGACAAGCGACTCAACCGGCAGGAAACGGACTTTAGAAAGAAGCGTTCCCGCAACCAAGCCGCAATAGCCGGAAAAACGCGCGGAGTCCCTTATTTTCCGGGGTTTTTCACATGAAAAAGCCGGGCACGAGGCCCGGCTTTCATATTGTGCAGCGCACTTTGCAAGAAAGCTCAGTGAGAGAGCGATTTTCCGGCGTCGTCGGCGGTATCGACTACCGCCGGCGCATCGACCGGCTCCACCCACTCGATCGGCTCCGGCATCCGCACCAAAGCGTGGCGAAGGACCTCGCCGACACGCGAAACCGGAATGATTTCCATGCCGTTTTTCACGTTGTCCGGAATCTCCACCAGATCCTTGGCGTTCTCTTCCGGGATCAGCACCTTCTTGATGCCGCCGCGCAACGCTGCCAGCAGCTTCTCCTTCAACCCGCCGATCGGCAGCACCCTGCCGCGCAGCGTGATTTCGCCGGTCATCGCGATGTCGGCCTTGACCGGGATGCCGGTCATCACCGAGACGATCGCCGTCGCCATCGCGACACCTGCCGACGGACCGTCCTTCGGGGTCGCCCCCTCGGGAACGTGGACGTGGATGTCGCGCTTTTCGAAAAGCGGCGGCTCGATGCCGAAATCCATGGCGCGCGAGCGGACATAGGAGGCCGCCGCCGAGATCGATTCCTTCATCACGTCCTTCAGGTTGCCGGTCACCGTCATGCGGCCCTTGCCGGGCATCATGACGCCTTCGATCGTCAGCAATTCGCCGCCGACCTCGGTCCATGCCAATCCGGTAACGACGCCGACCTGATCGTCGGCCTCGACCTGACCGAAGCGGTAACGCTCGACGCCGAGGTAGTCCGAGATGTTCGCGGCGGTGATCGCCACCGACTTCTTCTTGGTCTTCAGGATCTCGGTCACCGCCTTGCGCCCAAGCTTCATCAGCTCGCGCTCAAGGCTCCTGACGCCCGCTTCGCGGGTGTAGGTCTGGATGATGGCGCGGATCGCGTCGTCGCCGACGGAAAACTCCTTCGGCTGCAGCGCGTGGTCGCGCATCACCTTCGGCATCAGGTGCCGCTTGGCGATCTCGATCTTCTCGTCCTCGGTGTAGCCGGCGATACGGATGATCTCCATGCGGTCCATCAGTGGCGCAGGGATGTTCAGCGTGTTCGCCGTCGTCACGAACATGACGCTCGACAGGTCGTATTCGACCTCGAGGTAATGGTCCATGAACGTCGAGTTCTGTTCCGGATCGAGCACCTCCAGCAGCGCCGACGACGGATCGCCACGGAAATCCTGGCCCATCTTGTCGATCTCGTCGAGCAAGAAGAGCGGATTGGACTTCTTGGCTTTCTTCATCGACTGGATGACCTTGCCGGGCATCGAGCCGATATAGGTACGCCGATGGCCCCTGATCTCGGCCTCGTCGCGCACGCCGCCGAGCGCCATGCGGATGAACTCACGTCCGGTCGCCTTGGCGATCGATTTGCCGAGCGAGGTCTTGCCGACGCCGGGAGGGCCGACGAGACACAGGATCGGTCCCTTCAGCTTCTTCTGGCGGCTCTGCACGGCCAGATACTCCACGATCCGGTCCTTGACCTTGTCGAGGCCGAAATGGTCGGTATCGAGCACCTCCTGCGCGAAGTTCAGGTCCTGCTTGACCTTGGAATTGCGGCCCCATGGGATCGACAACAGCCAGTCGAGATAGTTGCGCACGACGGTGGATTCCGCCGACATCGGCGACATCGTCTTGAGCTTCTTCAACTCGGCTTCCGCCTTCTCGCGGGCCTCCTTGGAGAGCTTGGTCTTCTTGATGCGCGCCTCGATCTCGGCGGCCTCGTCGCGGCCGTCCTCGCCCTCGCCGAGTTCCTTCTGGATCGCCTTCATCTGCTCGTTGAGGTAATATTCGCGCTGCGTCTTCTCCATCTGGCGTTTTACACGCGAGCGGATTCTCTTTTCGACCTGAAGGACGGAAATCTCCGCCTCCATGAAGCCCATAGCTTTCTCCAGCCGCTCCTTGACGGAGAGCGTGGAAAGCATTTCCTGCTTCTCGGGGATCTTGATGGCGAGATGCGAAGCGACCGTATCGGCGAGCTTGGAATAGTCGTCGATCTGGCTGGCAGCACCCACCACTTCAGGCGAAATCTTCTTGTTCAGCTTGACGTAGTTTTCGAAGTCGGTGACGACCGAACGCGCCAGCGCCTCGACCTCGACCTCTTCTTCCTCCGGTTCGGCAAGCACGCTGGCCTTGGCCTCATGGAAATCGGCCCGGTCGGTGAACGCCGTAATCCTGGCGCGCGAAGCGCCCTCGACCAGCACCTTTACGGTGCCGTCCGGCAGTTTCAGCAATTGCAGCACGTTGGCGAGCGTACCGACATCGAAGATGGCGGACGGCTCGGGATCGTCATCGGCGGCGTTCATCTGGGTGGCGAGCAGGATCTGCTTTTCCTGCCCCATCACCTCTTCGAGCGCCTTGATCGATTTTTCACGGCCAACGAAGAGCGGAACGATCATGTGCGGGAACACCACGATGTCGCGCAACGGGAGGACCGCGAAAACGCCGTCGCCGGGAGCCTTGGATACTTTGGCCATTGTCCAACCTTTCTTATCGTGGTCGCCGTTCGGCCAACCGCGAATCCTATATTAACGACCGGGGATCGTTCCGCCTACCACCGTTTGTGACGGGAGTTTATCAGCACAGAATGCAAGCCCGCGGCCTTCCACCGTTAGTTGGATGCGCCCCCTCCAAAGATCAAGGGGTGGCATACAGCCGGCTTGCATCGCTTTCCCGTCAGCAGCGACCCCGACGCCAAAACGGCGCCCTGCGGCGCCGTCCGGTTTTCCAGTTCGTTCGAAAGGCGCGTCAGGCGCTGACATTGCCCTTCTTTTCCTTAGCGTCGGAGTAGATGTAGAGCGGCCGGGCGCTGCCCGTCACCACTTCCTCCGAAATCACCACCTCGCGCACGCCTTCCAGCGCCGGCAGTTCGAACATGGTGTCGAGCAGGATCGCCTCCATGATGGAACGCAGGCCGCGCGCGCCGGTCTTGCGCTCGATGGCGCGCTTGGCGATGGCCGACAGGGCGTTCTCATGGAAGGTCAGATCGACGCTCTCCATCTCGAACAGGCGCTGATACTGCTTGACCAGCGCGTTCTTCGGCTCGGTCAGGATCTGGATCAGCGCGGGCTCGTCCAGATCTTCCAGCGTCGCCAGCACTGGCAGACGGCCGACGAATTCCGGGATCAGGCCGAATTTCAGCAAATCCTCCGGCTCGACAAGACGGAACACCTCGCCGCTGCGGCGATCCTCGGGCGAAGCGACGGTGGCGGAAAAGCCGATCGAGGTCTTGCGGCCGCGATCCGAGATGATCTTGTCCAGCCCGGCAAAGGCGCCGCCGCAGATGAACAGGATGTTGGCCGTGTCGACCTGCAGGAATTCCTGCTGCGGATGCTTCCTGCCGCCCTGCGGCGGCACGGAGGCGACGGTGCCTTCCATGATCTTCAGCAACGCCTGCTGCACGCCCTCGCCCGATACATCGCGGGTGATCGAGGGATTGTCCGATTTGCGGCTGATCTTGTCGATCTCGTCGATGTAGACGATGCCGCGCTGGGCACGCTCGACATTGTAGTCGGCCGACTGCAACAGCTTGAGGATGATGTTTTCCACATCCTCACCGACATAGCCGGCTTCGGTCAGCGTAGTGGCGTCGGCCATGGTGAAGGGCACATCGATGATGCGTGCCAGCGTCTGCGCCAAAAGCGTCTTGCCGCAGCCGGTCGGGCCGATCAAAAGGATGTTCGACTTGGCCAGTTCAACGTCGTTGCTTTTGCCGGCATGTGCCAGGCGCTTGTAGTGGTTATGGACGGCGACCGACAGAACCCGCTTGGCGTAGGGTTGGCCGATCACATAATCGTCGAGAACCTTCAGGATTTCCTGCGGCGTCGGCACGCCCTCGCGCGACTTCACCATCGAGGTCTTGTTCTCCTCGCGGATGATGTCCATGCACAGTTCCACGCACTCGTCGCAGATGAACACCGTCGGACCGGCGATCAGCTTGCGCACCTCGTGCTGGCTTTTGCCGCAGAACGAGCAGTAGAGCGTGTTCTTGGAATCACCGCCGCCGTTCGAGACCTTGCTCATTTCCCAGTCCTTTCATGGCGCCCGCCGATCGTCCGGCTGAAAGGGCGTGTATTCAATCTATCGCGGGAATACGCCGCTGCCAGTCACCCGGCCCAAACAACGCATTCCGTACGAAATACAAATCAGAAAACGTAGCACTTGATTCGCGGCGGCCCCACCACAAAGGTAAGCCGCCGAAACTCAATAGAGCCTTAACGTTAAGCAATCGACGCTCCTGTGGGAACAGCCAATTGTGGCCGAAATGCCGCAAATCCCTGCAAAAAGTGCATGGCTGCGACACTTCCTGCCATCGTGATGTCCAGGAGACGCCAATCAGGCAGTCGCACCTTCGATTTCATCACGCGACGTCAGCACCTTGTCGATGAGGCCAAGCTCCAGCGCCTGTTCGGTCGTCAGGAAGTTGTCGCGCTCCATGGCGTTGTGGATCGTGTCGTAATCCTTGCCGGTGTGCCTGACGTAGATCTCGTTCAGCCGGCGCTTCAGGCGCTCGGTGAACTGCGCATGGATCATGATATCGGTCGCCTGGCCCTGATAGCCACCAGAGGGCTGGTGCACCATGATCTGGGCGTTCGGCGTGCAGAAACGCATGTCCTTGGCGCCCGCCGTCAACAGCAGCGACCCCGCAGACATCGCCTGCCCGACGCAAAGCGTCGATACCGGCGGCTTGATGAACTGCATGGTGTCGTACATCGCGAGGCCCGACGTCACCACGCCGCCAGGCGAATTGATGTACATGTTGATCTCTTTCTTCGGGTTCTCCGCCTCGAGGAAGAGAAGCTGCGCGCACACAAGCGAGGCCATGCCGTCCTCGATCGGCCCGGTGATGAAAATGATGCGCTCTTTCAAAAGACGCGAAAAGATGTCGTAGGCACGCTCGCCACGGTTGGTCTGCTCGACCACCATCGGGACGAGGTTCATGTAGGTTTCGTGCGGGTCTTTCATGGACTGTCCCTTAAATGAACCTTGCGCCTGCAAGGCCGGAATCGTGAGGAATGGCAGTTCCCTGTAAATAGGATGCCCGCTCATGCTTGTGCAAGGCCGACCGGGCCGGTCGTCCGGTTAAGTCGAATTAAGGTTGCCGGTTAAGATTGGCACCTGACCGCGATCTATGCTGCCTCCGCCCGCAGCCAGCGTTTGAGCCCGGCAATGTCGCCACTGCCGACCGCCGCTGCCACGCGCCGGCCGACCGCCGCACCGAATTTATAGCCGTGGCCGGAACAGGCCGAGATGACGAGGCATTTGCCTTTTTCATGCGCCAGGAACTTTTCGTCCGCCGTGAAGGTGTAGGCGCAGGTAACGACTTCGGTGACCGTGTACTCATCGATACGGGCGATGGGCGGCGAGAAAAGGTTGCGGATCGCCTCGCCCTCACCTTCTACCGGCTCGCGGTTCCAGTCGGCATCGCTGGTCGGCACCTTGTGCAGCCCCGAACCGAATTTCATTCCGGCGCCGCCCGAGGGCGGGATCATGTAGCCGTCGGTGATGCCGCCGACATCGAGGATGACGGGCGCCGCCTCCCACGCCGCCTTCAGGTCGGCCGGCGGTTCGACATAGGCAAGTGCTGTACGGTAGGTTTTCAGCGTGCCGTCAAGTTCGGGAAACAGTTTCAGCACCCAAGCGCCGGCGGTTACGACGACCCGGTCCGCCTGCATGGTTTCGCCGTGCTCCAGAGTGATGCGGCCGGCGTCAGTGTCGATTGCCGTCACCTTGCTGTTTTCATAGATGTTCGCGCCGTTCGCCTTCAGCCATTTCACCAGTCCGGCGGCGATCTTGCGGCAATGCAACGCGCCGCCCTCCGGCGAGAAAAAAGCGTAGCGGAAGGTTCCGGCTTCGAGAAACGGCCAGCGCTTCACGGCATCAACCGGTTCGACCATTTCCAGCGGGAAGTTGCCGGCGACGAGCCCATCGCGATATTCTTCGGCCTCGTCGCCCTCCTCGCGCGAAATACAGATGAAACCGCGCGGATCGAGGTGATTTTCGCCAAGGTCGGCCCACAATTCGTCCCAGGCCTCATAGGCCTCGGTAATCAGCCGGCCATAGCCGGCGGCATTGCCGTAGGCGCGGCGGATGATGCGGTGATGATCGCCAGAGGCGGCAAGCGGGTTGGGTATTTTTGCCCCCTGCTCGACCAGCGAAACCTGATGCCCGGCCTTGACCAGCGACCATGCAGTCGCCAGTCCGTCAATGCCGGCGCCTACGACAAGTATATTCATATGGGCTGGCTCCATGAAGGTATGGCGGTGCAAAAACCGATGCGGAAGCCGCCAAGCATAGGGCACGGCACGCCTGGGGCAACCAGCGCCACTGATCCAGCACGGGGCAAATCATGCCGCCAAAGGCACACGCCGTCCGTAGCGGTCAAAGCTTGATGACATACTCTTTACGAGTCGTTTCAAGCACTTCCCAGCTTCCCCTGAAGCCGGGCCTCAGCACGAAACTGTCGCCGGTCCTGACCGTGCGCGCCTCGCCGCCCTCTTCGGTCACGATCGAGACGCCGGAGAGGATGTGGCAGAACTCCCACTCGTCATATTCGATGCGCCATTTGCCGGGCGTCGCCTCCCAGACGCCGGCATAGAGGCCACCGTCGCGTTCCTCGGCATTCCAGGTGCGGAATTTCGGATCGCCCGCGATCAGGCGATCCGGGGCCGGCGCTCCGGGTTCAGGTTCGATGTCGGCGGTCGTGATCTTCAGGAAACTGGCTGGCATGGAAGGCTCCCGTTCGACAAAGCCTTCCATGCCACGGGCGTCAGGCCTTCGCCAGAGCCTGTTCGAGATCGGCGATGATGTCGTTGACATCCTCGATGCCGACCGACAGGCGAACCACTTCGGGCCCGGCGCCAGCCGCGGTCTTCTGCTCGTCGGAAAGCTGGCGGTGCGTGGTCGAGGCCGGGTGGATGACCAGCGACTTGGTGTCGCCGATATTGGCGAGGTGAGAGAACATCTCCAGCCCCTCGACGAACTTCACGCCCGAATCGTAGCCGCCCTTGAGGCCGAAGGTGAACACCGCGCCCGCGCCCTTCGGCGAATATTTCTGCTGAAGCGCGTGGTTCTTGTCGCCCTTGAGACCGGGATAGGAAACCCACGATACCTTCGGATGCTTCGACAGCCATTCGGCGACGGCCAGCGCGTTGTCGCAATGGCGCTGCATCCTGAGCGGCAGCGTTTCCAGGCCGGTGACGATGAGGAAGGCGTTGAACGGCGAGATGGCCGGGCCGAGATCGCGCAGGCCAAGCACGCGCGCGGCAATGGCGAAAGCGAAGTTGCCAAACGTTTCGTGCAGCACCATGCCGCCATATTCGGGACGCGGCGACGACAGCATCGGATATTTGCCGGACTTCGACCAGTCGAAGGTGCCGCCGTCGACGATGATGCCGCCGATGGAGTTGCCATGGCCGCCGATGAACTTGGTCGTCGCATGCACGATGATGTCGGCGCCGTGCTCGAACGGCCGCACCAGGTAGGGCGAGGCCAGCGTGTTGTCGACGATCAACGGCAGACCGTGCTTGTGGGCGATGTCGGCGATGGCTTTGACGTCGACGAACTCGCCGCCGGGATTGGCAAGGCTCTCGATGTGGATCGCCTTGGTCTTGCCGTCGATCAGTTTCTCGAAGGTCGCCGGGTTGTTGATGTCGGCCCAGCGCACCTCCCAGCCGAAATTCTTGAAGGCGTGGCCGAACGCGTTGATGGTGCCGCCGTAGAGTTTGCTGGCCGCGACGAAGTTGTCGCCGGCTTCCATCAGCGTGTGGAACACGAGCAGGTGCGCCGACTGGCCGGACGCCGTGGCGAGAGCGGCCGTGCCGCCTTCAAGGGCTGCGACGCGCTCCTCCAGCACCGCCTGCGTCGGGTTCATGATGCGGGTGTAGATGTTGCCGAACGCCTTCAGGCCGAACAAGGCGGCGGCATGGTCGGCATTCTCGAACACGAAGGACGTGGTCTGGTAGATCGGCACGGCGCGCGCGCCGGTTGCCGGATCAGGCTTTGCACCAGCGTGAACGGCGAGCGTATCGAAACCGGGCGTGCGTTGTGACATGAAAACCCCTCCAAGGAATTGTGTTTGAAAGTCGGCAGCATCTTTGAAGGAGGGAGGCTGCGAATGCAAAGGGGAAAATGCCTCACCGCTTTGCAAGTCGGAACAAACGCACCGCAAAACAGCTACTTTATGGAAAAAGATTCCAACACTACCGCTGGCGAATACCGAAACTCTGGAATCCGCTGCGCATGATCGGCTTTTTGGACGAAAGCACGCCGGAATTGACGCCGTTCCAGCCGATCTCGCCGGACAGGCGGCCGTATTCGATCTTGGGGCAGCGGTTCATCACCACCTTCACGCCGGCGGCTTCGGCTTTCGCCGCCGCCTCGTCGTTGCGCACCGTCAATTGCATCCAGATGACTTTTGGCAGTGGATCGAGCGCCAGCGCCTGGTCGACGATCGGCGGCACCGCGGCGGAGGCGCGAAAAATATCGACCATATCGATGGGTTCGGGAATATCGGCCAGTCTCGCATAAGTCATGCGGCCCAGAATTTCCTTGCCGGCATGGCCGGGATTGACCGGGAACACCGAAAAACCCTTGTTGAGCAGGTATTTCAGCACAAAGAAGCTCGGCCGCACGTCATTCGCCGAGGCACCGACCATGGCGACGGTCTTCACCGAGTTCAGGATGCCCGCGATATAGGCGTTGTCGTAGCTGTCGTGATTCATGGTTGCATTCTGTGGAGAAGGAGCGGCGGCCGGTCAAGGCGGCGGCCTTTTATTTGCGCACTCTCGTCACACTCCCGGAGGCAGCAACATCTTTACGTTTGGCGGGTAACGTCGGCTACGGGCTCGAAGCTTGACGCGAGTTTATACAAGCGGTGTGGGGCGATGTTGGAAATAGTTTTCGATCATATTTCAGCCGCTTTGCTTGGAGCGTTCAAAGCTGTCGTCATCCCCCTTCCATTTTTTGTGCTTCTGGCCATTGCTCTGAAGGGTCGACAGCTTTTACCCGACGTAAAAAGGGCCATCGGTGAGAGCCGGATCAATCTGCTTATCCACTTCACCGATGCCATTTTGGTCGCACCAATCCTTGTGATCCTCTCAGTGGTTGTGGGACAGTTTATCCAGTCGTCCGGTCTCGTCCTGGTTCCAGGTACTTTCTGGGAAGGCTTACACCCTGCCGTGGTGGCCTTTCTGGCTGTCTTTGCCGGTGATTTTATCGGCTACTGGAGGCATCGGCTGGAACACACGTCGTTACTTTGGCCCTCGCATGCCATCCACCACAGCGACACCGAAATGACCTGGCTTGCAATCTTCAGGTTCCATCCGATCAACCGGATCACGACGGTCATTCTGGACTTCGCGTTCCTGTCGATGATGGGCCTTCCGCCCTTCGCCCTTCTCGCCAATAGTTTCATCCGGCACTACTATGGCGCACTCATCCACGCCGATCTGCCATGGACCTACGGGCCGCTGAGGCATGTATTCGTTTCACCGGTCATGCATCGGTGGCACCACGCCATAGACCCCAAGGCCTACAACACCAATTATGCTACGGTCTTTTCGATTTTCGACACGGTGTTCGGAACATTTCGGGTTCCTGGCATGTGCAACGTGCCGCTGGGCGTCGCTGAGAAAATGGGGAATGGCTTGGCCGGTCAACTGGCCCATCCCTTCAAGGCGGCCTCATACCGCTACCTCATTCGCCGAACCAGCTTCCTGAAACAATTGCTTAAAAGCAATTGACCCTTAAGCCGCGTAGCGCTCCTTAATTCCGTTTCCCACGGACTCCACCTATTGCGGCAGCGAAATATTCCCTTCCGCATCGATCGGGAAGTCAGGATTGTGGGCTACTTCCCAGATATTGCCTTCGGTATCCGCGAAATAGCCGTACCAGCCGCCCCAGAAGGCGCGACTGGCCGGTTTCACAATGCGTCCGCCGGCCTTTTCGGCCTCAGCCAGCACTTCGTCCACCTCCGCATCGGAGCGGGTGTTGTAGGCGAGGTAAACACGCGACGGAGCGGTGCCGAAAGCGGTACCTGAATCCTTTTCCGCCTCGGTCCGGGGGAACAATGCCAGGATCGCCCCGCCCATCTGGAAGAAGGCGACGCCGTCCCTGATGCGATGGCGGGTAAGCCCCATGGCCTCATAAAACCGGGCGGAGCGGTCGAGGTCTTCCACCGCGATGGTGACGATGGAAATGCGCGTTTCCATCCTATTCCCCTTTCCATTCCGGCGGGCGCTTGCCGATGAACGCGCCGATGCCTTCCTCGGCGTCGCGCGCCAGCATGTTTTCCACCATCACGCGGCCGGTATAGTCGTAGGCATCGGCCAGGCTCATCTCGACCTGCCGGTAAAAGGTTTCCTTGCCGATCTTCAGCGTCAAGGGCGATTTGGAAGCAATGGTTTGCGCGTATTTCATCACCGTCTGATTCAGGTATTCAGGCGGCACCACGCGGTTGACGACGCCGAACTCGCGGGCCGTCGCCGCGTCGATCGTCTCGCCGGTCAGCAGCATTTCCATAGCCTGCTTGCGCGAGGCGTTGCGCGACAGCGCCACCATCGGCGTCGAGCAAAACAGGCCGATGTGGACGCCCGGCGTGCAGAAAGTGGAAGCGTTTGACGCGATCGCCAGGTCGCAGCTTGCCACCAGCTGCAGACCGGCGGCGGTGGCGAGGCCGTCGACCTCGGCGATCACCGGCTTGGGATTGCGCACGATGGCCTGCATCAGCGTGGAGCAGGCGGCGAAGGTCTGTTCGAAGAAGGCCCTGCCGCGGTCCGAATCGGCGCGGTGGGCGCTCAGTTCCTTAAGGTCGTGGCCGGCGCAAAACACCTTTCCCGCCGCCGCCAGCACGATGACGCGCACGGCCTTGTCTTGCCCGGCGCGTTCGAATTCCTCGGTCAGTGCAGCCATGACGGCAAGCGACAGCGCATTGGCCGGCGGGTTGGTGAGCGTCAGCCGCAGGACGCCCTTATGGAGTACCGCGAGCACCGGCCCCTCCGGCGCGGTTGCTTTAAGGGCGACGATCTCGGCCATGTTTTTTCTCCCGGCTTCCTGAGCGATGCGACTGGTGCAGTTGCAGGGAACTTAGTTCCCGATATCGCTTAGTCCAATACCCCAACCGCCGGCAGCAACTGTTGCAAGAAGCGCTGAGGTGCCTTCATAAAGGCTGCGTCGAAGAGGAAGCCGCATGCCCGCCCACAACGATCTCAAGCCGGTTCTCAGCGCCGCCGAAGTCAACGACCTGATGAACACCGCCTTTCCGCAACTCAACGAGGGCGCGCGGTTCTATGAGGCGACCCAGGTGTTTCCCGGCGGGTGCACGGTGAGGCTGAACGCCGAAGAGCGGCACCTGCGCCCCGGTGGCACTGTGTCGGGACCCTCGCTGTTCACGCTTGCCGATATCGGCGGTTATGTCTGCGTGCTCTCGCATGCCGGGCCGGACGCGCTCTCGGTCACCGTCAACCTCAACATCAATTTCATGCGCAAGGCTGAGGCCGGCCCCATCGACGGGCATTGCCGCATTCTGAAGCTCGGGAAAAACCTGATGGTGTTCGATATCGATATCGTCGCCGGAGCCGACAAACATACTGTCGCGCACGCCACCGGCACCTACTCGATCCCGCCAAGGCGGCAAAGCGATGTGGTAAAATAATACCTCTACCCTAACGCTTTGTTTCTAAATCGCTTTTCATTTCACATCATCATTCGACGGTAATTGACGCCCGCATCGCCCTCGCCTATAAGCCTTCTCGGAACAGCGGCCCGCAAAGGCCGCCGTTTTGTTATTGGCAAGAGCGGCAACGCCTCGCCAATCCAAGCAACAAGAAACGCCTTCGCGGTCTTCGGACGGCAAGGTCCAAACTGGAAGAAAAACCATGACAACCTTTTCGCAGAAGCCTGCGGACGTGGTGAAGAAGTGGGTGCTGATCGACGCCGAGGGTCTCGTCGTCGGTCGTCTGGCCTCCGTCATCGCCAACCGTCTGCGCGGCAAGCACAAGCCGACCTTCACCCCGCATGTCGACGACGGCGACAACGTCATCGTCATCAATGCCGACAAGGTGGTGTTCACCGGCAAGAAATTCACCGACAAGGTCTATTACTGGCACACCGGCCACCCCGGCGGCATCAAGGAGCGCACCGCGCGCCAGTTGCTTGAGGGTCGTTTCCCCGAGCGCGTGGTCGAAAAGGCCGTCGAGCGCATGGTCCCGCGCGGGCCGCTCGGCCGCCGCCAGATGAAGAACCTCCGCGTCTACGCAGGCACGGAACATCCGCATGTCGCCCAGCAGCCCGAAATCCTCGACGTGGCCAAGCTGAACGCCAAGAACAAGAAGGTTTCCTGATATGGCTGAGCTTTCCTCGCTCGCAGAACTGGGCACCGCCGTCGCCGACACGCAGGCCGCAGCGCCCGTCCACGTCCAGAAGCTCGACAAGTCGGGCCGCGCCTATGCCACCGGCAAGCGCAAGAACGCCATCGCGCGCGTCTGGGTGAAGCCCGGCTCCGGCAAGATCATCGTCAACGACAAGGAGTTCGCGGCCTATTTCGCGCGCCCCGTGCTGCAGATGATCCTCAACCAGCCGATCATCGCCTCCAACCGCGCCGGCCAGTACGACATCGTCGCCACCGTCATCGGCGGCGGCCTGTCCGGCCAGGCCGGTGCTGTGCGCCACGGCATTTCCAAGGCGCTGACCTATTACGAGCCTGCCTTGCGCGCCGTGCTCAAGAAGGGCGGCTTCCTGACTCGCGACAGCCGCGTGGTCGAGCGCAAGAAGTACGGCAAGGCGAAAGCCCGCCGCTCGTTCCAGTTCTCGAAGCGCTGACAAGAGGCGCTTCGGGCCAAGTTCTCGAAGCGCCGGTTTTTCTCCCCGGCATCTGGCTGGGGTGGTTTTCAAGGGGCTGCACCGGCAACGGCGCGGCCCCTTTCCATTTCCATTTGGCCTGACGAGGCGGAAGCAAAAAATCGGCCCGCGAAGGGGCCGTTTTTTCACTCTCGGTAGAGGCTTTTGCGCCGCGGCGCGAAGATCAGTTCCCGGCCTTGGCCTTGTCCTGCTCTTCCTTCAGCTTCTTGGCGAAATCCTCGTTGTTCTTGGCAACGAAGTCTTGCAGCTTCTTCTGACGGTCCTCGATATCGGACTGCTTCAGGGGCGGACCGTCGAAGGCGTCGCTGAAGCCGGTGAGCGCCACCTTGATCGGATTCGGCTGGTTCTGGAAATTGACGGAGGTCAGCGTCAGGTTGGAACCCTTCTTGAAGGATGCGACGAGCGCGTCCGTTAGCGGAACCTCGGCCACGCAGCGATCCGGGAAGCAGATCACGTAGTCGAGCTTCTGGGTCTTGCCGCCATCGACCTGGAGACCGATGCCGGGCGGAACGAGACGGCCGGTCGGCACGGTGACCTGGAACACCTTTCGGTTCACCTTGCCCTTCAGTTCGATCAGGCTGATGCCGGTGATGAGCTGGCCATTGCTGGCGGTCGAGATGTTCTGGACGTTGCAGATGTCGACGTCTTCCTGCTTGGTGCAGGCCTTGAACCAGCCTTGCGGGATCTGCTGCTCCTGCGCGGCAGACGCATAAAGCCCCGCACCGAGAAAGCCGACGACGCCTGCGGCCATGATCGAAAGGCGGTAAGCGTTGGTGTTCAGGCTCGTCATGTGGTGCATTTCCTCTCGAATGTTCCCGGCGACGCCATTTTCGTGCCGCTTAGCCCCGCTACCTGTTGCCGAAATAAGGCAACAGAATGACTCTGGCTGGCGTGTTACACTTCCCGGCCGGCCGAATCCAGTCCGGCGCCAGCATTTCTTGACGGAGCCATCGCCTTGGCAAGCGCCGCTGCATGGTATCGTGCGGCACGAATCAATACGCTCAGGGAGCAGGATAACCTAATGCGCCGCACCATCGCCTCGCTGGCCGCCGCGATTCTTGCCCCCGCTTTCCTTCTGCAACCGGCCTCGGCCACGCCGAAATACGCCATCGCCATGCAGGGCGAGCCGGCACTGCCGGCCGACTACCAGCATTTCACCTATGTCAATCCGGACGCGCCGAAAGGCGGCGCCGTCACCTATTGCGTGGTCGGCACATTCGACAACCTCAACCCGTTCATCATCAAGAGCCTGCGCACCACCGCGCGCGGCATGATGGACACCATATACGGCAATCTCGTCTTCGAGCCGCTGATGCAGCGCAACGCCGACGAACCCTTTTCCCTCTATGGACTTCTGGCCGACAGCGCTGACATGAGCGAAGACCGCAGGACGATCGAATTCCATCTCGATCCGAACGCCAAATGGTCGGACGGCGAGCCGGTGACGCCCGAAGACGTGCTGTTCACCTACGACGTCTTCACGGAAAAAGGCCGCCCGCCCTATTCCGACCGCATGAAGAAGATCGCCAAACTGGAAAAGACCGGCGAGCATTCGGTGCGCTTCACCTTCAACGACCTGGCCGACCGCGAATTCCCGTTGATCATCGCGCTGACGCCGATCGTCCCGAAACATGCGTTCGACAAGGAAACGTTCGACAGAACGACGCTGAAGCCGTTGATCGGCAGCGGGCCGTATACGGTGGCGAAGGTCGAACCCGGCCAGCGCATCGTGTTCAAGCGCAACCCCAATTACTGGGGCAAGGACATTCCCTCCAAGCGCGGTTTCGACAATTACGACCAGATCACCATCGAGTATTTTCTGAACGCCAACGCCATGTTCGAGGCTTTCAAGAAGGGGATCTGCTCCATCTACACCGAAAGCGATCCGGTCAAACGCGACCGCGGCATGGACTTTCCGGCCTTCCACGATGGCAGGGTGGTTGCCGAAACTTTCCAGAACGGCATCCCGCCGGTGGCGACCGGTTTCCTGTTCAACACGCGGCTGGAAAAATTCTCAAACCCTGTCGTGCGCCGCGCGCTGGGGATGCTCTATGATTTCGAATGGGCCAACAAGAACATGTTCGGCGGCCGCTACACGCGGACCATGAGTTTCTGGCAGGGCTCGGACCTTTCGGCGATCGGCCATCCGGCAAGCGATAAGGAAAAAGCGCTACTGGCGCCCTACCCCGGCCGCGTGCCAGCGGATGTGATGGACGGCACCTGGCGGCCGCCCGTCACCGATGGTTCGGGCCAGGACAGGAAAGTGCTGAAGGCGGCGTTCGATCTTCTGAAAAGCGCCGGCTATACGCTCAAGGATGGTGCGATGCGCGACCCGCAGGGCAAACCGCTCAGCTTCGAAATCCTGACCTCCTCGCAGGAAGAAGTGCGGCTGGCCTCCATCTATCAGCGCACACTGGAAAAGATCGGCATCGCCGTTTCCATCCGCACGCTGGACGGCGACGAGATCCAGTCGCGCAAGACGCGCTTCGACTTCGACGTGCTGGTCGGCTCCACCGGCTTCAACAATTCGCTTTCACCCGGCATCGAGCAGATCGGCCGCTGGGGCTCGTCTTCAGCCGAGGTGGAAGGTTCGTTCAACCTCGCCGGTGTTGCCGATCCGGCCATCGACGCGGCCATCGAAGCGATGCTCAACGCGCGTGCGAAGGACGACTACGTGGCTGCCGTACGCGTTCTCGATCGGCTGCTGATTTCCGGCAACTATATGGTGCCGATGCAGCACAACACCGAGCAGTGGATCGCCTATTGGAACACGCTGCAACATCCGAAAAAGACTTCCCTGTCGGGGTATCAGTTGCCGACTTGGTGGAAGAAGCCGCAATAATTGGCGATGGCTGAGCAGGGACTGATCGCTTGAGGGAAGAAGCCCTTGTAAGAGACCGAACTGACGCAGAGCCGGAGAAAACGGAAGGAACAATACGATGAGCGACGCCAATTCCATCACCATCGACGTGGTGTCCGATGTGGTGTGCCCATGGTGCTTCATCGGCCAGAAGCGGCTCGACAAGGCGATTGCCGCGAGCGGCGTGGACGTGCGTGTCCATTGGCGGCCCTTCCAGCTGGACCCGACCATTCCGCCCGAGGGTAAGGACCGGCGCGAATACATGCTGGGCAAATTCGGCAGCGAGGAGCGCATCCGCGAAATCCATGCCCGCATCGAGCCGCTGGGTGCGGCGGAAGGCATTTCGTTTGCCTTCGACGCCATCAAGGTCGCGCCCAACACGCTCGACGCGCACCGCGTCATCCGCTGGGCGGGCGCTGCTGGCGAAGATGCACAGAACAAGCTGGTGCGCCGCCTGTTCCAGTTGAATTTCGAAGAGGGAAAAAATCTCGGCGACCCGTCGGTGCTGATCGAAGCCGCGCGCGGGGCCGGCATGGACGCGACCGTGGTCGGGACACTGCTGCCGACCGACGCCGACGTCGAGGCCGTGCGCGGCGAAATCGCCACCGCCTCGCGCATGGGCGTCACCGGCGTCCCCTGCTTCCTACTGGAAGGCAAATATGCGGTGATGGGGGCACAGGACGCCGACACGCTCGCGGACGCGATCCGGCAGGTAGCGGCGGCGAAGGCTAACGGCGAGTTGGACAAGGCCGAATAGCCAGCCTGCTTGAAGGGTAGAGGCAAGCAAGACGCCTTGAGCGTTTCAGCTTTTGCTGGATCGAGAGAGCGCTCTGGCCTCTGATTCTACGCCATTCCGGGCGCTGAAACAGTCGGAACGCGCGCGGCTGCGAGGGATCAGGAATGGTGACCGGAGGAGGCGTCGTCGACACCGCCCACACCGCCACCCATTCCCATACCCCCACCGCCCATACCCCCTCCGCCCATACCGCCACCACCACCGCCTCGCCCACTGCCCGTGCCCTGGCCTGCCTTGGCACGCCCACCAGTGCCGGAAGGTCGCGCGGGCCCCTGCATCGGAAAGGTGAGATCGGCGGGAACAGGCCCGATATCGAGAGCCTGGCGAATGAAATCGCGCAGCGAAACGACAAGATCATGCGTATGGATGGGGCGGCCGGTGACCAGTTCGCGGGCCGCACGCTCGGCCAACCTCACCTGCTGCTCGGTCCCAAGAAGAATGATGTCGGCAAGCGCGGCCTCGACAGCGTCACGAATACGGCGAGGGCGATCCGACTCGTCGCCGGCTGGAACGAGTGTGACCGTTTCCACGGCAGCATCCTCGTCACCCTCTCCGCTTCCTGTCGCTTCCACCGGACTTGGCGCCGGACCGGGCAGCGGCCGGCGTAAATCGCGCAGATGCCTCGGATCGACGGTGAGCGTACCGGTGAACGACCCGCCCAGAACCTTGTAGGCAGCGATCAGCGTGCGCAGACGCTCGTTGATCTGGCGGTTCATGCGCTCGCGCCGCTGCTGGATGGTGAACATCATCAGCAGGCGGATGCCCATGCTGATGAGAGTAAAGACCGCCAGGCCGATCAGCGTCAGCAACAGGCTATGCCATGAAGTGAAATCAAGGCCGCGCATCGGGTCCCCGCAACGATTTTTCAGGCTGGCGCGGTTCACCGGCCGTCAACGCCGGTCGAACCGCAACGCTTCCACCAAGGGTTAGTGCAATTTTCGCAACCAATCCAGCTTGGTTCTATGCCGCCAGTTTCGCCAGTTGCGTCATGATGACGGCGGAGCCTGCCAGCCGCTTTTCCGGGGTTGCCCAGTCGCGGATGAAAACGACCGACTGGTCCTGCCTGATCTTGGCCAGCGAACCCTGCTCGCCGATGAAGCGCACCAGGCCAACCGGATCGGCGAACTCTCTGCCGCGGAAATGGATGACGACGCCCTTCGGCCCGGCGTCCAGTTTTTCCACATTGGCCTTGCGGCAGAGCGCCTTGATGAAGACGATCTTCAAAAGATGCTTCACCTCTTCCGGCATCGGGCCGAAGCGGTCGATGAGTTCCGCGCCGAAAGCGTCGATCTCCTCGGTGGTTTCCAGATCGCCGAGGCGGCGATAGAGCGCCAGCCGCAATTGCAGGTCGGGCACATAGCCTTCCGGAATCATCACTGCCGTACCGACCGAGATTTGCGGCGACCAGCCGCCATCCAGCGTCTCGCCGGTATCCTTCACCTCGGCCACCGCCTCTTCCAGCATCTGCTGGTAAAGCTCGAAGCCGACCTCCTTGATATGGCCGGACTGTTCCTCGCCGAGAAGGTTGCCGGCGCCGCGAATATCGAGATCGTGGCTGGCAAGCTGGAAACCGGCGCCAAGCGTGTCCAGCGATTGCAGCACTTTCAGCCGGCGCTCGGCCGTGTCGGTGAGCTTCTTCTTGGCCGGCAGTGAAAACAGCGCGTAGGCGCGCACCTTGGAGCGGCCGACGCGGCCGCGCAACTGGTAAAGCTGCGCCAGGCCGAACATGTCGGCGCGGTGCACGATCAGCGTGTTGGCGGTCGGGATATCGAGGCCGGATTCGACGATGGTGGTGGAAAGCAACACGTCGTACTGGCCGTCGTAGAAGGCGTTCATGATGTCGTCCAGTTCGCCCGGCGGCATCTGGCCGTTGGCGACGGCGACTTTCAGTTCCGGCACTGATTCACGCAGGAAATCATGGATTTCCGCCAGGTCGCTGATGCGGGGAACGACATAGAAGGAGTGACCGCCGCGATAGCGTTCCCGAAGCAGCGTCTCGCGGATCACCAGCGGATCGAAAGGCGAAATGAAAGTCCTGACCGCCATGCGGTCGACCGGCGGCGTGGCGATCAGCGACAGTTCGCGCACGCCGGTCAGCGCCAGTTGCAGGGTGCGGGGGATGGGCGTCGCCGACAGCGTCAGCACATGCACGTCGCTCTTCAGTTCCTTCAGCCGCTCCTTGTGCTTGACCCCGAAATGCTGCTCCTCGTCGATGATGAGCAGGCCGAGGCGCTTGAACGAAATCGATGAGCCGAGCAGCGCGTGGGTGCCGACGACGATATCGACGGTGCCTTCGGCCACCGCCTTCTTGGTCTCAGCCAGTTCCTTCGCGCCAACCAGCCGCGAAGCCTGTGCCACACGGATCGGCAGGCCGGAAAAGCGCTGCGAAAAGGTCCTGAAATGCTGGCGCGACAGAAGCGTCGTCGGCACCACCACGGCGACCTGAAAGCCTTCCATGGCGGCGATGAAGGCGGCGCGCAGCGCCACTTCCGTCTTGCCGAAGCCGACATCGCCGCAGATCAGCCGGTCCATCGGGCGGCCGGCACCCAGATCGTCCATTACGGAATCGATTGCCGTCTGCTGGTCGTCGGTTTCCTCGTAAGGGAAACGCGCGGCGAACTCGCCGTAGAGCCCCTCCGCCGGCACCATCGCAGGGGCGGCACGCATCTGGCGCTCGGCGGCAATGCGGATCAGCCCGCCGGCCATATCGAGCAGGCGCTTCTTCAGCCGCGCCTTGCGGGCCTGCCATGCGCCGCCACCCAGCTTGTCCAGCGTCGCCTCGGTCGAATCCGAGCCGTAGCGCGACAGAAGCTCGATGTTTTCCACCGGCAGGAACAGGCGATCGTCGCCGGCATAGTGGATTTCGAGGCAGTCATGCGGCGCGCCGGCCGCCTCGATGGTTTTCAGGCCGATGAAACGGCCGATGCCGTGATCGGCATGGACGACGATATCACCGGAAGACAGCGACGAGGCCTCGGAAATGAAATCCGACGCTTTCTTCTTGCGTTTGGACCGGCGGATCAGGCGGTCGCCCAGAATGTCCTGTTCCGCGACGACCACCAGATCGTCGGTCTCGAAGCCTGTTTCCAGCGGCAGCACGGCAAGCGCCGCCTGTCCCACGTCGAGCCTTTCGGCTTCGGCCAGCGTGGCGACTTCTTTCAGGTTGCCGAGATGATGTTCCGCAAGGATCTGGCCCAGCCGGTCGGCCGAGCCTTCCGTCCAGCCGGCAACGACGACTCGGCGTTTCTGCGCCCGTTCATGGCCGATGTGGCTCACCACGACGTCGAAGACGTTGGCGTTCGGGTCGGCGCGCTCCTCGGCGAAGCTGCGGCCGGCGCGGGAGCCGGCGTGGAACACCTTGCGGCTGCCGGCGTCGGGGGCGGCGAACGGGGTGAATTCCAGCGTCTCCCGGTCGGCGAGCGCGGCTTTCAGGTTTTCCGGCGACAGATAGAGAAGGTCGGGCTGAACCGGCTTGTAGGGCACGGCATCCTTCAGCGCACCGTCGGCCTGTTTACTGCGCGCTTCGTAGTGGTCGAGGATAAGCGTGTGGCGCTCGGCCAGCGCCTCATGCGCCAGATGATCGAAGATTACCGGCGTATCCGGGAGATAGTCGAACACCGTGTCCAGCCGCTCGAAAAACAGCGGCAGCCAGTGCTCCATGCCGGCAAAGCGCCGACCCTCGCTGACAGCCGCATAAAGGGCGTCGTCGCGCGAGGGTGCGCCGAACGCCTCGATATAGGCGCGGCGGAAGCGGCTGATGGTTTCCGCGTTAAGCGCCACCTCGCTCATCGCCTGAAGCGACATTTCCTTGCGCTGGCCGGTGGTGCGCTGGCTGGCGATATCGAAGGTGCGGATGGATTCCAGCGTGTCGCCGAAGAAATCGAGCCGAAGCGCCTCAGACCAGCCCGGTGCGAAAAGATCGAGAATGCCGCCGCGCACGGCGAACTCGCCAATGGCTCGCACCGTCGGCACGCGGTCGAAGCCCGACGTTTCCAGCCGCGCCACCAGCGCGTTCATGTCGATCTGGTTGCCGGGTTTAGCGTGGAAATTCTGCGCCTCGATCAGTTCTGCCGGCGGAATACGCTGCAGCAGCGCGTTGGCGGTGGCGAGGACAACGGCGCGGTGCGGTTTCCTCGCCAGCGCGATCATCGCCGTCAACGCATCGAGGCGGCGGGCGGCGGCATCGGAGCCAGGCGACACGCGGTCGTAGGGCAGGCAATCCCATGCGGGCAGTTCCAGCACCGGCAAGCCGGGCGCGACGAAGGCCAGCGCCTCGACGATGGCCGGCAGGCGCTGGCCGTCGCGCGCCACGAAGAGCACCGGCCTGTCCGGCGC
>JBARYG010000027.1:0-4456 GCA_049647745.1 Mesorhizobium sp.
TGTTCGCAGGTCTTCGGGGCCTCGAAGCGCCAGACCCTGTGGCGGGTCACCATCCCGCTCATGCGCCCGGCGCTGCTCAGCGCCACCATCTTCGTGTTCGCCGAGGGCCTTGGCGCCTTTGCCGAGCCGCTGATCCTTGGCGCGACCGACAACATCCAGACCATCAGCACCCGGATCTACATCCTGGCCGGCTCCTATCCTCCCGCCTATGGCGAGGCGGCGGCGCTCGGCATATCGCTGTTGTTCATCGTCGTGCCGCTGATGTTCGTCTATTTCCGTCTGCTCAAGAACCGCGACTTCGCGACGGTGACGGGCAAGGCCTACCGCATGGCCGCGATCGAAACCGGCCGCTCGCGGGCCGGCCTGTTCGCGCTGGTGCTGATCTATGGTTTCGTTGCCGTTATCCTTCCGGTGCTCATGCTGGTCGTCAACTCGTTCCAGCGCCTCTCGACAATCTACTTCTCGACCAAGGTGTGGACGCTGAGCAACTACGTTCAGGTGTTCAACTCGGCCGACCACTGGAACAGCATCGTCAACAGCCTCATCCTCGGCGTTTCGACTGCGACCACCGGCCTCCTGCTGATGGGGTTCGTCGTCTGGGTGATCTATCGCTCGCCCCTGCCGCCACGCATCGGCCGCTTCATCGAGTATGTGGTGATGGTGCCGGTCGCCATTCCGCGCCTCGTCTTCGCCTTCGGCTTGTTGTGGGCGTGGTTGCAGTTTCCCGGCAAGATGTATGGTACGCTCTGGCTGCTATGGCTGGCCTACCTGACGGTATTCCTGCCGCTGGGCGTGCGCACCATAGCAAGCGTGGTCTTCCAGCTCGACAAGAGCCTGGAGGAGGCGGCCAAGGTGACGGGGGCCTCGCGCTTCTATCACCTGCGCACCATCACCGTGCCCTTGCTCAAGCCCGGCCTGATCGCCGCGTGGATTCTGCTTTTCATCGTCAGCGTGCGCGAACTCGGCTCCTCGATCCTTCTGATCGGACCGAATTCCAAGGTCATCTCGCCGTCCATCGTCGAGGCCTATCAGGTCATCGGACGCGAGCAGGCGGCCACGCTCGCTGTGATCCAGCTCGTCGTTCTGTTGCTGGCGCTCATGGTGATGCTCCGCTTCACCCGGCGCGAGACGTTCTAGATGCCGGGAAAAACCAGAAGGCCGCGCAACGGTGCGGGCCGAAACCTTGATGGGGTATGAACTGATGGCGACCGCTCAAAGTGCCGCCGGGACGGAAAATGACTACATCGTCGAAGTCACCGATCTGGTCATAAAGTATGGCAGCGACGTCGCGGTCAACGGGGTGAGCTTCAAGATCAGGAGGGGCGAGTTCCTGACACTGCTCGGCCCTTCGGGCTGCGGCAAGACGACGATCCTGCGCTCGATTGCGGGCCTTGAGCGCCCGAGTTCGGGTGAGATCAAGATTGACGGGACGGTCGTCTATTCGTCGGCACAGGGGATCGACATTCCGGCCGAGAAGCGGGACATGTCGATGGTCTTCCAGTCCTATGCGATCTGGCCCCACCTGACGACGTTCGAAAACGCCGTGTACGGCCTGCGGGTGCGCAAGCGGCCGAAGGAAGAGGTCCGCCGCCAGGGCGACTGGGCGCTGGGGCTGGTGCGCATGGACCAGTATGCGGAGCGCCGCGCCTCGGCTCTGTCCGGCGGCCAGCAGCAGCGCGTCGCGCTCGCCCGGGCCGTCGCCTTCTCGCCAAAAGTCATTCTCTTCGACGAGCCGCTTTCCAATCTCGACGCCAATCTGCGTGTCCAGATGCGCAGCGAGATCAAGGAGCTGCAGACCAGGCTGGGGGTCACCTCCATCTACGTCACGCATGATCAGGAAGAGGCGCTGACGATGTCGGACCGCATCATCGTCATGTCGGAAGGCAGGGTGCAGCAGGAATCGACGCCTGAAGAGCTCTACAACTTCCCCGGCAACAGCTTCGTCGCCAGCTTCATCGGCTCCGCCAACCTGATCGAAGGGCAGGTTGAGGAAACGGCCAGCTCGGGAGAGCAGGTCGATTTCGTCACGAAACAGGGCACGCGCATCCGCGCCCTGGACAACCGTCCGGCCGGAAGCACCGCGGAAGCCCTCTTGGCGGTAAGGGGCGTCTACCCTCAACTCGAAGCGGGCCATGGCGCGAAGGAAGGCGCCAACAGATGGGCCTGCGAAGTGACGGAAGCGATCTTCAGCGGCGATTTCATCGAATATGTGATCGCCGCCCCTTGGGGTGCCGTCGTCGTACGCCGCCCGCCGACCGACCGCTACCCGGTCAATTCTCCGATCACCTTGAGCGTCGACCCGGCGCACTGCGTGGTCATCGTCCGCTAGAGGAAAAAAGTAATCGATGAGCAAGTACCAGGAAATCGCCTATCTCGGCATCGCAGATCTACATCGGCTCTATCTTGCCGGCGAGCTTTCGCCGGTCGACGTGGTTGACGCCTGCCTTGCCATGATCAAGGCACGCGACGAGGCCGTCAACGCGTTCGTCACCGTTACCGAGGAGATCGCCTACGAGACGGCCCGGCGGCAGGAAGCGGAACTGGCGAAGAAGCCTGCCGAACTGCCGCGCTTGTTCGGGGTTCCGATCGGGCTGAAGGACCTGTCCGACTCGCTTGCCGGGGTGCGCAACACCTACGGCAGCCGGGCTTTCTCCGATCTTTCTGCGGCCCGCACCGCCGACCATGTGCAGCGCCTGCTCGATGCCGGCGCGATCCCGATCGGCAAGACAAATACCTCCGAGTTCGGCCACAAGAACACCACTGACAATTACGTCGTCGGACCGACCAGCACGCCGTTTTCGATCGGCCATAATGCGGGCGGCTCCTCCGGTGGCGGCGCTGCCGCTGCCGCTGCCGGCATGGTCTCGATCGGCCTCGGTTCGGATGGCGGCGGCTCGATCCGCGTGCCTGCGGCCGCCTGCGGGGTCTACGGCTTCAAGGCGACCTTCGGGCGCATTCCGTGGACGAACCGGTCCAATGCCTTCGGCACGCTGGCGCCCTTCACCCACAAGGGGCCGATCGCCCGCAGCGTCGCCGACGCCATCGCCATGGTCGATGTCATGGGACAGCCGCTGGCGACCGACCCCTTTGGCCCGGCCGGCCCGCAGGAGAGCCTGGAAGGCGCTTTGCAGGGAAGCCTCAAGGGCTTGCGGGTAGCTTATGCGCCGACGTTGTGCGACCTTGCGCCCGACCACGATGTCGCCGCGCTGGTTCGTGCGGCAGCCGATACCTTCGCCGCCGAGGGGGCCATCGTCGAGGACATCGGCTCGGCCATTCCCTACCACTACACCGATATCGAGCGCATATGGGGCGGCGTCTACGACGTTTTCGCCGCTGATACCGCCCGTGGCCTGAAGGGGCTCGGCTTCGACGTCGATACCCCGCAGCGGGAACTGCTCAGCCCCAGTTTCCTCACCCTGGTCGATCGCGGCATGAAAATGTCGGCGATGACCTATATGGGCTACAACCACGAGCGTTCCGGTGTGTTCGACGCCGTCAACGCGATCTTCCAGAAATACGATCTTCTGCTGACGCCGACCAATCTTGTTGCGGCGATCCCCAATGCCAAGGCGTTCGGCGAGACCTTCGGGCCGGACCGGATCGGCGACCAGGTCATCAATCCGACCATCGGCTGGAGCCTTACCTATCTCTTCAACCTGACGGGGCATCCGATCGCTTCAGTGCCTGTGGGGCTTACGCCCGACGGACTGCCCGTGGGAATGCAGATCGTCGGCCCCCGGCATGCCGATTTCGCCGTCCTGAGCGCCAGCGCGGGATTCGAGCGCGCCAAGCCATGGGCCGCTTCCTACAGCAGGCTGGCCTGACCCGACCAACCAATCAAGCACACGACGGAGAATTTCATGGGAACCGAAAGCCGTATCTCCCATCTCGGCGCCTTGCCGTTTTCGAACGAGAATTCCCGCCTCGTGCGGACGATCTGGTCGCCCCACCAGATTCCGCACACGGCCCTCATGGGAGTCGAGCAGACGCAGTATTTTCCGGGCGGCCGGTCTGCGACCCACAGCGACGATCGTTCGGAAGAAATCATCTATTTCCGCCAGGGGCACGGCCAGATCCAGCTTGACGACAGGATCGTCGAGGTAGGCCCGGGAACGGCGGTGGCGGTGCCGAAGGACGTCGTCCACACGGTGCGCAATACCGGCTCGGACATGCTGGAGCATATCCTGGTGACCGGCAACCTGACGCTCGGCAGCCTTCCCGCTTCTCCCTTGCCCGCTTCGCTCGACTACCTGATCGGGGATGGGGCGCACGGTCTTCAGCGCCTGTCCGCCTTCCGGGTCGAGATTCCGCCGGGCGGAACCACCGATCCGTTGACGCTGCTCGACCGCGAATGCGTTTACGTTCTGTCCAGCGGCTATGTGGTCGCGAAGGTCCTGACCCACGATTTCCTCTATGATTTCGAATATGCGCTCACCGTGAACAGTTCGATGTGGGT
>JBARYG010000028.1:0-35665 GCA_049647745.1 Mesorhizobium sp.
CCACCGTGCTTCGCGTATCGCGGCCCATCGCCTGGCCGGCCAGCGCGCCTACGCCTGCCCCCACCACTGCGCCCGTTCCCGCACGCTGTTCCCGCTCGGTGGCCGCGCAGCCGGCAAGGGCGACGGAAAGCAGGATGCTGGCAATCGTGATATTGCGGTTTTTCATTTTCTTACCTCCTATGCGGTTCAGTGTCATATTCCCCACGACATTTTTCCGGTCTTGCTTCTGACGCCGAAAGAACGACGGCGGCGGACCGATGCATCGGGCGGAGCCCGGTAACGCCCGTTCGCGCCATCGGACTCATTCGGGGTAAGGGTCCGTACCCGTCGGGGCTGCATCGCTGTAAAGAATGAACACCAATGGGTTTCCAGGTTCGCATGTCGCATCGGTGCGGCGCGCGGCGATCTCGCCCGACGCCGGCGCGGTATATTCGGCGACGATTTCGCCGAACGTGTTGCGCTGGACGGCTACCTTCTGCCCGGTTTCGACCTTGTCATTGAGTTCGACCAGAAGTTCGACAAACCCGCCATGCGTCGCAACAACGACGTCCGTGCTGTTGCCGATGAACAGATCGGTGTCCTTTCCGGTGCGGCCCATCGGGCCGGCAACGATCCCGTGATGCTTGAGCACGTTCATCGTGCCTTCGACGAACAGGGCGATCATGGCGCGGTCTAGCTTGCGCGGGGCGCCGATCTCGGGCGTGAACGCGGGAATGCCGGCATCGATGAACGCATTCGCCAGCAGGCCGGGATAGGCAGGATTGTCGAAGATGTGATCGATGGGGAATAACTCCGCCATCGCCCGGACCTCCGGTATATCCATCCTGGCAAGGTGGAACGCCGTCATGTCCATGCCGGTCGCGGAGGTGTGGAAATCGATCGCGTAGTCGACATTGGACCGGAACAGCCCTTCGAACACCAGTGCGGCGTGGCGCGCCGCGGCGTCGAGGGCGTTCTCGTTGCCGGGAAACAGACGATTGATGTCGACGAGGTCGATGCCCCTTCCGGAGCTCGGCCATCTGCGCGCCATGCCTTCCATGGCCGGGCGCGACACGTCGAAGACCGCCAGCACGGTTCCCGACATTCCCGCCGGGTCGAGCTGGTTCATGACGGTCTGGATGGTATGCACCGGGCTCATCTCGTCGCCATGCACGCCGCTGACGAGGGCGATGCGCTTGCCCGGCTTCGCGCCCTTGGCGATCATCACGGACACGTACCAGTGCTGCCCGGTGGGCATCTGCACTCCCTGGAAATAGAATGTGTGCTTCTTGCCGGCCTCCAGGTCGCCGATATCCAGGGCGCTGATGACCTTCTTGCCCTGGATCACATCGCCGGTATAGGCCGTTCCGGTTCCGTGCGTGGCCGGGCTGGCGTCGGCCGCCGCCGCTTGGGCATTCGCGTTTCTGGAACCAGCCGCAAGGGCAACTGAAGCGCCGACCGTGGCAAGGGACGCGATCATGAAATCGCGCCGGGCAAGGCCACCTTTGGGTTCATCGGACATCGGAGGCGCTCTCGATATGGGCGGGCGTAACGAGGGTACCGGCACTCCGCCCAGAAGATCACATTGCCGACGAGCTTAATGCGCGGTGCGGAAGAGTCATGGGCATGGAATCCAAAACATGAGCGGGATATCCCAAAATTCGGAGCCGGGCGTTGAGGCGGGCATTTACATAATGGGCGCTACAAACGGGCGTCTTCGCTGAATTCGACGCCGAGTTCATCGTGGCCGTCACGCAGCAGCAGATGCTGCGGGATGCCTTCAGGACGAACCTTGCCCTCGGGCAGAGGCGAGACGTAGGCCCTCCCGCCCTTTCGCCGTTCGAAATCGGCCCTGGCGGCGGCGCGCAGTTCTGCGTCGGTCATGAGATCGTAGCCGACGCCGGCCATCACGATCGCCGAATAGAGCGAACTCTTGTCGCCGATGCTCATGCCGCCGCAAGCCGTTACGGGCCATGTATGAAGACCGACGCCGAGCGGCATCGTCGCCAGGGCAAACAGCGCCGTGGGCGTGTTGTAGCTGACATCGCCCACGTCCGTGGCGCCGCCGGTGGTTATCTCGGGCAGGGGCGGCATGATGGTCGGCGCAAGGCCTGCTTCGGGCAGACCCATCTCGCGTTGACAGCCCCTGGCGAAATCCTGCTCTTCGTCCGTCCACTCCAGCGCCAGCGCCGACATATGGGCATGAATCCTGCCGACGAGGGTTTCGTTGGGCATAAGGTCGTGCATGCCGAAGAAAAGATCGACTGAAACTTCCGTCTGAGTCGAGATGGCCGAGCCCTCGGCGACATCCCTGACCCATTCGGTGACGGTGTTGACCTCGGTCCGATCCTCGTCGCGGATCATGATCAATATCGCGGCGGTGCCGGGAACTACATTGGGCGCTCCGCCGCCGTCAGTGTACGTGTAGTGCAGGCGCGTCGTCGGCTTGAGGTGTTCGCGCATGAACTGGATGCCGGTGCCGAAAAGCTCGGCCCCTTTCAGCGCGCTGCGGCCTTCCCATGGGTCGACGCCGGCATGGGCGGTGCGGCCGGTATAGCTGATGCGCAGCATGTTGACCGCCGCCGTTCGCAGCAGGCCGGTGGCGTTAATGGGGCCGGGATGCCAGGCGAGGCAGGCGTCGAGATCGTCGAACAGACCGTCCCGCGCCATGTAGACCTTGGCGCCTTCGGTTTCCTCGGCGGCACAGCCATAGACGCGGATCGTGCCCGGATGACCGCCTTCGATCATCATTTTCTTCAGCGCGAAGGCCGCGCCGGTGCAGCCCGCGCCCAGCATGTTGTGGCCGCAGCCATGGCCGACCTCGACCCCGGTGGGGCCGGGCGTCTGACGCGGTTCGGCGGCGTTGCCCAAACCCGGAAGGGCATCGTATTCCGGCAGGAAGCCAATCTTGGGGCCGCCCTGCCCTTGCGTCCATTCGGCCACGAAGGCCGTGGGGATACCGGATGTCCCGGTGCTGACGATGGTGAAGCCGGCTTCGCGCAATTCCCGCAGGTGGATCTTGGAAGAGATTTCTTCGTGCAGCGACAGTTCCGGGGTTTTCCACACCTCGCGCGAAATCCGCAGGATCGCGTCACGAACCGATTGCACGGCATCATGTGCCGCTTTGGCGGAACCGGCCGCATCCGCGCTCTGGGCATAGGCGAAGGGAGGTGCGACCATCCACGCGGCCGTTGACGCCAGCGAGCCGACGAGCAGCGACCGGCGGGAAATATCCGTAATGTGGTCGATGGAATCGCTCCACATGGCGAGCCTCCGAATGCTGTGCCGACAGCTTGGCCCGACCCCGCGATAAGCATACGTTACCGGGGTCCGGCGCGCCGGCGTCTACCCGAAGAGGGCGTTGCCGGAAGCTTAGGCTACGATGCGACGGAGTCATGAGCACAGAATCCAAAACATTGGCCGCGTGTCCCGGACTTTTCGAGGGAACGCGGCGGCTTCTTGACAAGCCGGCCGAGGCGACTTGATGTTGCGGCGAATTCTGACAGGGAGAATGTCGATGCGCCGTTCTTTGCTCGCTTGCCTTGGCCTGGCTTTATGCCTTGCGGCGCCGACGCTTATGTCCACCCCCGCGCAAGCGGTCACGATCAACCTGCACGTCGGGACCAGCCTCAACAACGGCCGCGCCATTACGTGCCGGGACGGCGAGCGTATCCTCCGGAATCGTGGTTTCCGGGATATTCGGCGCGTGGACTGCCGCGGGCGGTTTTTCATCTACCATGCCCGGCGCGGCGCCGGCAGATTCGAAATTGCCGTCAGCGCGCATAATGGCCGTGTCGTCGACGTGCGTCGTATCAGAAGGTGATTTCCTCGCTCCTGGCGCTCTCTCCCGGCCGGACATTGTTCAAGGCGATGCTTTGGGTCACGCCCAACCCATAGGCCAGGCCGGCTGCCCGGCGACAACAAACGCCGTGGCCGCCACCCTAACCGGCGTGCTCAGTACGGCCCGTCCTCGACGACAGAGCCAAGACCTGAACAACTGGATCGAGCAAGATCATCGGCGTATCCAGCGGCGCACCCAGCCATGCTCGGGTTCAAGTCCTTCGCATCTGCCAACGCGACCCTGGCCGGTATCGAGATGATTCACATGATGCGCAAGCGACAAGGGCGCTTTGCCTTCAATCCGGCGCCGACAATCAAGAGCAATTCGAGGCAATCGCCGCCTAAAATCCGTGGAGAGTAAAGCCGTCCGCCGTCTGGCGGAAAATTCGCGACAGACCTCCTTCATTGGGGCGCGGGTTGCAGCCACCGTCCAGTTAGCCGGTCAGGGCCAGCGACGACGCTGTTACTTCATGTAGCCTCGGCGACATCTCCGTCTCGGCATAGATGTCGAAGATGTCCAGACGCCGGCGTGCCGCCACCCACGAGGTCATCCGTCAAATTCCGTGGAGCGCCAGACCTCGGCTCCTCCAAGATACGTCAGCAGCACCTGTGTCTCACCGAGAGAATATGGATCACAGTTCAAAACGTCCCGATCCAGCAGGATGAAATCCGCATGAAAGCCCGGCGCCAGCCTGCCTGTCTTCTGCCCTCGCCAGGCAGCCCTCGCCGCGTTGACAGTATAGCCTGCCAGGCATTCCTGCCGTGTCATCCTTTGCTCGGGAAGGAAGGGGGCGACGCCGGCGCCTCCTGGGGGTTGCCGGGTCATGGCGCACTCCATGATGCGAAAAGGATTGAGGGTGGTCACGCCCCAGTCACTCGACAAGGCGAAATCCGCTCCGGCATCGAGAAGCGTACGAAAGGCATAGATAAGGTCCCGCCTTTCCTCGCCGACCATGGGTAACGTCACCTCCGTTACAGACGGCGCGTTGCGGGCCCAGAACGGCTGGATATTCGCCGTCGCGCCAAGGGCCGACAACCGGCCAACATCGGCAGGGTCAATGGATTGTATGTGAGCGAGTTGATGGAACGCCGGCCACGCTCCGTTGGCGCGCCGGCCGGCCTCAAGGCCGTCCAGAGCAGCGCGCACCGCCCCGTCGCCGATCACATGGGCATGGATTTGAAAACGCGCGGCATCGAAGGCGGTAAACAACTCCCGTACCTGGTCGGCGGGAAAAAGCAGGGCCGCATTGCCCCCTATCGAATCCGAATAGTCGGCCAGCATGGTGGCCGTTCGGTTCTCAAAGACGCCGTCGAGGAAGAATTTCGCGGAGTGAACCTTGAACATATCGACACCACGGGCATCGTGGCGCATCGCAATGAGGCGCTGTAGCGCATCTTGTGTGTCCTCCGAGGGATCGACGCGGGCCGCAGCCGCCACCCGCAGCGTCAATGCTCCTTCCTTGGAGAGCCCGCGGTAAACGCGAGCATGCCGCTCGTTGACCGAGGCGTCGATTACACCGGTTATGCCATGGCGGTTTGCCAGGGCCTGGCCATATTTCACTCCCTCCGCATAATCGGCATCCTGTGGGCCGGGCATGCGCGCCTGAGCCCATGTTACGGCGGCTTCGTGCAGCATGCCGGTCGGGTAGCCTGCCTCGTCCCGCACGAAATGTCCGCCAGCCGGGTCCTCGGTGGTGGCGTCAAGCCCGAGGGCTTGGCAGCCGGAACTGTTCAGGCATGCATTGTGACCGTCAGAACCGATGATGAAACACGGCAGATCAGGTATCGCCGCATCGAGGGTATGGCGTGTAAGATTGGTGTCGTTGAATACCCCGGTATACCAGCCGACACCGGCCACCCAGCCGGATTGACGGTGCTTCGCGAAACTTCGAAGAATTGCAATCAATTCCTCGGCGCTGCGCGCATCGTCCAGGACAGCGGAAATGCTATAATCGTAGCCGCTGTCCTGGAGATGGATATGGGTATCCTGCAATCCCGGCAGCATCATTCGCCCTCCCGCATCCACGACGCTTGTCGTGGAGTTCGAGAAAGCGCGGATGGTCGCAGTGTCTCCAAGGGCAAGGATCTTCCCCTTGGCCACGGCCATGGCCTGAGCTCTTGACGTGAAGGGATCGAGCGTGACGATGTCGGCGTTCACGACAATCAGGTCGGCAAACATGGCGTTCCTTCGAAAATGCAGGACCGAATGACAGGGGCCGCGAGCGGCCCCTGATCCGTTAATCCATCATCAGCTGCCGCCAGCTATCCATCGTGTCGCGCATGGAAGCCCAACCCTCTTTCTCGTTGAGGATCACCATGTTTTTAATGTTGTCCGGTGCCATGACGAGAATCGACATGTCTTCCGGCGGCAGCCCATCGGTCGCGGCGCTCAATACCGGGCCGTAGGTCTTGAGGCTGAGCAGGCGCTTCTGGTTTTCGACGTCCAGGGCAAAATTGATTGCCTCATGCGCCAGGTCGACATAGGGCGAGCCTTTCGGAATCACCCACCAGTTGCCCCAGGCTATGCCATCGCGGAACGTGAAGCCGACAGGCGAACCCTCGGCCTTGGCGGCCAGCATACGTCCGCTCCAGGCTGAAGACGCGGCAAGTTCGCCGGTGGAAAGGAGTTGCGGCGGTTGAGCGCCCGAGCCCCACCAGACCGTCACATGCGGCTTTATTTCCTTGATCTTGCCAAAGACGATGTCCCGCTTCTCTGCCGTATAGGGATAGATTTCCGATGGCTTCAGGCCGGCTGCCAGCAAAGCTGCCTCGTAGTTATAGGTAAATTCGCTGTACAGGCCACGCGGCCCCGGAAAAGTCTTTACGTCCCAGAACTCGGCCCAGGACTGCGGACCTCCATCGGGGAAAGCGGTTTCCGACCAGGCTATGATCGTGGCTCCCGTCGATGTCACGACACCACACGGCGCGCGCATGTCGTCCGGCAGGGCCTTCGCATTGGGAATCTTGGAGAAGTCGAGTTTTTCGAGGAAATCCATCTCCTCTCCCTGAAAGGCGGTAGTACCGCCCTCGCAGACCAGATCCCACTCGACTTTCTTGGCTTCGACCATGGCGATGGTTTTTGCCGTTTCGGTAGGAGAGGTCTGAATGACCTTGATCCCTTTCTCCGTGGCAAAGGGCTCGATGAAGGCAGAGCCTTCCGCATCCGACAGTGCGCCTCCCCATGATGTGAAGGTGAAAGGGCGCTCAATCGCATATGCCGGCCGTTTCAGTGCAGACATTACGGCTACGGCCGAAACACCGGTCAGAAAAGTACGTCTTTGCATGATATTTCCTCCATTTTTCTCATGCCTAAGTGTTATATATTCTAAATTCACCTTCCTATACTTGATGTATAGTCTCAGCCTAGATGTTCTCCGCGGGAACTAAGAGCGCGTGGGCTGGCTCCCACGACAGCCGGACGTTGATGCCCGGCGCCAGATCTCCCCTCTCTACCTGACGCGAGATCAGCACTGCCCCGCTGGGCAATGTCACCCCGAACTGCGTAAAGCCGCCCAGATGGGTCATCTCGGAAATGGTACCGGTGATGCCCTCCGCGGTGCCGGTAGCCAGTTTCAGATGCTCGGGACGAATGGCCAACTGCGCCGGCCGCCGACACGCGACACCCGCAATCGCAGGCGCCGTGACGCCGCAACTCAGCGCGGGAATGTCCGCTCTGGCCGTACCGTCGGAAACCTCGGTCACAAGGGCCTCGAGCAGGTTGGATTCTCCCACGAAGCCAGCGATAAAGCTGTTCGTCGGCCTTGCGTAGAGTTCCATGCTGGTGCCCAACTGCTGGACACGCCCGTTCGCCATGACCGCGATGCGGTCGGAGAGCACGAGCGCTTCCTCCTGGTCGTGCGTTACATAGATCGTGGTGCGACCATGCTTCAGGTGCAGCCGCCTCAGTTCCAATTGAACTTGGCGACGCAATTGCCGGTCGAGAGCCCCAAGCGGCTCGTCCATCAACAGCACGTCGGGTTCGATCACGAGTGCCCGCGCCACCGCGACGCGCTGTTGCTGGCCACCCGACATATGTTGGATGCGGCGGCCTCCGTAGCCTTCCAGCTGGACGAGCGCCAAGGCTGACTCGACACGCATGGCGATCTCGGCCTTCGGAAGTTTGCGCGCTTCCAGTCCGTAGGCGAGATTCTGCGCCACCGTCATATGCGGAAAGAGTGCGTAGCTCTGGAACACCATGCCGATATTCCGATGCCGCGCCGCGACGTGTGTCACGTCACGGGTGCCGATGGTGATCGTGCCCCCCGACGGGCCGGTATAGCCGGCAACAAGGTTGAGAAGAGTCGTCTTGCCTGACCCTGAAGGGCCAAGCAGGGTCAGGAACTCGCCCGCGCCGATTTCGAGATCGGTCGGCTCCAGCGCGGTAACGGCCCCATAACGCTTGGTCAGCGCCTGAAGCTTGAGGGGCAGTCCGAGGGTCTTGCTCATGCCTTGTCTCCAGTCTGCCGAATTACGATCTGCACCAGGACAAAGAGCGCAACAGACAGCCCCGTCATCACAACCGCCGCGACAGCAAGGACCGGCGTGAACTCCAGCCGTACCGTCTCCCACAGCTTCACCGGCAGCGTCGTCGTTGAATAGTCGGCAAGGAAAATGGTCAGTACCGCCTCATCGAACGAGGTCATGAAGGAAAACACCGCCCCGCCCACCATGCCCGGCATGACATGCGGCAATGTGATGGTGCGAAATATCCGCCAGGGGCCTGCTCCCAGTCCCGCGGCAGCGAGCGACCAGGCTGGATTGACCGCGTGCAGCGAGATGCCGACGCTTATGACAACGAACGGCAATGCAAGGACCGCATGAGAAAGCGACAGTGCCAGCAAGGTGCCGTTCATGCTCACGTCAAGCGCGGAACGGTAGATGGCAACCGATACCACGATGATCGGAACCACCATGGGCGCGATGAACAGCGCCGAGCAGAATAGCCTGCCGGCCGCGCGCGACCGCGCAAGGCCAAGTGCGGCAAGCGTCCCCACGGGCACCGCTATGAGCGTTGCAAGGGAAGCGAGTTGGAGGCTGTTCCACAGCGCGCGAAGCCATTCCGGATCGTTGATGAACCGCCCATACCAGAGGGTCGACCATGCGGCGGGCGGCAGGCGAATGAAACTTGCCTTGTTGAACGAGGCCGGAATGATGGCGAGGATCGGCGCGATCAGAAAAGCAAGAACCGCCATCGCAGCGACATTGGTGGCGATCCGCCAGCCCAGAGGAAGCCGGTTCATCGCGCGAACATTCCCTTGTCGACACGAAGGAAGCGGGCGGCGACCAGCATGAGCACCGCCACCGCGGCCAGCAGCACGATTGAAGCGGCGGCGGCCATCGGCCAGTTGAACTGCTCCGTGATGAAGCTCACGATCAGCGTGGCCACCATGGTCGAACTGCGCCCTCCCAATAGCGTCGGGGTGATGTAGAAGCCGAGCGAGAGCAGGAAGACGAAAGTCGCGCCGCCTGCCAGGCCTGGCATGGTCAGGGGCAGCCAGATACGCCGGAAACTCTGCCAGAGCCCGGCTCCCAGACCGTCGCTTGCCTGCATCAACCGGGGATCGATCCGCGACATCGATCCGTAAAGCGGGATCACCATATAAGGCAGCAATACGTGTACCATGCCTATCAGCACGCCGGTGTCGTTGAACAAGAGAGGCAGGGGTGTTTGGGAGACCCCCAACGCCTGAATGAGCCTGTTCACCGGGCCCTGGCGCTCCAGGAGCAGCATCCACGAGAAGGTCCGTACGAGGATCGAAATCCAGAGCGGAAACATCACGCCATACATCATCAGCGTGAACCACGCCCCACGCGTCCGCGCCATGAGATAGGCGAGCGGCCACGCAAGCGCCGCAGTGATCAGCGTGACCACCAAGGCGATCACGAATGAATTGAGCAGAATTCGACGATAGACCGTACTCTCGCTCAAAACCTGGAAAGTGGCGAACGTTCCCCCTGGCGCCGTGAAGGCCAGGGAAAGAAAACGACCCAGCGGCAACATGAAGATCAAAATTACGAGGAGCAGCGCAGGGGCAAGCAACGCCCCTGTTTCAAGTCGATGCCATCGGCCCGGTGCGGCACTATCCGTCATGTGCCGGCCGCCATGCCGCTGAACACTTCGAAGCCGCGCTTTTTGATCTGACCCGCGATCACCGAGCGCTGGATTTCGGAGGTGCCTTCCCATATGCGGTCGACGCGGACGTCGCGGTAAAGCCGCTCGACGGGGTTTTCCCGCATGTAGCCACGGCCGCCCAATATTTGCAGCGCCTTGTCGACGACCCGCCCTGCCATCTCGGAACAATGCAGCTTCAACACCGACGCGTGAGCATGGACGAGCTTTCGATCCATGCCCTGATCGATCTCCCAGGCCACGCGATAGAGCATGGACTTCGCGGCAAATATTTCGGCGGCCATGTCGGCCAGCATGAATTCGATGCCCTGATAATTACGGATCACCTGACCGAACTGCTGCCGCTGCGCGGCAAACTCATTGGCTGTTTCAGCCGCCCGGCAAGCTGCGCCGACGGAATGCGAGGCGATCTGGAGACGCGCCTCGACAAACCAGTCCTTGGTCAGGTCCAGCCCCTGCCCGATCGAGCCGAGCACCGCCTCTTCGGGGACCGGCGTTTCGTTGAACTCCAGTTCCGCGTGGTCAAAGGCGAAATTATGCATGAATTTGGGAGAGCGCAGATGCACCATGTTCACGGCAGGCTTGTCGACGATGAAGAGCGTCGGCTTGTCCGGATCGTCATCGACATGCGCATGCACGATGACGAAGTCGGACGCATTGTAGGAGGTCACGAACCATTTCGTGCCGGACAACAGCCATTCGCCGCCACGCTTGACAGCCCGCGTCTTCACCTGCCGGGGGTCCGAGCCAGCGCCTTCTTCGGTGATGGCGAAGGCGCCGCGGCGATGGCCCGTGCAGGAGGGACGCAGCCAGCGTTCACGCTGCGCAGGCGAGCCGAACTTCAAGCTGACCGGAGGACGCCAGACGCAAGACCACAGACCATTCGTTACCCGGCCCAACTGTTCTTCGATGGCTGTTTGTTCCAGCATTGGAATGCCCAGGCCGCCATCTTCCCTGGCATGGTTGATGCCGGCAAATCCCCAGTCCCGCACCTTCTGCCGGACGCCTTCGCGCAGTTCCATCGGCAATTCGCCATGCTCGTCGGTGATTGCCTCCAGGGGGATCAGAACCTCATCGACGAAGGAGCGTGCGCGTTCGGAAAGTTCACGCTGCCGGGGCGTAAATGCGAAATCCATCAGTCTATTCCGTTCTTTTCTGGGCTTCCGCCCGGGTAACGACCAGGGCGTCGACAGCCACGATGCCGTTTTCCGAAACGAGAAGCGGGTTTATGTCGAGCTCATCGATAAGGTCACCAAGGTCCTGCGCGAGCAGCGAGAATTGCGCGAAGGCTTGTGCCGCCGCATGGGCATCGACTGCCGGAAGGTTGCGCAATGCGCCCATGAGGCGATGAATTCGCAGCCGTGAAAGCATGGCGGCTGCTTCTTCCAGCGAGACCGGCGGCAAGGCGACGGCACGGTCGGCCAGCGCCTCGATCAATACGCCACCGGCCGCGAGCATCAGGAGCGGGCCGAATTGCGGGTCGCGCAGCAGGCCGAAAGCGATCTCTACCCGCCCCCGTGCCATCGCGGACAACGTCATCGACGGTCCGAGCCGAGACATTTTCTCATAGGCTTCGCGCAGGGCCGCTTCGTCCTGCAAGTCAAGCGCCACGCCCCCGGCTTCCGATTTGTGATCGATGCCTGCTTCCGCTGTTTTCAGCACGACCGGCCAGCCCAATCGTCCCGCTGCGGCTATCGCCTCGTCGAGACTGGCCACATTCAAGGTCTGGACGGTCGGTATCTTGTAGTCAGCCAGCAAAGCCTGAGCTTCGATTGCGGCAAGAGGCGTGGCCGACGCAAGACGCTGGCGCCAGTGTTGGCGAACCTTGTCTGAAACCGGTTTCGGAAAGCTATGACGGCGCAGGCGGCGGTCACGCGCTTCCATCAATTGGCCGATCGCCAGCAGCCCTTCCGTGGTGCCGTCGATAACGGGTACTCCAGCCTCCGTCACGCGCAGCGCGAGGCTTCGGTGATTCACACTCGCATAGTTCGTCACGACCGCGACAGGCTTTCGGCTGCCCTGAGCAGCAGCAATCATCGCGCGGGTAAAGCCCTCGGCGATGTAGGAACCGTCTCGCACGTCCTGAAACAGCACGCCGATCGCGGTATCCGGATCGTCGAGCATGGCCGCCGTACATCCCTGGACCTGAGCCTCGAAATCCCGGCCGGTCCCCCAGACATCCAGAGGGTTGGCCGGCGACATGTCCGGGTCGAGATGCGTGGCCAGCCGCTCGAGCGTATCGGGGGCGATGGAGGCAAAGGGGATATGCATTTTTTCGGCAAGGTCGGCGACCATCTCACGCTCGCCGCCGGAATCATGAAGCGATGCAAGTCCTCCCGAGGGCAATGGCGCGCATTCCGAAGCCAGCAGGAGCGTTGCCGCCAATTGGTCGAGCGTCTCGACCGTCATGACGCCATGGCGAGAAAAGAGCGCTTCCCAGGCCGCATTGCTGCCAGCGATAGCCCCTGAATGACTGATTGCGAATTCCGCGGCGATTTGGCTCCTGCCGACCTTCAACGCGACTACCGGAACATTAAGCGCATCCGCTTTTTCCAGTGCGGCGACCAGTCGATCGGGGCTGCGGGCAGTTTCCAGAAACAAGCCGACCGCCCTCGTCTGGGGTTGGTCGAGCGCCCAGTCCATATAATCGGCGGCTTCGGTGGTCAGTTCGCGGCCGCTGGATACGGCCAAAGCGTATTTCAACCGTTCGTCATTATAGGCCAGCGCCGAGAAGGCCGATCCGGATTGCGTGATCAGGGCGACGCTGCCGGGCCGCATCGACACCGTGGCAGGGTAGCCCAATACGCGTAGCCCGATCGAGGGATTGACAAAGCCCATCCCGTTGCCGCCACAAATCGCGATGCCTGCTTCGTGAGCCATGCCTGCCAGGCGCCCGGCCAGCGGGTCGTCCGCGTTACCCGTCAGATTGCAGCCTGCAAAGATGGTGACGGCCCTGGCGCCATGCCGGATTGCTTTAGCCAGGCCATCTTCAAGCTGCGCATTGCCAAGACCGAGAACGACATGTTCGACCCGTTCCGGCAAAGCGTCCAGGTCGGGGAAACAAGCGGACTCGCCAATTCGGGCATAGCGCGGATTAACGGCATGGATGCGACCACGATAACCGTCGATAGCGGCAGCACGCAGCATGGTGTTGCCGGGAGTGTCCGGTTTCGGCGACGCCCCGACAAAAGCTAGCGAGGCTGGGCGTAACAACGGGTCCAGGCGATGCAGCGTTGGCGTTACCGGTCTATGCACCTGAGCTCCTCTCCTCTTGCTCATGGTCCAGGATATTGCCGCAGTTTCGGCGCGATAAACGATTGCCTATGTCGGCTTGGCCCGCGTCTTCTTTGGGGTGTCGGCAGAGAAATCGCCGGGAAACAGGGACTCAAGATAGGCGAGGCAGGCTTGCCGTCCCTCCCGGCGGTGCTGCCCCTCGCCCTCCCCAAGAACGAGATTCGCGATCCAGTAGCCGTCGACAATGGCATTGAGCGTGGCCGAGGCCTGTTCGGCATTGACCTTGACGCCACGCGCTGCCGCGAGTGCGGCCATGTCTTCGGCGGTCGAGCGGCGATAACGAATCTTCACCTCGGCGCAACGTTGCCGATAATCGGGATTGCGGGCGGTTTCGGCCCAGAATGCGATCCACACCGCCATCTGCCGGGGGCTGGACACGCCCTCGTCGAAGTCGCTTTCAATCATCGCCTTCAACCGGCAAACCGCAGCAAAACCCGTATCAGCCGTATCCGGACCACCGGGTTCCGCCGACAGCGAATGGCGCACATGCTCGTACTCGTCCAGGACGTGGTCGAGCGCGGACAGGATCAGCCGTTCCTTCGACTGGAAATGGAAGGCCACCACGCCAAAACTACAGCCCGCTTCGTTGGCGACTTCCTTGATCGTCAACCCGATCAGGCCGAGCTTACCGATCACCGAAACGGTTGCCTCCAGCAATGCGCGACGCCGTTCGGCGGTCTGGTCCTCGCGTGACATATGCCCCCGTGCCCGGCGTGGTAAGGGTGACATGGTGGCGTCAGGCGATGTGGCCATTTCGCAACTCCTCATCTACGCGCTCGATGGCTTGGCGCAAGATCGCGCAGATTTCGTCGATTTGCGCTTTCGTCACCACCAAGGGCGGTGAGATCACGCAAAGATTAGCTATCGGGCGCACGATCAACCCGAGACCCCAAGCTATGTCATCCACCCTCGCGGCGAGTTTTTTATCGAGCTCCGTCGCTACGGCGTGGTCCGGGCCAGTCATGATCTCAACGGCGCCTATCAGCCCCGAATATCGGACGCCGGCGACGAGCGGCAGATCGAGCAACGCATCAAGGCTTCTTGCGAAATGAGGCATCATCGTGCGCACATGCGGCAGTATCGCGTCGCGTTCCATTACCGCGATATTTGCCAGCGCCGCCGCGCAGGATACGGGATGGCCGCTGAAGGTATAGCCGTTATTGAACCAGCTACCCTTCGCGTTCTCCCCGCTCACGCGAGCTAGCACTTTTTCCGAGATTGCCAAGCCGCCCAGCGGCACATAGCCGGAGGTAACGCCCTTGGCGAAGGTGATGATATCGGGCTGTACCCCGTAAACCAGCTCCGAGGCGAACCATTCACCGCAGCGTCCAAAGGCGGTGACGACTTCATCCGAGATGTAGAGGATGTCATGACGCTCACAAACCGCCTTCATCCTTGCGTGGTAGCCTTTAGGCGGAACAATCACGCCGCCGGAAGCGAGGATGGGTTCGGCCAGGAAGGCGGCCACTGTCTCAGGGCCCAAAGCGGCGAGGCGTTCCTCAAATTCCGCAATCAGGTGATCCAGGAATTCAGCCTCGCTACGCCCCTCCGCCAGACGCGGGTTAGGACTGGACAAGAAAGATATCCGATCCTGCGCAACGTCAAAGTTCGGCCACATGCCCGTGCGTCCGGTACAGGATGCGGTCAGCGTCGTGCTGCCATGGTAGCCGTCAAGGCGAACGATGATGCGCTTCTTCTGCGGACGGCCGAGCACATTGTTGTAGAACTCGACAAAGCGCAGTGCCGTGTCGACGGCAGTGGAACCGCCCGTGGTGAAAAACACGCGGTTCAGGTCACCGGGCGTCATGGATGCGATTTTTTCGGCCAGCTCGGCTGCCGGGCTGTTGGTGGTGTACCAAGGCGAGTTATAGGAAAGTTGCATGGCCTGCTGCGACAGCGCCGCCGCCACTTCCTTCGAGCCATAGCCGATCTGCGTACACCACATGCCGGCTGGCCCATCGATCAGCTTGCGGCCCGAGGCTGTAAAAACATGAATCCCCTCGCCATGGGTAAGAACAGGGCGGGCAGACAACCCTAGCCTGGCCATCTCCTCGGAAGGGGTCAGAAGATGGTCGCGGGCGGCGTCTTCAACCCTGGTATCGTTGCGAAGATTGCTGTCCGTCATCGATCCTTGCCCGGGTTCGGCTCGCCTAGTCCTTCTATACACGAGTAAATTGATTAATCAATCAAGTTTGTGCATGAAAGGATGCAGGCACTCGATAAATTGCGCGCGACGACCCTGAACGAAGCCCGCCTCATGCAGGTTCATCCGAGCCGCAGCGCTTCCAGTTGCTTCCAGTCGCTGGCGGCCAGAACTCGCGCGGGCTCGGATATATCCCGCGTCCACGCGTAGATGCACAAAAAGGGTATAGAGCCGACTTTGGTCAGATGCGGCTGGTTAGGCTCATTCCAGACCGGCTGGTGAGCCGGTTTCACGACCAGAGCCGTATCAGGCTCGAAGCGCCAGCCGTGGGGACCCGTCAAAGGTACATACAATTCGGGCGCGGGATGGTGGTGGTCGCGATAGACAACATGCGGGCCAATTACGAACAGGCCCATGGAATAATCGGCGGAAGGGAGAGCCGGGCCGCCGATGATCGTTGCGAACGCATGATTGGTGACGAAATCCTCACCGATATCCTCGGGTGGATAAGCGTCGTACGTCTCCCAGAACAAGCTGGGAACCGCGGCTGAGATCGCTTGCGCAAGCGAAGGGTGGGTCGCGGCAAGCGGGCCGAGCGCGGCAGCCAGGCAATTCGGCACGACAACGCCGGGGCGTGAACGGGCCGGCGAGTGTGTGAAGGCTTCGCCCCTCGATTTTGCAATGCCTTTCCGCGTCTCGGCAATACCGGGACCCGGCAACCCGGCGAGGTAACGATCTATCTCCTCGATGAGGAAACGAATGCTGCGTTCAGCGTCGTGGCGCTCGGAAGGGTCAATATCTGTCATTGGTCCACCTGACGGGCGAGGCATTGATCGCGCCCTTCTGTCTTGCGGCCCATAGCCATCCCGCCCGCCCCTTCTTCTTTCATCTGCCGGGCGACCCACTGGTGGAAGCGATGGATTTCGAATTCCTGCGGCATCAGCCGGCCACGCTTGAATTTAGGAGATTTCAGACCGCGCTGGTTCAACTCGGTCGCCTCGCCGTCCTGAAGCAGCACTGTCGTAGCGAAACGGGCTACTTCGGCTGCTCTGAAACCCGGCTGGGCCAGCGTCTCGGCGGGAAACATCCATTCCGCCGTCAGTTGCGTCGTTTCCGGTCCGGTGGGTTTCAGCGATACGCAACGGACATAATCGACATGCCCAACGACATACATGGTCGGATAGTGCGTCACGAAAACGTAACCGGCGGCTCGCTCTTCGGCGGTGAGGTCTGGAAATTCCGGTCCGCAGGGCTTGCCACTCTGCGTCCAGGTCGAAGCGCCCGGCTTCAAGCTGGGCCCGTGTTCCATATCCTGGACCCAATCAGGGCTTTCCTGCGGCGACATGATCCCCTTCTTGTAGATCGGTACCATGTCACAAAGCTCGGGATGGATGCCCGGACAGTGCAGGCATTCATTATAATTTTCCCAGAAGAGCTTCCAGTTACAGGCTAGATTCTTGACCAACCGATGCCCGGTGACCAGGTCCGCGAGCGGCCAGTTATCAAGACGGTTGTACAGGCTTGGGATGGAAAACTCCGGCTCCCGGTCGGCAAGGCACAGATAGATGAAGCCGTTCCAGGTTTTCACCCACACGGGGAGAAGCCCGTATTCGCGCCGGTCGAAATCCGGCGTTGGCGTGGCGTAAGCCGTGGAAACAAGTTCTCCAGAGGTGCTGTAGGCCCAGGCGTGATAAGGGCAGCGTATCAGCGCTCCCATCGGCGCAGCGTCTTGCGAACACAACTCGGCCCCACGATGGCGGCAGGTATTATGAAAGGCCGTAAGAGCCCCCGCTTTGTCCCGGCAAAGGATCACGTTTGCTCCGGCTAGCGTGAGGCGCCGCATCGTTGCGAGCGGGTGGTCGTTCAGGCGGCCGACATAGACCCAGTTGTTCGTCCAGATGGTTCGCTGCTCTTGTTCGTACCACTGCGCGTCAAAATAGGCATGAGCCGGCAAAGACTCCGGGCAGCGGTCGAGTAGCGGCGATGGATGATGGTGGTCGGCGATCATGGCGCGGCTCGAAAATTAGCGGGTGGCGTCGACTTTAACGTATACCGGCGAGTGGATCGCAAATTGATTGTTCAGTCAATCAGATTTGTATCCAAAGAAAATGTCGTTTGAACTCGTAGGCCAGGGGCCACCAACGACCCCCTCCCCCCGCTACCCGCCAGGCTTCACTTCGAGAGGAGGCTTAGAACCGAACGTTGAAATTGGCCTTTGCGCCGCTGTCCCGGGCACCATTGCCGAACTGCCCGGTATGAGAGACGCCGAGGGTAGCGTTGTCGCGGATGGCGACGTCGAGACAGGCGTCCGGCACGATCACCTTCGTACCGCAAAGGTCGAACGCCGCCGCGCGCCACGGCAATATTTACAACGGATCCCTGTGGGCCGGTCCTATATGTCGGCGGGCACTTCGGCGACGAATAGATGGGCGAAGCGCGCCGCGAGCACAGCCTTCTGTATCTTGCCCATCGTATTGCGCGGCAGTTCATCTACGAAGATGATGCGTTTCGGCGTTTTGAATTTTGCAAGGCGAAGTGCGAGGCGGGCGATCATGTCCGATTCGGACAGCCTGTTTTCCGACCGGGTCGCGACCGCCACGGCCACCACCGCCTCACCGAAGTCCGGATGGGGAACGCCGATTACCGCAGCTTCCGCGATACCGGGCAGGGCATCGATCTCGGTCTCGATCTCCTTTGGATAAACATTCAGCCCGCCGGAGATGATCAGATCCTTGCCGCGGCCGACGATCGCTACCCGGCCCTCAGCGTCCATAGTGGCCAGATCGCCACTGATGAAAAAGCTGTCCTCCCGGAATTCCTCCGCCGTCTTTTCGGGCAGGCGCCAATAGCCCTTGAATACGTTCGGGCCGCGCACCTCGATCGTACCTATTTCCCCAAAACCCAGCGGCGCGCCGGTCTTGTCAGCAATGCGGACGGTAACGTCGGGGAGAGAAAAGCCTACGGTTCCCGGTACACGCGCCCCATCATAGGGGTTCGAGGTGATCATGCCGCATTCGGTCATGCCATACCGCTCCAGGATCTTGTGGCCGGTCGCTTCCTCGAATTGCACATGGGTCTGCGCCAGAAGCGGCGCCGAGCCTGAAATGAAGACACGCATGCAGCGGCATAATTCCGGCGTAAGCAGCCCGGTATCCAGGAGCCGCGCATAATAGGTCGGAACCCCCATCATGACGGTCGCCTCGGGAAGGGCAGCGATTACGTCTCCAACATGAAAGCTCTCATGCCACAGGATCCGCGCGGAGGTCAGAAAAGCGGTATTCAGGGCGACGAACAGCCCGTGGGTATGGAAAATGGGAAGGGCGTGCAGCAGAACGTCGCCGTCATGCATACGCCAGATATCGCAAAGGGCCAGGGCATTGGAACTGAGGTTGCGATGCGTGATCATCGCCCCTTTCGACCGGCCCGTCGTACCCGAGGTGTATAGAAGGGCGGCGACATCGTCCGGAGCCCGGAGCGCCGTTTCGCGCAGCGGCGCGGAACTCACCGCCCTCTCATTCAGCGAGCCGCCGCCAGCCGCGTCGAGCGTGGCAACGGCCGACACGCCGTTGCGGGCGGCGATCGCCTCTGCTGCATCCCGGGTCGAGGGGTCGGTGACGATCAGCGCCGGCTCCGCGTCGGATACGAAAAACTCCACTTCGGCCGGCGTGTATGCCGTGTTGAGCGGCTGGTACACGGCGCCCAGCTTCAGGGCGCCCAGATAAAGGGCAACGTTGGCCAGCGACTTCTTGACCTGGACCGTTACACGGTCGCCCGTACGAACCCCCAGGCCCGCAAGCGCGCCGGCATAGGCGGAAGAAAGCCTCGCGACTTCTCCATAGCTGACAGAGCTTCCGTCCCTCGACACAAAGGCCGTGCGATCGGCCGCGCGGTCGAAGCAGTTCTCAAGCGCCTTGTAGAAATTGCCGTTCTCGCTCATTGCGCTTTTCGACCTCCGGGTGCACCGGGTCGGGCCATGTCGATAACCTTGCCGGGGTTGAGAATATTTTCAGGGTCAAGCGTCGCCTTCAGCCGCTGCATGAGGGCGAGTTCCCCGGGGCTTCTGGAGTAGCGCAGAAACCGCTTCTTGGTGATTCCGATGCCATGTTCGGCCGAAATGGCGCCGCCATGGGCGGCGATCAACCCATAGATAAGGTCATCGATCGCCGGCTTCATCTCAGGCTCGGGGACACCCGTCGAAAGATGAAGGTTGCCGTCGCCGAGATGGCCCATGATGTGAAGGCCGAGATTCTGAGGCGCTTTCGCCTGGAGTTCGCGGCGAACCGCCTCCGCGAAAGGCTCCATCGCGTCAATCGGCAACGATACGTCGTAGTCGATCAGCGTATCAAAGAGCCGTATCTCGGCATCGAAGTTCTCGCGGATATTCCATATTTCCCGCCGCTCCCGTTCCGATTGGGCGATGACCGCGTCCCGTGCGCCTCCCTGCGTACATGCGTCCGCGATCAGCGTCTCGAAGCGCTGCCTGTCGCGAGGGGGATCGAAACCTTCCGCTTCGCAGAGGACGTAATAGGCGTGGCCTCGCGCAAGCGGAGCGGTGGCAACGCCTTGCTCCCCGGTGTTGAAGTCGAAAAACTCTCCCCACATGATCTCGAAGGACGACAAGGTTCCGGCCAGGGCACCGCGCAGGGTGCCGAGGAGCGCGGCCACCGCGCCAAAATCATCGAAGGCGAGGAGCGCGGTGTCGGCTCCGACGGGAAGCGGGTTGAGATGCAGCACAGCCCGCGTGATGACACCGAGCGTTCCTTCGGAACCGATAAAGAGCTGCTTCAGATCATAGCCGGTGTTGTCCTTCGTGAAGGGCGTCAGGTGGCTGAGAACCGTCCCGTCGGCGAGCACCGCCTCCAGCCCGGCAACCTGGCCACGCGCGATTCCGTAGCGAAGCGCCTGCAGGCCCCCGGCGTTCGTGGCAAGCGCGCCGCCAAGGGTGGCACTGCCGCGCGCGCCAAAATCCAGCCCGAAGCGAAGGCCTGCCGCTTCGGATCGCTCCTGAATGCGCTGGACCGTGGCTCCAGCCTCCGCCATTACCGTTGCGGATTTCACATCCGGCTCGGCGATGGCGTTGAGCCGTTCCAGCGAAAGCAGGATCTCGTCGCCGGCGGCCTGCGTGCCATGGACGAGGTTGGTGCGGCCGCCCTCGGGGATCACCTTCTGGCCGCGCGCGTTGCAGAGCGCCAGAACACGGGAGATTTCAGCCACGCTTCCCGGGCGGACAAGAGCAAGCGCCCGGGTCGGCTCCTTCGTCCAGAAGTCGCGCGGCCTGCCTGCAAGTTCGTCTCGCGACAGCAGGTGTGAACTGCCGACCAGTCCGGCGATTTCCTCAAGCACCATAGCGACTTATTCTACCGCTGCCATCTGACGCGGATCAACCCGCAACCACACCGGCGTTCCCGTCTCGAACATCTGCGCGGGTGGCGCACTGATCCGGAGCACGGCGTCGCTACCGGTGGGCCGCACCAGATAATCCCAGGAATCGCCTAGATATGTACGCTGTGTAAGGACGCCCGGCACGCTTATCTCTCCGTCTAAGGCCACGGGCGGCTCTGCCCTGATCTCAATGCTCTGCGGCCGTAGCGAGAACGTGACGGTTCCGTTCACGACATTTGCCTGAAAGCTGTTGTCCAGGCGAGCCTTGCCGACGGTGAAGCCATCGAAGACGACTTCGTCCGGTGCGACCTTTCCGGTAATCAGGTTGGTGCGCCCGATAAATTCGGCCACGAACCGTGTCCTGGGCATATTGTAAATCGAGTAGGGCCGATCGATCTGTTCAATCCTGCCATTCTTCATGACCGCGATCCGGTCCGAGGTGACCATTGCCTCGCTCTGGTCGTGCGTGACATAAACCGTGGTGAAGCGGAAAGCGTCGTGCAGTCGTCTGATTTCGAAGCGCATTTCTTCCCGTAGCGCTGCGTCCAGATTGGACAGCGGCTCGTCTAGAAGCAGGACACGCGGCTGGATGACCATGGCGCGCGCGAGCGCGACGCGCTGTTGCTGGCCACCGGAAAGCTCGCTCGGATAGCGGTCTGCGAACTCGGCGAGCTTGACCAGTTCCAGCATGGTCCGGACCTTCGTGGCGATCGTCGCCCGGCTCATCTTCCTGAGCTTCAGGCCAAAGGCGACGTTCTCGCCGACGGTCATATTGGGCCAGACCGCATAACTCTGGAAAATCATCGACATCTGCCGCCGCTCCGGCGGTACGGTCATACCGGGTGACGAGATCGTCTGCCCGTCCATCTCGATCTGGCCAGCCGTCGGCGGCAAAAAGCCGGCCAGCATGCGCAGCAGCGTGGTCTTCCCGCACCCCGACGGGCCAAGTAGCGATACGAGCTCTCCCGGCTGGATATCGAGAGAGACACCGTCAACCGCCGTCACGGCGCCGAAATCGCGTTGCACACCGATGAGACGCAACGTGGAGGCGATCGCCTGCCCGCATGAGGCATCGTGTCCCGACACCGCCCCATTTGGATCGGTTCTGAATGGTTTTGAGGGCATTTCAGGACCTCTTCAGGATGATATCGCGACCAAGCAGCCTGTTGCTGATCGCCACGATAAGGACAGTCGTCACGAGCAGGATGACGCCAAGCGCTGCCATCGCCTCGAAATTTCCGTCTTCACTCAGGTCGAGAAGCATGACGGAAAGAACGCGGGTGTTGGGAGAAACGAGAAAGATCGCCGTGCTCAGCTCGCGCATCGCCGGAATGAGCACCAGGATCCAGGAACCCGCCAGGCTTTTCTTGAGCAGCGGCCCCAGCACCTTTGTCAGCGCGGTCACGCGACTGCCTCCGAGGATCCGGACCGCCTCCTCCATCTCCGGGTTGATGCTGCGCAGCGCCGCGACCGAGTTGGCGAAGGCGACCGGCAGGAAGCGTGCCGTATAAGCAAGGACGAGCATGGCCGCGGTGCCGTAGAGCGACAGAGGCGGGCTCGTATAGGCGATATAGAAGCCGACCGCTAGCACGATGCCGGGGATAACGAACGGTGTCATGGCGAGCATCGCAAGCACGCCGCCGAATGGAACCAGCTTCCGGTTCAGGAGATAGGCGATCGTCAAGCCCAGGGCGACGGCAAGCGTGGCCGCAGCAGCGGCGTACAGAAGGGTGTTCACGATCGTCTGCGCGGAGCTTGGATGCTCGAACAGCACGTAGGCAAAATTACCCAGCGTGAAATTCGCCCAGGACAATCCCTTGCCCCACGCCGTGCTGAAGGCCGCCTGGCCAAGCGCCGCAAAGGGAAGGAACACGGCAAATGCGCAAATCAGCAGGCAATAACCGAGCAGCACCCAGCGCCAGCGCCCGGTGACGACAAGACGGCGCTGGCTGGTCTTGCCGGTCAGGGCGACATAGCCGCGGCGGCCGAGGACCAGGCGCTGTAGCCCGAAGAGCATGCAAGTGATGGCGATCAGCGGAATGGAATAGGCGGCGGCGGCTTCGACGCGCACGGGAAACTCAAAGAACTGCCAGAGTTGCAACGTCATCACGTTGATCCGCGCCGGCAGTGCGATGATGGCCGGTGTACCGAAGAGCGCGATCGTGTCGAGGAACGTGATGATGGCGCCGGCGGAGATGGCGGGCACGATCAGTGGAAGCGTCACTTTCAGCGAAGTCCGCAGCGTTCCCGCGCCAAGGATGTTGGCTGCATCTTCCATCTCGGAAGAGAGAAGGTCGAGCGCGTCCGATGCGAATACGAAGATGTAGGGAAAACTGTAGAGTGTGGTGACAAAAATCAGGCCGGTGAAACTGAAGATATTGAAGAGACCGGCGGAACTGCCGGTCAGGCTGACCCACATCTGGTTCAGCCAGCCGGCGTTCGGCCCGGCGAGGAGGATCCAGCCAACGGCGCCCAGATAGGACGGCGTGATGAAAGCTCCGAGCACGAGACCACGCACCAGTCCCTTACATGGCATGTCGGTCCGCGAGACCGCCCACGCCATCGGCGAGGCGACGACGATCGCGAGGGCGGTGACGCCAAGTCCATAGAGAATGGAGTTGGCAAAGGCGCGAAGGCTCCGCACCGAACCGAAGGCGATTGCGTAGTTCTCCAGGACGAAGCCGCCGTCGGCCGGGTCCTGGAGGCTCGTGATGACGATCCGCAGGATCGGATTGGCGACCAGAAACAAAAGCAGCGCGACGGCAAGAACGGCGAGGACCTTGCCCACCACGGGGCCGCGCAGCCGGGTACGGCTCAAGACTGCACGGGTGTCATGCGTGGACATCATGATGGCTCGGTCTCAAATGCGGTACAGGCAAGGTCACAGTCGCGTCTACATGCCAAACGTATCGCGCCACTTTTCCCGGTTGCCGGCGACCCTCGCCGCAACGTCTTCCGGGGTCGGAGCGATGACGCGGAGATCATCGAGCGTTTTCGTTCCCGAGGATGGCGTTACGTCGGGTCGGATCGAAGGCAGGAAAGCTTCTCCGGCAATCTTCATGACGTCTTTGCTGAGCAGGAATTCCATGAATAGTTTCGCCGCATTCGGGCTTTTCGAGCCTTTCAGGATGGCGGAGGGAAACTTGACGGCCACAGTGCCGTCGGAGGGATAGACCACGCCCACCGGGTTGCCCTTTGCGGCGCTCTGCAAGGCAGTGCTCGGGTCGCCGATCCCGACAAGACGCTCGCCGGAGTTGAGAAGCGTTACCGCGTCATCGATGGAGCGTCCGATCTGCGGGTCTGTCTTGGCCAGCTTCTCGAAGAAATCCCAGCCGTATTTGTCGGCCATCGCGACGGTCCAGACCCCGACCATGCCACTATAATTCGGATCGCCATAGGCGCCTTTGCCAGCCCAGGCCGCATCGGTCAGATCGGTCCAGTTCTTCGGCACATCCGCCTCACTGACCTTGTCCGTGTTGTAGACGATGCCGATCAGGCTGACGAGCGTGGTCGTATAATAGCCTTCCGGATCAAGGTTTCGGTATTCCGGGATGATCTCGCTCTCATTCGCCGGCTTATAGGCTTCGAGGGCTCCCATGCCCTTCAGTTGCGGGAACTGGCTGACATCGGTGGAACTGAACACATCGGCGAGCGGTTGACCCGCCTTGATCTCCAGAAGCAGCCGCTGAAACGAAACCTGCGCGGTTGCCTTGATGCCGTTTACCTTGATCCCGGGATATTTCTCCGAAAAGGCGTTGCCGATCACCGCAGTCATGTTCTGGTCGAACTGGGCGGTATACCAGGTGAGGCTGCCTTCTTGCTTAGCTGCCTCATACAGCGCCTTTTCCTTATCCGCATCCATCGCAAGAGCGGCAGTCGAAATGCAGAGGGCGGAGATCGCCACCCCAAGAGCCATAGTGATTTTCATGCTGCTTCCTCCAAACAGGTGAATGGACGGTTGCCCCGCCTCTTCCGGTTATTGCTTCAGTTGCCCTCAGCCAGCCCCGTCAGGACATCGCCTGACGTGGACAGTCTCGAAATCTCGGCAGCGCTAAACCCATGCTGCCTCATTACTTCTGCCGTATGCTGGCCGTAGTCAGGCGCGGCCCGACGAATCTCGACCGGGGTATCCGAGAACTTGATCGGGAACCCGATCGTCGGGACGGCGCCGCGGCGCGGATGCTCCAGTGTCGGGACCATCTGCCGCGCAAGGACCTGGGGATCCTTGTGCATCTCCGACACCGTCATAATCGGGCCGGCGGGCACGCCGATCGCCTCAAGCACGGAGAGCCAGTCGACGGTCGACCGGGAGCGGAAGATCGGCTCAAGAACGGAATCCAGCGCCGCCTTGTTCGCCATCCGGCTTGCATTGTCGGCAAAGCGCGCATCCTCGGCAAGAGCGGGGTAGCCGCTTTCGACGGCAAAGCGGCGCCAGTTCGACTCGCTGGCTGCCCCAAGGGTGATCCATCCGTCAGCGGTACGATACGCCTGGTAGGGCGTGCTCAGGGGATGAGCCGAGCCAAGCGGCCCCGGACAGCTTCCGGTAGCAAAGGCCATCGCCGAATGCCAGTATGTGAAGATGACGCCGGCCTCCAGCAGCGAGGTGTCGACGAACTGCCCGCGCCCGGTTGTCTGGCGCGCAAAGAGCGCGGCGGTGACGCCCATGGCCGCCAGCAGGCCCGCGGCTATGTCCGTGATAGGCGGCCCCACCTTGACGGGGGCGCGCGCATCCTCTTCCCCGGTAATGCTCATCAGGCCGGTCATGCCCTGCGCAATCAGGTCGAAGCCGGCTCGCTCCGCGTAGGGGCCGGACCGGCCGAAGCCGGACACCGCACAATAGATGAGCCGGGGAAACTCCGTCTTGAGGTCATCCCAGCCAAGACCCAGCCGCGCCATCGTGTCGTGGCGGTAGTTCTCGATGAGAACGTCGGCCGTCTCCAGGAGCCGGCGCAGTACCGCTCGTCCGGAAGGCGTCTTCAGGTTGATGGCGACACCACGCTTGTTGCGGTTCATCATCATGAAGGCATGCGAGGACTGATCGTCCGCTTCGCCGGGCACGATGTCGCGCCGGGTATCGTCGCCGCCAGGCACCTTTTCCACCTTAATGACGTCGGCGCCCATGTCGGCAAGCATACGCCCGCAGGTCGGGCCGGCCATGACGTGCGCCAACTCGATAACCTTGACGCCCTGCAGCGGGCCGCCCGCCCCGGCCTTGGATGCCGCGTGTCCTTGTGGAAACTCGTTCATTGTCATCGGCCGAGAAAAACGGGACTGCGCTTTTCATTGAAAGCCGCAGTCCCTTCCAGATAATCGTGCGTGTCGTAGCAAAGGTAGGCCTGGCCAAGCTCTTCTTCGGAAAGCGGCGCCGGATCGGCCAGCCGGCGTACAAGGGGTCGTTTGCGGGAGGGGGCGGAATCCTACGCTAAGGTTTTTGGCCAACGATATTCTCCGGTGAGATTGATGTGTTCCCATCCGAGCGGCGAGACATGAGCCAGCAGATCAGGCGATAGCAGTTTTCCCTCGCATTTCTGGTTGGCAACGACTTGGCCGAGCTTCATGGTGTTCCAGAAGATAATGATCGCGGCGAGCAGGTTCATGCCGGCGATCCGGTAGTGCTGGCCTTCGGCGGAACGGTCGCGGATTTCGCCGCGCCGGTGGAAGCTGATGGCCCGCTTCAGCGCGTGATGTGCCTCGCCCTTGTTGAGCCCGATCTGGGCGCGGCGTTGCAGTTCGGCATCCAGAATCCAGTCGATCATGAACAGGGTCCGCTCGACGCGACCGACCTCGCGCAAAGCTGTGGCCAGTTCGTTCTGCCGCGGATAGGAGGCGAGCTTGCGCAGAATCTGGCTGGGCGCGATGCTCCCGGCCGCGATGGTGGCGGCGATGCGCAGGATATCGGGCCAGTTGCGCTCGATCATGGCCTGATTGATTTTTCCGCCGATCATGGCCCGCAAGTGGGCTGGGGCGGCCGACGGATTGAACGCATAGAGCCGTTTGGATGGCAGGTCGCGGATGCGCGGAGCGAACCGGTAGCCGAGAATAGCGCACGCAGCAAAGACGTGATCGGTGAAGCCGCCCGTGTCGGCGAACTGCTCGCGGATATGGCGGCCGGCATCGTTCATGAGCAGGCCGTCGAGAATGTAAGGGGCTTCGCTCGCCGTTGCAGGAATCACCTGGGTCGCGAACGGCGCGTATTGGTCCGAGACGTGGCTATAGGCTTTCAGGCCCGGGGTAGTGCCGTATTTCGCGTTGACCAGGTTCATGGCCTCACCTTGCTCTGTGGCGGTGAAGAACTGGCCGTCACTCGAAGCCGAGGTGCCCATGCCCCATATCTGGGCCATGGGTAATGCCGCCTGCGCCTCGACGACCATCGCCAGCGCCCGGTCGTAAGCTTCGCCCTCGACATGCCACCGTCCAATGCGGATCAACTCCCAGAAGGTATGGGTGTTCGTCGCGTCGGCCATCTTGCGAAGACCGAGGTTGATCCCTTCCGCGAGAATGACGTTCATCAGGCCGATCCGGTCGGCGCAGGGCGCTCCCGTGCGCAGATGGGTGAAGGCCTCGCAGAAGCCGGTCGCCGCATCCACCTCCAGTAGGAGGTCGGTGATCCGCGTGGGTGGGATCTGTTTGTAGAGATCGAGAACCAGATCTTCGGCGCCGGCCGGCGCGGCAGCTTCGAGCTTGTCGATATGCAGAACACCGTTTTCGATCGATCCGCCGGGAATCGTGCCCGCGCGTGCCGCACGGCTCAGTTCGCGTAGCCGGACAGCAAGGCGAGCTTGACGATCCGCCAGCCATTCCTCCGGCCGCAATGGTACGGCGAGGCGACCGCCTTCCGCGACAGCCTGCGCCGGAACGAGTGCATGTTTCAGATCGCCATAGCGCCGTGACCTGGCCAGCCAGATATCTCCGGAGCGGAACGCGTCGCGAAGATGGAACAGAACCGCGATTTCCCAGAGGCGGGCGTCACCAGCCGCCTGAGCCCGAAGATGGCGATGCCATTTCGAGCTCGGACGCAGGAAGCCGGTCAGCGCGGCATCGTTCAAACCTGTGCGCAAAGTCATAACCGCTTCGAGAAGCGGGAGCGCGACAGGCGCAGCCCGCAGATCGAGCAGGCGCAACATGCGCGGAGCGTAACGGCGGAAACGGTGATAACCGTCGAGCACATGATTGAGAGGGTCGTCCGCCATGGTAGCGGTTAGCCGGGTTGCCATTGCAACAAGGGTCTTGAAACCGTCCCACCCTGATCCGCTCGCGATGACGGCGTCCAGTGGCTGGCCATCATCCTGTGCATCGACTAGGGCGCCGCCGATTTCGGCAAAGGATTTCAAGGTGTCGCGCACTGCGCTTGCTTCGTCGGCGATCTTTGCCTGGCAAATGCGCTCTGAAGCACGGTAGAGCCTGCCGACGATCCGGTCATGGGTTTCGACAACGGCGTCGGCGAGCATCGCCTGCCATTCCGATGCGCAAACGGCCAGAATCGCCAGCCGTCTGTCCTCCGGGAGATCACGCATGCCGTCGGCGTAATATCGCTCGCCCTGCCTGCGCAGACGTGTCACCCGATGGGCAGGAACACCGGCCAGCAGATCCTCGGGAAGATCGACACGTTGCAGGTATTCCAACCGGTCGAGTAGCCGGTTGGCCGACGACGAGTTCGAGCCAGGCTCGAACTGACGCAGCCACACGAAGCGGGTGACCCGATCGTCAGCCGTCTCCTCGAGCAATGCCAGTAACTGTCCCCGGATCAGCACCGATAAGCGATCAGCGATCCTCGTCTCGATTTGCCGCTCCGCATCGACCAGAGCCGTGGCGCAAAGTCGCTCGATCGTGGATGTCGCGGGAAGAACCGTGCGGGTTCGACGGCACTCGGCCACGAAGCGACGGGCAATGTCCTCGTTTGACACCGCCAGCTCGGCTTCCCGGAACAGCCAGTCCTTCAGCTCATGTGCTCCACGTCCGGAGAAGGCACGGAATCCGTAGAGCGACCGCAGCTCGGCAAGATGCTCGTGCCGCGTCTCCTCACGGGAGGCATAGTCGACGAGATCGTCGGCAAGTAGGCCAAGCTGCGCTCCGATGAACTCGACCACCTCCGCCGGTATCAACTCGCCAGGAGCGAGCACCCGACCGGGATAGCGCAGGACGCACAATTGCAGGGCGAAGCCGAACCTATTGTGAGTGCGCCGACGCTGCCTGATATGCCCGAGATCTTCATCGCTCAGTGTATAATGCTTCAGCAAATCCGCCTGCGAGGTCGGCAGGCGCAATAACGCGTCCTTCTGCCGATCGGTGAGAGTGACACGACGCGGCATCCATGTTCCTTTTTCAAAATGGGGTAGCGTTCAAGACGCTTTGTTTATGAAGCTGGTTGAGATACATTTCCAGCGAACAAATCATTCGTGACCACCGCGCCGCCTCAAACCAACGTTTAAGAAACATGCTGATCGGATACGCACGTGTCTCAAAAGCCGATGGCTCGCAGTCCCTCGACCTGCAGCACGACGACTTGCGCGCCGCCGGCGTCGACCAGGACAATATCTATGAGGATCGCGCTTCCGGCAGCCGCGACGATCGGCCCGGACTGGCCGCCTGCCTGAAATCCTTGCGCGACGGCGATGTGCTGGTGGTCTGGAAGCTCGACCGCCTCGGTCGGTCGCTTGCTCACCTGGTCAACACTGTGAAGGATCTGTCGGATCGCAATATCGGTCTACGGGTGCTGACTGGGAAAGGCGCTCAGATCGACACGACCACCGCATCCGGGCGTATGGTGTTCGGCATTTTCGCCACGCTGGCCGAGTTCGAGCGGGATCTGATCCGAGAGCGCACTATAGCCGGCCTCGCCGCCGCACGGGCACGCGGCCGCAAAGGCGGCCGGAAATTCGCCCTGACCAAAGCACAGGTGCGTCTCGCCCAAGCCGCCGTGGCGCAGCGCGACACTTCCGTTTCCGATCTGTGCAAGGAACTCGGGATCGAGCGCGTCACTCTATACCGGTATGTCGGCCCGGAGGGTGAGCTCAGGGATTATGGTAAGCGTGTCCTCGGCGTTGCTTGAGTTTGGGATAGAAATCGCTGCTGGATAGCTGCAGCACAAACTCATCGCCAGCCCCGACAGCGACGTGTCGTCGTCGCGCATGTCGTACAGTCAATGCCTCGGCCAGGCCGAATGATGGTCGTCGATCACGAAGGCGTGGATATGTCGGGTTGGTGCGTGGCGATGCGGATGACGATGTGGCTCTGGCCCCTCCCAGCCCTCATGCTCGTGCTGATGATGCTCGTCGTGAACATGGAGGTGATCGTGCTGATGCGGTTCGTGTGAATGGGCGATCTCCGCCGGATCGACGCTCGGCCAAAGCATCAACGCGAGCGTCGAGGCAATCAGGACCATTGCAACCATGGCCGCGAACGCCGTTGCGAGGCCGAACGTCGCGCCAAGCCAGCCCGCGGCAGGATAGGTGAGGAGCCAACAAGCATGTGATAACGCAAATTGCGCGGCAAACAGCGCCGGGCGATCTTCGCTCTGCGAGGAACGGCGCAGGAGGCGCCCACCTGGCGTCTGTACCAATGAGGAGCCGATGCCGAGGAGCAGCCATAGGCCGGCTGCGACGGCAAAGCCTGGCATAGTGGTCGCCGCTGCGAGAGCGAGCGCGAGGAGGACAGCGCCGCCAATCATCGCTGTGCGTTCCGGCATCCACGTCAGGATTCGCGGCAGAATGAGCGCGGCGAGCATCGATCCGCCGCCCGACGCAGCCATCAACCAGACCACTGCACTATTGTCACCGCCAAGCACGCTGCGGACATAGACGACCGTGTTGACGATCACCATGGCACCCGACGCCGCCACGGCGAGGTTGAGTGCGAGCAGACCACGCAGACGTGGCGTCGCCAGATAAAGTCGCATGCCGTAGGTGGTTTTCGACCAGACACCTCCGGTGCGCTCGACCGGCTTTGCCGCCGGCAGCACCGTTGAGAGGACAAGCGCAGCCGACACGAGGAAGGTCACGGCGTCGCCGACGAAGAGCGTGCGGAAGCTGGCGATGGTGAGCAGCGCGGCAGCGAGCGTCGGGGAAAGCAGCGCCTCCAGATCATAGGCAAGCCGCGAAAGCGACAATGCTTCGGTATAGCGCTTCTCATCAGTCAGCACGTCAGGAATTGTAGCCTGGAAGGTGGGCGTGAAGGCGGCTGAACAGGACTGGAGCACGAAGATCAGGACGTAGATCTGCCAGATTGCGGTCACGAATGGCAGGAACAGCACGATGCCGGCCCGGACGACATCGAGAGCGACGAGAAAGCTGCGGCGCGGCAGCCGGTGGGCGATAGCGCCGACCAGGGGGGCGATGCCGACATAGGCGATCATCTTCAAAGCCAGCGCCGTGCCGAGGACGGCGCCGGCGTCCTTGCCGGCCAGATCATAAGCAAGCAGCGCGAGCGCAACCGTCGTCAGGCCCGTTCCGACAAGGGACAGAGCCTGCGCCGCAAAGAGGCGGCGATAGGTTCGATCAAGCAGCGGTTCTAAAAGGGCCGGTCGCATGTCGCCTCCATCAGTTTCGCGTCAGCAACATGCCCATGAGGCTCATCGGCAAGCGTGCCGCAGTGCGTGGTGTCGTGAACGGCCATAGCGCCAACTCCGGTTCTATTTGAGGTAGGCGCGCACGACATCGATCAATTCGGCGGCGCCTTCATTGCGTTGTTTCTGGTCGAGATCGGCATCGGCCACATGATGCTGGATGTGGTCCTCCATCACCTCCGCCATCAGGCCGTTAACGGCACCACGCACGCCCGCGATGATCTGCAACACCTCGGCGCAGCCCTTCTCCTCTTCGAGCGCGCGTTCGACCGCCTCCATCTGGCCGCGAATGCGGCGCACGCGGTTGAGCAATTTCTGTTTTTCACGGGTCGTGTGCGACAAGCGAGCCTCCTGCATTGATTCAATATAGTATACCCCCCTATATCATAATAACAAGAACCTGAGAACTGAAGGCGGGTCGACCCGATCATTCGGCCAATGACGTTTCTCTTGCAATGTTACGGTCGTTTCACTAATGATGAATCATGACCGCTCCATCCTGGCTCCTTTTGACCTACAAGGTCCCACCCGAGCCGGCCGCCAAGCGCATCGCGTTATGGCGCCGGCTCAAGGGCATGGGCGCGGTCTATCTGCAGAACGGCGTGTGCCTCCTGCCGAAGACCGACGATCATGTCCGACGGCTCAAGATGCTGGAGAACGACGTGGCGGAGATGGGCGGTGAAGCCGTGATCCTGGAAACAGTCGCCCTCGACCGTGCCCAGGAAGACAAGGTGATCAACCGCTTCAAGGCCGATCGCGACGAGCAGTATCGTGAGTTCCTTGGCCGCTGCGCCGATTTCGAGGCCGAGATCGCCAAGGAGATCGCGATCAACAAGTTCACCTATGCCGAACTGGAGGAAGAGGACACAGACCTCAAGAAGCTTCAGGGATGGCTCGAGAAGATCAGCAAGCTCGACTTTTACGGCGCGACATTGGCCGAAGAGGCCTCAGAGCGGCTGCGCGCCTGCGAGGCGCTGCTCGACAGCTATGCCCAGCGCGTCTTCGACGCCCACGACGAGAACCGCTGAAATGAGCGACCAGGCCGGGAAGCCCACAATCACCGTCGAGAAAACGTCTTCTGCCGAAACCCGTCGCGGTATTCCGGCAGGCATCTGGGCGCTCGGCTTCGTCTCCCTGCTGATGGACACCTCCTCGGAAATGATTCATGCGCTGCTACCCGTCTATATGGTGGCGGTGCTCGGCACGTCGGCGCTGGCTGTCGGCATCATCGAGGGGATTGCCGAGGCGACCGCCTCGATCACCAAGGTGTTTTCCGGGGCGCTTAGTGATTGGCTTGGCAAACGTAAGTTCCTTGCAGTTCTCGGTTATGGCCTTGCCGCCTTCACCAAACCGATCTTTCCTCAGGCTTCTTCGCTCGACTGGCTGATCGCTGCCCGCTTTATCGATCGGGTCGGAAAGGGCATTCGCGGCGCACCGCGTGACGCGCTCGTCGCCGATATCGCGCCGCCGGAGCTGCGCGGCGCGAGCTTCGGCCTGCGCCAGTCGCTCGATACTATCGGAGCTTTTGTCGGGCCGCTCCTCGCTATCGGTCTGATGTGGCTCACCGCGGATCACTTCCAAACGGTTTTCTGGATCGCTGTTATTCCGGCGTGTCTGTCCTTGGTGCTCATCATCGTCGCCGTCAAGGAGCCGGAGCGCCCGAAGGCATTGCGCAAGGTTCGGATGCCCTTGCGACGTGAGGAACTGCGCCGTTTGGATGCTGTTTACTGGTGGGTCGTGGTGATTGCCGCGGTCTTCACGTTGGCTCGATTCAGCGAAGCGTTTCTCGTCCTCCGCGCGCAATCGATAGGCCTGCCGCTCGCGCTGATTCCGGTTGTGATGGTCGTCATGAGCCTCACCTATTCGCTCTCGGCCTATCCGATTGGTATCCTGTCTGATCGCATGGACAAGGTGACGATCCTGATCGTCGGACTGGTTCTGCTCGTTCTGGCAGATGTCGTGCTGGCGTTTGCGTCCAGCATTGTCACGGTCGCAATTGGCGTCGTACTTTGGGGCCTTCACATGGGCTTCACCCAGGGCCTGCTTTCGACGCTTGTCGCCGAGACCGCGCCGTCGGAACTGCGCGGCACCGCCTTCGGCATGTTCAACCTGATCTGCGGTCTCGCGCTGCTCGCCGCCAGCATCATCGCGGGGATCTTGTGGGATGCTGCCGGACCCCAGGGGACATTTCTGGCGGGCGCGGGCTTCGCGACGCTAACCGTACTGGGTCTCCTTCCCATTCGACCAAGGCTCGTAAAGATCGCCGTGCCCGAAGCAAAACGAGATCGCTGACGCGCGTCAACGCAAGCGGTGCCAACAAAAAGAAGAGGATACAGCGTTGCAACTCTACGATCTCGATGCCGCCGCGACCCGCGCCGCCAACAGCCTTGCCGGAGCTAGCGCCTCGGTCGATTTCCTGATGATCTGGGCGTCCGCCATCGGTGTGCCGCTGCTCGTGCTGGCGGTCGCCGCGCAATGGTGGCGAGGATCGGATAGGCCGCACAACAGACACGTTCTCGTCGCGACGGGGCTCTCTTTCCTGCTCGGCCTTGCCATTAACCAGCTCATCTTGTTGTTTGTTCATCGCATGCGACCCTATGACAGCGGCATCTCCCATCTGCTGATCAGTCCCAGCGCCGATCCGTCATTTCCCTCCGACCATGCGACCGCGACCTTCGCCATCGCGGCGGCTTTTCTGCTACACGGGATGCGGCGCATGGGACGGTGGTTCCTCGTGGCGGCTGTGCTGGTGGCGGTCTCCCGCGTCTATATCGGCACGCACTATGTGAGCGACGTCCTCGGCGGAGCCGCGACAGGTATCGTCGCCGCTATATTGGTCCGCGCGCTCTACCGGGAGGGGACACGCCTCGATCGGTTCGTCACCTCACTCCTGTAGAGGAGCGCGGAATGGTGGCGTCCTTCTTTTCTGCCGTTACCGCGTTCATCGCGGCGCATCCGCATTTGGCCTATGCGGCGGTGCTTCTGTTGGCGCTGTCGGAATCCATACCCGTCATCGGAGTTTTTATTCCAGGCACCGCCGCAATCCTGGCAATCAGCGCACTGGTACCCAGCGGCATTGTAAAACTCTGGCCGCTGCTCGGCGCGGCCTCCGCCGGGGCAATCATCGGCGACGGCCTCTCGTTCTGGATCGGCCATCGCTATCACAGCGAGATCCTTGAACGATGGCCGCTCAACCGACACCGGGACCTCATCACGCGCAGCGAGGCATTTTTCGCGAAGCACGGCGACAAAAGCGTCTTTATCGCCCGCTTCACACCGGGCGTGCGCGCCTTCGTCCCCCTGATCGCCGGCATGTTAGGGCTGTCGGTGCGGCGGTTCTACGTTGCCAACATCCTGTCCGCGCTGGTGTGGGCGCCGTCGCATGTTCTGCCCGCTGTGTTCGTCGGCGCTGCTTTCAGCATGTTCGGCGCGGCCGCCAAACCCCTCGCTGTTCTGGTTGTTCTCATCGTTGTCTTCATCTGGGTGCTGCTCCGTCTCGCCCGGTTCGCCCTGCGCCAAGGTCCGACGCTTGCATCGGCCCTGTCGGGCTGGCTTCGGCACCGCACGGCCATGAGCCACTCCCGGTGGGGTCGCTTCGCGCTCGATCTTCTCAATCCGTCGCGTCCCGACGCCCGAGGACTGGCGCTCCTCGCCGTGTTGCTGATCGGCTCCGCCTGGCTGTTCTTCGGCATTCTCGAAGATGTCGTCAGTGGCGACCCTATCGTACGCGCCGATAACGCGATCTACCAGGCACTCCAGGATCTGCGAACCGTTCCGGGCGATTCCGTAATGCTGATAACCACCGAGCTTGGCGATACGGTGGTCGTGATGACGGTAACGATCGCAGTGTTTCTATGGCTTGCCTGGAGACGGGCATGGCGTCCAGCGGCCTACTGGCTGGCGGCAGTTGGCGGTGCATCCGTGCTCAACACGGTCATAAAAGTAACGCTCCATCGCGCCCGGCCGACCGAGTTGTTCTACACGGGCTGGAGCGCATTTTCCTTTCCCAGCGGCCACAGCACAGTCAATCTCGCCGTCTACGGCTTTCTCGCTTTCCTGATCGGACGTGAACTTCGTCCGATGTGGCGCCTTCCGGTCGCTTTGACCGCTCTATCCTTTGCACTGCTGATAGCGTTCTCGCGCGTCTATCTGGGCGCTCACTGGTTCTCGGACGCGGTCGGGGGGCTTGCCTTCGGTACGGCCTGGCTGGCAGTGCTCGGATTCTTCTACATGCGAAAGCCGGCAAAATCAGTCGGCGCGACGTCATTGATGGTGATCGCCGGCGCGGCACTCGCGCTAGCCGGGGGGTTGAACGTCTATCGACATCACTCTCTTG
>JBARYG010000029.1:0-27312 GCA_049647745.1 Mesorhizobium sp.
CCGGCGTTTCTGTTTCCGCCCGGTCCGCTACACTTTTCGGCAATCGGGCCGAAAGCTTGTGTGCTCGCTCCAGCACGCACGGGCCATAGTACCCGCGGGGGACCCTCTGGACGGAACCTCCCCGGGCCGCAGGCACGTTTCCCTGCTACCGGAGGCGCCGGTTCCTTCCCACGCAATCACCGTCATGACCGGTGTTCCCATGGAAGAAACTGCCGGCGATTATCGGCGAGGCCCAAAGGGTGTGAATAGAATTTTTTCCTATCCCACACGCAGCGGCGGTTTTTCAGCCGTCGTCCCGGTGCTGCCGAGCGGCCGGGACGACGAGGTGGGGAGGGCATGGTCCTAGTGAGCCGGCCAGCGGCCATGGCCGGGGATACGGCGCGTTCGTGCAGACGGTCTGCCCCTATGCGCCCTGGCCATTCCTGGCGATGCGCGTGGAAGAGCGCGAACGCCCCGGCACCACGACGAGCTGCCTGACCTTGCCCTGCTTGAAAGCCTTCAGGAAGCGATCATAGTTCGCGAAAGCGACACAGCCATGCGATTGGCCGGGGCGCCCGCGCAGCAGATAGCTATGGGCAAGGATGCCGTCGCGCCCGAATTTGTTCTTGCCGTCGACCGGCAGCATCCGGATGGCTTCCACCCCGTGGAAGCGGGATTCCCGCATCACCAGCTTATAGGTGTTGGGCGGGGTCGGACCGTTCATCTTCTGGTTGGCATAGCGTGGGTCGTCCGCCATGTGGCCGACGCCCGAATGCGCCTCCAGCACCTGCCCGTTGGGCATGGTGACGGTCTGGGCTGAAATGTCGTAGACGGCGACGCCGTTGCCTGCGCCGGGTGAGGAAAACAGGTTCTTGAACGCCTGTCCGACACTTGGGGCGTCGTCGCCGGGTGCGGCGTAGGCCAGTTCCTGCTGGCTTTCGCGTCGCGTCGGCGTGTTCGTCCGTCGGGTTGGCGTCGCCGACTGGGCAGGCGCCGGTTCGATTGCAGCCGGCGCCGCTTCGGCAATAGCGGTGGGGGCATTGCGGACTTTCGGGCGACGCGCCGGCAGCGGCGCATTTTCCGGCATCGGGTCGAAAGCGGAAGCCGGTGCCTCGGCGGTTTCCGTCGCGCTGTCGTCCGGTTCCTGCAAGAGCAGCGGCATGACCGGGCTGCCAAGCGAAGCGGTCTGGACGGGATAGGCTACCTGGAGCGTGCCTGAGCCGGCCAGCGCCAGTGCAAGCCGCGATGAGCGCTCGACCTCGGGAACCCTTTGGCCGAAGCGGGCGGTGGCGGGGCCGTTCGGGTCGGGCAGCGAAGCGACCTTGGCCGCCGGATAAAAGCGATTCTTCAGCGAAGAGGAAGCCGACGTTTCCAGCGCGGCCACCATGGTTTTGGCCTTGGTGAAGGCGGAAGCCAGTTTGCCGGGGGTAAGCGAGGCGTGCGTCCGCTCAAAGCGTTGCGTCACCTTTTCCTGCGCCAGCCAGGCGATGTCGATATGGCTGTCGGTTATAACCGCCCTGCGCGGGGATTTTGCCTGCTGGACGATGTATTGGGTCGGCTTCACGCAGCCGGATTGGCAGTCGCGGTGCCCCTTCGGGGCGTAAAGGGCCGCTGCCAAGGCAAGTTTATCCGGCGTGGCGGCCTTTTGCGCATGTGGCGCGAAGTCGGGCGGGGAGGTCAGCGACGTTGCCAGAAAGACGAAACCGGCAAGCGTTGCGAGCGACAGCGAGGCCACCGCCGCTCCGGCGCCGAAAACGACGACCCAGCGGAAGGCCCGGTCGGATCCGGGCACGGCCCGGTCCAGGGCAGCGGCATCTCCGCTGCGGGTTTCATTACGCACAAACACCATACCAACCAACTCTTCTCAACCGGTACGCGCACGCGTCGGCGCAGGGGCGAAAAGGCACTCCCGACAGGGCGCTCACTCATTACCGGTTGATTCAAAGGATGGACAAAGATGGTTAACCAATCCCTGTGCCGATCGCGGATTTTCGGGCCCAGGTCCCGATTTTCGAAATCTCCCTCTCCCATAAAACAAGGCGACAAAGCCCGTCCGAGGTTTCCACCTGCCGGTTTTAGCTCGAAAAGTCAAGAAAACTGGGGTTGTGCGCTTGCCGCAGGGTAAATCCGGCCGTGTGTTCAGGGCGGCAGGCGGAAACGCAGGGATGGCGTACCGATGTTCAGACGCTGGTCACGAACCCGTCCAGAACCTTCTTCTGGCCGGCGCGGTCGAAGTCGATGGTAAGCTTGTTGCCTTCTATCGCCGCGATATTGCCGTTGCCGAATTTCTGGTGGAAAACACGGTCGCCGATGCTGAAAGGCGAAGGCGTGTCGGCCACCGATTTGGCCACCAGTTCGCCGTCGATGGTGCGACCCTTGACCGAGCCGCGGCCGGCGCCGTAGCCGGAATCGGTTTCGCCATAGCCGATGCGCTCGACCTGATGGCCGGAGCGCGTGCCCCAGTTGCGGCTTGTCGCTTCGGTGCGGTTCTGCTGCGCGCGCTGCCAGCCGGGCGTCGCATAGGTGTTGGAAAAGGCGCCGGATCGTTCCGCGCCGCCATTGTCTTCGCCAAGCTTGTCGAAGCGGGAGGCTCCATAGGGGTTCTGGCGGCCTCGCTCGCCAAAGCCGCCGCGTCCGGACGCGAAGGACGAACCGCCATAAGGGTTGCCATAGCCGCCGTATGAATTGCCGGCCTCCTGCACCTCGACATGAGCTTCGGGCAGTTCATCGAGGAAACGCGAGGGAATGGTCGACTGCCACAGCCCATGGATGCGGCGGTTGGAAACGAACCAGATGTGCAGGTTCCTCTTGGCGCGCGTCAGGCCCACATAGGCGAGGCGGCGTTCCTCCTCCAGCCCGGAGCGGCCGCCTTCGTCCAGCGCGCGCTGGTGCGGAAACAGGCCTTCTTCCCAGCCGGGGAGAAAAACCGTCTCGAATTCGAGGCCCTTGGCCGAATGCAGCGTCATGATGGAAACGGCGTCGAGGCTTTCGTTCTGCTCGGAGTCCATGACCAGGGCGACATGTTCCAGGAAGGAGCGCAGCGATTCGTACTCCTCCATGGAGCGGATCAGTTCCTTCAGGTTTTCCAGACGGCCGGGCGCTTCGGCCGAACGGTCGTTCTTCCACATGTCGGTGTAGCCGCTCTCTTCGAGGATCGTCTCGGCGAGTTCGTTGTGCGGCGTGGTATCGAGCGCGGCCTGCCAGCGGGCGAAATTGGCGGTGATTTCGCGAAGTGCGGCGCGCGGTTTCGGCTTCAGCTCGTCCGACTCGGCAAGTTTGGCTGCGGCCTCTAGCATGGGAATGCGCAAGGCCCGCGCCGTGTCGTGGATCTGGCGGACGGCGGCTTCGCCAAGGCCCCGCTTGGGCACGTTGACGATGCGCTCGAAGGCGAGGTCGTCGGCCCCTTGCGCGACCACGCGCAGATAGGCCATGGCGTCGCGGATTTCCTGCCGCTCGTAGAAGCGCGGGCCGCCGATGACGCGGTAATTCAGGCCGATCTCGATGAAGCGGTCCTCGAAGGAGCGCATCTGGAAGGAGGCGCGCACGAGGATCGCGATGTCGTTGAGAGCGTGCTTGCCGCGCTGGTAGGCCTCGATGGTCTCGCCGACGGCGCGCGCCTCTTCATCGGAATCCCAGGCGGCGTGGACGTTGACCTTGGGGTCTTCGGGGTCCGGACGGTCGGTGAACAGCGTCTTGCCGAGCCGCCCTTCATTGTGGGCGATGAGGTGGGAGGCGGCACCCAGAATGTGCGCGGTCGAGCGGTAGTTGCGCTCCAGCCGGATCACGGTCGCGCCCGGAAAATCCTTCTCGAAGCGCAGGATGTTGTCGACCTCCGCGCCGCGCCAGCCATAGATCGACTGGTCGTCGTCGCCCACACAACAGATATTTATTTGTTGTGTGGGTTTGTTTTCGCTCGCGGGCCGCATCGCCGCCTGCGGCGGCTGGCCCTCCGCGAGGGCGGGCGAAACGTCGCCCGACGCCCGGTCGGGCTTGCGGCCTGTGGCCGTTTGGAGCGGGTTGTCCGTGCCAGTCTTCGGCCGCTGGGCGAGGAGGCGCAGCCACATATATTGGGCGGTGTTGGTGTCCTGGTATTCGTCCACCAATATGTATTTGAAGCGGCGGTGATATTCCGCCAGCACGTCGTGATGGGCACGGAAGATGCGGATCGGATGGCACAGAAGGTCGCCGAAATCGCAGGCGTTCAGCGTCAACAGGCGATCCTGATAGGCTTTGTAGAGTTCACGGCCCTTGCCGCCCGCGAAGGCGCGGGCGTCGCCTTCAGGGATGTCGGCGGGGCCGAGCCCCTTGTTCTTCCATCCGTCGATCATCTGCGCGAACTGTTTTGGCGGCCAGCGCTTGTCGTCGATCCCCTCGGCCTGGATCAACTGTTTGATCAGGCGCACAACGTCGTCGGTGTCGAGGATGGTGAAATCGGAGCGCAGGCCGGCGAGTTCGGCGTGGCGGCGCAGGAGCTTGACGCCGATCGAATGGAAGGTTCCGAGCCACGGCATGCCCTCGATCGCCTCGCCGACGAGCAGGCCGATGCGGTTTTTCATCTCGCGCGCCGCCTTGTTGGTGAAGGTGACGGCCAGAATCTGGCTCGGCCACGCCTTGCCCTGACTGAGGATGTGGGCGATGCGGGTGGTGAGCACGCGCGTCTTGCCGGTGCCGGCGCCGGCAAGCACGAGAACCGGCCCTTCCGTGGTTTCCACCGCCAGCCGCTGCTCGGGGTTGAGGCCCTTCAGGTAATCGGGCGTGGCATTGTGGCCCTGCCGGGCGGCCATGGCGCGCGCGGCGATGCCCGACGGGGCCGAAGGCCGCGCATTGGGTTCATCGAAGAAAGGCATGTCGTCTGCAAAGCCGGACATCTTGCTGGAATGTAGTGATTCGCGGCCGAAAGGCCAGAAGCGTCTACGGTTTGTTCCGGTTGCGGGCGTGTATGACGCGCCGTTGACGGGAAATGGCCTCGCCGCTAGCGTTGCGATCCGGCGTTGAAACGGGAATTCGGACGAACATGCAACGCACCGACGATCCCGATCAGCCGTCAGACGGGATAGGTTTCGAGCAGGCGATCCCCATTCTGCGCATCTTTGATGTCGCCAAGGCACACGAATTCTATCTCGGCTTTCTCGGCTTCAGCATCGATTGGGAACACCGCTTTGGCGAAAACATGCCGCTTTACCTGCAAGTGGGGCGAGGCGGGCTGAAACTGCACCTGTCGGAACATGTTGGCGACGCCAGCCCCGGCTGCAACATGGTCGTCCAGACGACGGGCCTCGCCGGTTTCCAACGGGAATTAAGCGCGAAGAACTATCGCTATATGAAGCCCGGAATAACTCGCGAGGAATGGGGAAGCGAGATGACGGTGATCGATCCGTTCGGCAACCGCATCCGCTTCATCGAACGCGAATAGGGTGTCGCTCGATCCGTCAATCCCGGCTTGCCCCTGCGGGTTCTCCTACAGCCCGAGATGGCTTTTCAGGCTCGGCACGTCGGCGAGCGCCTGATTGACAGCCTGCGGGCCGGCAGCAACCTTTGCCTGTTCGACCAGGGCTGTGCCTGCTTGCTTGATTTCGTCCAGGCTGAGGCCCGAGGCTTCCAGTTGCGAGATGCCCTTGATCAGCGCGCCGGTCTTTTCGCCCAGCGCGCCGCCAAGGGCGGAGGTGAGCGAGCCGAGCAGGCCGCCGCCGCCCGCCGCCGCACCGGCGGCCATGACGTCGTATTTCTGCGCCAGTTCCAGCGAACCCGGCAGTTTCGCAAACAGCGTTTCGGCGCTGGTGCCTTCGGCCTCGTGCTGGAGCACCGACAGGATGGTGCCGACGACCTTTTCCGTCGTCAGGGGATCGATGTTGACCTGGTTGGCGATGGTGTTGACGATGTCCTGGACGTCCATGGCTTTTCCTCTCATCTCCCCGCCCTGCAAATTATCCGGGGCGGCATCCTGGTTGCAAGCATTAGCATCAGGACCCTAGAACGCTGCGTGCCGGGGGCCACTCACTTCGGCGTGATTCGGTTGCGGCAGGAGCACACGGCACAGGTAAACAGGGCGAGGGGCGCCGGGGGTCATTCTTTGGCCTTGTTCCCCGGAACCGATGGGGTAAATCTGTTCCGTTCGGTAAGCGCCTGAAACCGTTCGGTGCGCACCGGTTGCAACCGGGCGATGCAAAGGACCAGGAATGGAAGACAATTTCGAGAAATACGCCGTCGCCGTCATCATCACGTTCGGGGCGCTTATCGTCGGCGGTTTGATGGCGGCCGCCATCGGCTTTCATGACCGCAACGCCTTTCTTTTCGCGCTCGGTGCGACCACGATCGCTTGGATCGCCGGGCACGCCATGATCTTCGACATGCCGCGCCTCTATGCGGTGCTCATCGGTTTTGCGACGCTGATGGCCATCGCCTCGACGGCGACGCTGGTTTTTTGAAGACGTGCGGCAGGGTCACGGCCTGCCGCGCCGCATACGTGCCTGCTTCAGGATGGCGCGCCAGCGAATCATGGTGAAGGGGATCGGCTCGTTGCTGTTGGCGATGTGGAAGATTTCGTTGTTGAGGTTTTTCAGCGAGCGCCAGAAATCATAATCGGAGATGTTGGGATCGGCAGCCAGCCTGGCCGCTTCGGCCTTGATGTCGGTTTTCATGCCTGTCCTTCGAGCTGCCTTCGCCCCGCCGCGCACCTTGGGAGGGAGTCTCGGACGCGCGCCTGATTCGATCAACGCGCAAAACCTTCCTGCTCACTTTTAAGAGTTGGTAAGGTTAACGCGCCGCTCCCGGGCTTAAGGTCAGGCAGGCTTACGGCGAATGCCGATAGAGCGCCCGGCGCGCTCCGGCACGGGCAGAGTGGCGTGAGCAGCCCGCATCGCCTCGACCTTGGCCAGTACGTCGGCCGGGAAGGGGGCGACTTTCGGCCCGGTCATGTCCACATGCAGCGAAAGTGTTTCGGAGGTGGCGGCGAGCCAGCCGTCGACATGGCGGATTTCCTGATAGGCGCGCAGGCGCTTGTCGTCGTGGTCGAGCAACTGGAAGCTGACCGTCACCTTGTGGTCGAGATGCAGTTCCTGCACGTAGCAGACATGGACCTCCGCCGTATAGATGGTCAGTCGGCGCTCCTTCACATAGCCCAGCCCCATGCCCATGGCGTCCAGCGCAATGTCGGCGCAGCGGTCGAACAGCACGTTGTAATAGGCCATGTTGAGATGGCCGTTGTAGTCGATCCAGTCTTTCTCGATATCCATGGGATCGGAAACGAAAGGGGCGGGCAGGGACATCGGGTTTTCCTTCTGGCAAGCTGCTGGACAAGACGTGGTGGGAGAGACTACGCATCCATAAAGCCGGAGCAAGGGTTGCGCTGGCTTGTTCGCGGAGGAAAGTATGGCGCTAAGCGACCTGTCGAGCGTGGAACGCAACGAGGAGGGCATCGCAGCCGTGCTCGGTGTTCTCAAGCAGCGCTTCGGCGAGCGTTTCCAGACGGGACAGGCGATGCGAGCCCAGCATGGCCACACCACCACCTACATTCCGACACAGGCGCCGGACGGAGTGGTGTTTCCCGAAAACACGCAGGAAGTGCAGGAGATCGTGCGCGTCTGTGCGGCGCATCGCGTTCCGGTGATCGCCTTCGGCGTCGGCTCTTCGCTGGAAGGCCATGTCAACGCGCCGGGCGGCGGCATTTCGCTCGATACGTCGCGCATGAACCGCATCCTGGCCGTCAACGCGCAGGACCTCGACTGTACAGTCGAACCTGGCGTGACGCGCGAGGATCTGAACCGTGACCTGCGTGACACCGGCCTGTTCTTCCCGATCGATCCTGGCGCCAACGCCTCGCTCGGCGGCATGGCGGCGACGCGGGCGTCGGGCACCAATGCCGTGCGCTATGGCACCATGCGCGAGAACGTTCTGTCGCTGACGGCGGTGATGGCCGACGGCGAGGTGGTGACGACCGGCAAGCGGGCAAAGAAGAGTGCGGCCGGCTACGACCTGACGCGGCTGTTGGTCGGATCGGAGGGCACGCTCGGCATCATCACGGCGCTGACGCTCAGGCTCGCCGGCATTCCGCAGGCGATCTCCGGCGGCGTGTGTCCGTTTCCCACTCTGGAGGCTGCCTGCAATACCGTCATAGCAACTATCCAGATGGGCATTCCGGTGGCGCGGATCGAACTGGTCAACGCGCTGCAGATGCGGGCGATGAAGAACTATTCGCATCTCGACTATCCCGAGAGCCCGTGCCTTTTCGTCGAATTCCACGGCACCGACGCGAGCGTTGCCGAGCAGGCCGAATTGTTCGGCGAGATTGCGCAGGACAATGGCGGCGGGCCGTTCCTGTGGACCCGCGTCGCCGAGGAGCGCAATCTCTTGTGGAAGGCAAGACACAACGCCTACTGGGCGTCGATGACGCTGCGGCCCGGCGCCAAGGGCCTCTCGACCGACGTGTGCGTGCCTATCTCGCGGCTTGCTGAATGCGTTGCCGAGACGGAGGCCGATATCGCCGAGATGGGGCTGATAGCGCCGATCGCCGGCCATGCCGGCGACGGCAACTTCCATACGCTGGTCCTGATGGATGCGGAAAATCCGGCTGAAATTGCACAGGTCGAGAAATTCGTGGCGCGGCTCAATCTGCGCGCTATCGCCATGGACGGAACCTGCACCGGCGAGCATGGCATCGGCCAGGGCAAGGCCGGCTTCATGCTGCGCGAGCACGGCCATGGCGTCGACGTGATGCGCACGATCAAGCAAGCGCTCGATCCGTTGAACATCCTCAATCCGGGCAAGATATTGCCGGCCTGAGGACGAGCGTCGAAACGCCTTCCGGGGGTGCGAAAGGCGGCGTCGCCTTGACCCTGCCGCCTTTCCGGCCGAGTCTGGTTGCTTCCGATACGGCCATGGAGTTGGACGATGGCGATTACCCGTAAGGAAGAGGCTCGCGCCCTGAACACCGAGCAGCGCGAACTGGTTGAAAAGTCTTACCATCCGGCGGTTCAGGCGCTTTCCGATGCGGAGCTTGCCAAGCTGGTCAGGCAGATGCGCGAGCAACGCGACAAATCGCAGACCGACGCGCGCCGCCGCCGCCGTGAAATGATCGGCAAGGCGGCCCCCAAGGGGGCGAAGCCATCGGCGCAGGATGCGGGATCGCAAACCAAACTGGCCGTGCTGGCCATGGCGGTGCGCCGCCTGAACGCTGAAGCGGAGCGCCGCCGGCAGATAGCGGCCAAGCTGACGCTGGTGGAAAGTGCGGGCCGGGCCTTGAAGATGAAACAGGCCGCGGCGAAGGGGGCGGACTTCAACACGCGCACCGCCCACACCGGCATGCGCGAGGTGGCAAACCAGAAGCGCAAGAGCCTTGTCCGGCCGATGGAACTGGGACGCCAGCGCAAGGCAGGTGCTGTCGCGCAGGCCAAACGGGACGCGCGCTGACAACGACCAATCATACAGGCCTGTTGTCCGGTCAACTCGCCGGGGCGAGCGAGGCGAGCACCAGCCCGCCCCATGCGATCAGTGCGAAGCCGGCCGCCTTGCCGATCCAATGGCCGGCGGGGCTGAGCTTTTCGGCCAGGACGAAAAGGGCGATGCCGGCGATCCAGACAAAATTCATGACGCCGCCGACGAACAGCAGCAGCATCAGCATCCAGCAGCAGCCGAGACAGAAGGCGCCGTGGCGAAGCCCCATCGACAGCGCGCCGCCGTTGCCGCTTCGCCATTGCGTCAGGACGAAATCGAGCGGCGAGCGGCAGTGGCGCAGGCACGCCTGCTTCAGCGGCGTCCACTGATAAAGGCCGGCGCCGATCAGGATGGCGCCTGCAAGCACGGTGCTGGTCGCCTGCATCAGCGGCGACAGGAGGCTGGCCTTATCGAGTGCATACTGTAGAACGACCGCGCCGATGCTGAAGCAAAACCAGACGATGAGATAGCCGAGCGCGAACAGAGCGGTGAGGCCGACGGCCGGGCCGCTGCGCTTTTGCGCGATGGAATCGTAAAACAAGAGCATCGGCACGGCGCTCGGCAGCATCATCGCGGCCATCATCGCCGACCACATGACAAGCATCAGCAGGAAGCGGCCGATGCTCCAGTCCGGCGCCTCCATCGGCATCGCCATGCCGGCCATTTCCGGCATCGGCATTTCGACCCCGACCAGAAGATAAGACCATGCCGCCAGCGTCACGCCGAGCAGGAGTGCTGCGACGATCGCCCGGTCATGCCGGTGGAGGCTGGCCAGCAGGCCCATGGTTCCAGGCGCTCAGCCCGCCACGCCTTGCGGCGTCTGCACGACGTGGGCCAGCGAACTGTGCGTTGCCGACGTCTCGAATTTGATCGCGCCCCGGCTGCGTATGTTGGCGGAGGCGACTTCCGCGCCCCTGTGTTCGAAGCCTTGCGGCATGATCACCTGGATGCTGTGAGGTGCGCCCGTCACCGGGTTTCTGATCGGCTCGACGTCGGTTTCCAGAATGCCGGGAATGACGAGGCGCGCGGTGCGGCCCTTCTGGTCGAAGCGGAACTCGAACGGCGCGACGACGGGTTCGTGATGCTTGGTGACGATGAGGCTGAAGATGTTGAAAAGCGTTCCTTCGTCGGAATTCTCGCCCGATAGGATGGCGCCCAGTGCTTCGCGCTGCTCAGGACTGGCGCGCTGGTCGAGGATGGGCTGCGCCTGTCCGTTGCCTTCGTGCAGGGCGCCGGGGAAATGGACGGTTACGGCGAAGCACAGCCCGTCCAGCTTGGTGCTGTCGTAATGGCCTTTCGTGATGTGCATCGCCACAAGGCCCTGGCAGTAGCCGTGGGTTGGTCTTGCATTGAAGTCGCAGGGGCAACCGAAAGCGCAATTACAGTTCTTGATCCACTCGCCTTCCAGTCTCCAGTTCGCGGATGCCATTTCACCCTCCCTGGTTTTTACCCGGATAAAACCGGACCGGGGATCATATCATAATTCTCCCCGTTCCGAAGCTCAGCTAAACGGGGTAAGCCGGGGCGTGGGTATCGCGGGCCCGGTCAATTTGCCTCTTTATCGACACGGCGATGCAGATAGAGTGCGGGTGAATCGGAATGACTGACCGGAGTTGATGCTCGCTCGCCTGTTCGTGATCGTCGGGGGCCTTTTCGTGCTGGTGCTGTGTGCAGCGCTGGTGGGGCCGTATTTTGTCGACTGGACGAGCTACAGGGCCGATTTCGAGCGCGAGGCGAGTGCCATTCTCGGGCGCAAGGTAACCGTCGAAGGCGACGCCACGGCAAGGCTTTTGCCGTTTCCCTCGGTGACGTTCTCCAACGTTTCGGTTGCAGGCGGCCCGGACGGCCAGCCGGCGATGACGGTAGAAACCTTTTCGATGGATGCCGAACTGGCGCCTTTCCTGCGCGGCGAAGTGCTGATCTTCGATATGCGGCTGGTGCGGCCGAAAGCGACCATCGACATCGCTGCCAACGGCACGGTCGACTGGGCGATGCGGCCTTCCTCGCCCTTCGATCTCAACCAGATCGCCATCGAGAAACTGACCGTGACGGACGGCCAGATCGCGCTGCGCCATGAGGCGGGCGGGCGCAGCCATCTTCTGTCGGACATCAATTCGACCATTTCGGCCAAGTCTCTGGCCGGTCCCTGGCGCATGGACGGCACACTCAGGCTCGACGGTTTGCGCGCGAAGCTGTCGGCCTCCACCGGCAGGGTTGAACCGGCCGGAACGATGCGGGTGCGGTTGCATATCGATCCCGACGCCTATCCGCTGGTCATCGAGAGCGACGGCAATGCCGGCATGAAGAACGGCGCGGCCGTCTATTCCGGCGAGTTCAGGATTGCCGGCAAGGACAAGAACGAGGCACAGCTTCGGGGCATCGACGGCGAGACGGTAAAGGTCAGGGCGGCGGCAAAAAAGGCCGAGCCGGGCTATCGGCTGAACGGGAAATTCTCGCTTGATCACCAGAAGCTCGGCATCGACGAATTCCGCTTCGAGACAGGCCCGCTCGACAACCCCTATGGCGCCAACGGCAAAGCTTCCATCGACCTTGGCATGTCGCCGCATTTTGCCATCGAGGCCAGCGGCGCGCAGATGCAGTTCGACGAGGCGGTGGGTGGTGAGGCCGCCGGAGGCGAGGCGGGGGGCGGGCTGACGCTGGAGGAGCGCATAGCCGCTCTGGAGCGCACGCTGCTTGCGCTGCCGAAGCCGACCATACCCGGAACGGTCGAGGTGCGGCTGCCGGCGGTGGTCGCCGGCGACACCACCATCCGCGACGTGCATCTCTCGGCCGAGCCGGCGCCGGGCGGGTGGGCTGTGAAATCGCTCTCGGCGACGCTGCCCGGCCGCACCACGCTGGAGGCGAAGGGGCTGCTCGGCGTCGAGAAGAAGTTCGGCTTCACCGGCTCGCTGCTGTTAGCCGTGGCGCAGCCTTCCGGCTTCGCCGCCTGGCTTTCGAGCGATGTGGACGAAGCGATCAGGCGGCTGCCGGCCGCCGGCTTCAAGGCGGATGTCGACCTTACTGACGAGCGCCAGACGTTCAGCGATCTCGAACTCATTCTCGGCAAGGCGAAGTTTTCAGGCAGCATCGATTCCAGCCAGCCGCCGGACGCGCGGCCTTCCGTGCAGATGAAGCTCGACGGCGGCGAACTCGACGTCGAAGGCCTTGCCGCCTTCGCCTCGCTGTTCGTCAGCGACAAGGGGGCCAATCACTTCGCCGACCGCGACCTCGATTTCCAGATCAGGGCCGGTCCGGTGACGGCCGGCGGGCTGACCGCCGACACGCTCGATACCGCGCTTCGGCTGCGTGAGGGAACGCTGGAGGTGGACAGGCTTTCGCTCGGCGGATTGGCCGGCGCTTCGTTGAGCGCCACGGGCCGGGTCAAGAACTTTCCGGCGAACCCGACCGGCAATCTCGATGCCTCGCTGGTCGGCGTCGATCTCAGGCCTCTGGTCGAGGCCGCCGCCGCGCAATATCCCGACAACGCGCTGCTGAAGGGGCTGGCCGCGCGGGCGGCGGACTATCCCGAGCTTCTTCAGGATGCGCGCATCGATTTCGTGACCAGCGCAGCCGGCAACGGCGACGGCACGAATGGTCTGGCGCTGAGCGCGCAGGGAACCGCCGGCGGCACCGCCTTTTCCGCGTCGCTGTCGGCGCAGGGCACGATGCAAGCCCTTTCGGACGCATCGCTGGCACTGACGTTCAATGCGAAAAACAGCGACGCCACGGGGCTTCTGGCGCTTTACGGCTTGCCGGTGCTGCCGCTTGGCCTGGTCGGCGAGGCGAGCACCGACCTTTCCGCCAAGGGAACGCTAGGCGACGGACTGGCGACGACGTTCAGCCTGGCGGGGCAGGATTTCAAGGCCGGGTTCGACGGCACGGTGAGCGACGCAACTCAGGGGCTGGCGATCAGGGGCAAGGCGAGCCTCGACGCCGCCGACATCGAGCCGTGGCTGATGACGACCGGCATGGGCTTGCCGGGCATGGGCACGGGCACGGCGGCGAATTTCATCGCCGACGCGGATTTCGCCAACGGGCTTCTGGTGCTTGACGGCCTTTCGGGGGCCGTCAACGAGGCGGCGGTTTCCGGCGATGTCAATGTCGACATCAAGGACGGGCGGCCGCACCTGGCCGGCGCGCTGGTGCTCGACGAACTTGATCTCGATCCGATGGCGGTGACGCTGTTCGGCGACGAGGCCTTCGTCGGCAAGGACGGTGCATGGCCGAAAACGCCGTTCAGCGAAAAGTCGGCGACGCCCTTCAGCGCCGATCTCGACGTGACCACCGCCGCCCTTTCGGCGAGCGCGTTCGCCACCGCCTACGATGCCTCGCTGGCGCTGAAACTCGACCAGCAGGGGATCCGCGTTTCAGGCCTCAAGGCAAAGCTTTACGGTGGGGCGCTTTCGGGCGAATTCGACCTCAGGAACAACGAGGGAACCGGCCTGTTTTCCAGTCAGATGAAGCTGGCCGGAGCCGATCTGGCGCGGGCCTTGCCGGGCAGTGGCCTGACCGGAAAAGCCGATTTCTCGGCGGCGCTCTCGGCCGGCGGCAAGTCGGTCGACGGCATGATCGCCGCCCTTTCGGGGTCCGGCACCGCCTCGTTGAAAGGCCTCACTATCGCCGGGGTCAACCCCGACGCCTTTGCCGCCTTCATTTCGAAGGCGGATGCGATCGGGCGCGATATCGACGCCGCCAGGACGGCGACGTTCGCGCCGCAGATCGCGGCGGAAGGCAGTTTCCCGGCACGGGACACGGAAGTGGCTTTTACTGTCGCCAACGGCGTCTTGCGGGCGCCGCCGGTCAGTCTTGAGAATGAGGCGGCGACGGTGTCAGCGACCATCGCTGCCGATCTTGGTGCCGCTACCGTTTCCGCGAGGGGCAGCGTGACCTACAAGCCCGGCGACGAGGCGCTGGTGGGATCGGAGCCGGTGCTGAATTTCGATGTAGAGGGGCCTTTGGGCGCGACGACGCGCAGCTTCGACAGCCAGCCGCTGGCGCAGTTCCTGACCCAGCGGGCGCTGGAAAAGGAGCAGCGGCGGGTCGAGGCGATGCAGGCGGAACTTCTGGAGAAGCAGCGGCAGCGGCGCGAGGTCCGCTATTATGCCGCGTTGCAGGATGCCCGCGAAAAGGCGGCGGAAGAGAGCAAGCGGCTGGAAGACCTGCGCGTAAAGGCCGAAGCCGAGGCGCGCGCCAAGGCTGCCGCCGACTATCAGGCGCAACTGGCCGCCGAAGCGCAGGCCAAGGCTGAAGAGGAGGCCCGCCTTGCCGCCGAGCAGGCAGCCAAGGCCAAGGCGGAAGAGGAAGCCAAAGCGCAGGCGGAGGCGGACAGGATCGCCGCGCAGGCGGCAGAGGCGGCGAAGGCGGCCAAACAAGCCAGAGCGGAAGACGAACGGCAGAAGGCGGAGCAGGCAGCGCAGGAAAAGGCGGATAAGGCACAGGCCGAGCGGGAAGCGACGAAGCCGGCGGCGCCCACGATAGACCGTGCGCCGCTGCCGCCGGTCAACGACAATGCCGCTCCCGCCGAACGTACGCCGAAACGCGACGTTTTTTCGATCGAGAACTTGTTGAAGTCGCTGGGCGGCGGTTGAGCGGTCGGCTCCGGATTTGAATCAAGGCTGGGTGTTATCTACCTGATTTTACGTCTTTTTGCAGGCCAGAGCCCTTCACCCAATCCAGAACATAGAGCCGAAGGGCCGAGGAAAGATTGGCGCCGGTAGGGCGCGCCGCATCGATGCTGGCGACAAGAGCGGCAAGCGTCATTTCTCGTGACTGGGCGATGGCGACGAGATCGTCGTAGAACGGCTTTTCCAGCGAATAGCTGGTGCGGTGGCCGCGAATGCTCACCGAGCGCTTTTCAACCGTGCTCATCTGGAGCGTTCGCCGGGAATGGTCACTTTTCGTCCGATCCGGTGACCGGCGAACGACGGTGGCCGTCGATGAATTTTTCCGCCTTTTCAACCTCCTGGCGGTCGCGCTCGCGCTCAATCCTGGAGCGGCCGTGGAGGGCGCGATTCTGCTCGGCGACCCGTTCCTTGTCGGCGCGCGCCTTGTGCTTGCGAGCCATGCGGAGATTGACGATATCGGCCATTCCGGGCGGCCTCGGCTTTTTGACTTTAAGCAATCCCCCGGCGCAAACCGTTACGCGCCTTTGCTGGAACTGCGCTGGATTATTTCTTGCGGAAGGCGTCGAGCGAGACGACGTCGGCACCCTTTGCGGGCGCCGCATCCGCCGTCTTGTCGGATTTCTCGGCCTCAGCTTTCTTCTTGGTCTCTTTGCCTTCGACCTTCTTTTCCGAAACGACGGCGATTGCCGGGGCATCGCCCGCCGTCTCGTCCTCGGCGGTGGCTGCTTCCTCGGTCTTCACGTCGAATTCGAGTTCGAAATTGACGGATGGATCGTAGAAGCCGCGTACGGCGGAGAAGGGAACTTCCAGTTTTTCCGGCACGTCGGAGAAGGAAAGGCCGATCTCGAAGCCGGCATCCGATACTTTCAGGTCCCAGTACTGGAACTGGATGACAATGGTCATCTGCTCCGGATAGCGCTCACGCAGGCGGCTGGAAATGCGCACGCCGGGCGCGCCGGTGAGGAAGGTGATGAAAAAGTGATGGTTGCCGGGAAGGCCGGTGCGTGCGACTTCGGCCAGAACCTTGCGCATGACGCCGCGCAAAGCCTCCTGGGCCAATATGTCGTAGCGGATGTGGTCGTCGGCCATGTGGCGGTGCAGTCCCTTGAATCGTCGTTAGTCGCTTTAGCTGTAATCAAGCTTGGAGGCGACGTAAACCGCATATAGATCGCCTTGACGCGCCGTGGAGAGCCGTTCGAACGATTTATTTCACGGGTCAGGTTTCCGCCAGCGCGGCTTGCCCGGCTGCGCTTCGTTTTTTGCCGAAGGCGCGCAGGAAAGTGCGCACCGCATTGGTGGCCGCGTCGAGCACCTCGCGGTCGGTCGGCGTGAGGCCCAGCATCATCGTCATATGCAGATCGGCGTTGATCAGGGCGAGGAACTGGCGCGCCGCGACATCGGGGTCGTCTATATCGAGATGCCCCGCATGGGCGAGACGCGCGAAGCGGGCGGCAAGCGCCGACCAGGTCTTTGCCGGACCTTCGTCGCGCCATGCGGCGAAAAGTTCCGGGTAGCGCTCGCTTTCGGCCTGGATCAGCTTGCGCAGGAATTTGCCTTCGCGGTTGCAGATGCAGTTGCGGTTGAGCCGCATCGCAAAGGCGATGAGGTCCGCCTCGATGTCCTTTGGCTGGTCGGGAAAGGTGGAAAGGGTCGCGAAAACGCCGGCATTCGAGCGCTCGGTCAGGTCGCGGATCACGGCAACGAAGAGCTTTTCCTTGTCGCGGTGGTGATTGTAGACGGTCTGGCGCGAAACGCCGGCCTCGGCGGCGATGAGGTCGATATTGGCCCCGGCATAGCCTTCGCGGCAGAATATGTCGCCGGCGGCATCAATGATGGAGACGCGCTTGGCCTCGTGGCCGCGTGGCGGGAGCGTGTCAGCAGCGATCTGCGTTTTCATGGAAAATCTATATAGCAGTGGTTGACAAATTAGGCAAGTCTGTCTAATTTTTTTGACTATGAAATGCGGGATTTGGGTGCCTCACGGTGTCGGAATCGCATGGGGCGGAACGTCCTCAAGGTATGCGCCGCGTGGCGGTGGCAGCCGGATCTGAAAAGAAGTCCAAGATCATGAAACCGAAATTCCTCCGCATCGCGGTCGTGCTCGGCCTTTTGTCGGCCATCGGCCCCTTTGCCATCGACATGTACCTGCCGGCGCTGCCCTCCATCGGCGCCGATCTGCACGCCGGCGGCGCTGCCGTACAGATGAGCCTGTTGATTTTCTTCCTCGCCATGGGTTTCGGCCAGATCGTGGTCGGGCCGATTTCCGATATGGTCGGGCGCAAGCTGCCGCTTTATGTCGGCCTTGCCGTCTTCATCGTCGGTGGCGTCGGGGCGGCGCTGGCGCCGACTATCGGCTGGCTGATCGCCTTCCGCTTCGTGCAGGGGCTGGGCGCCTGCGCCGGCATGGCGGTGCCGCGCGCCGTGGTGCGCGACATGCATACCGGCCCTGAAGCGACGCGGCTGATGGCGATGCTGATGCTGGTGTTTTCGGTGTCGCCGATCCTGGCGCCGCTGACCGGCAGCTTCATTATCGAGGCGTTCGGCTGGCGGGGCGTGTTCTGGGCGGTGACGGCTGCCGCCATTATCGCGACTGTGCTCCTGGCGACATCGCTTAAGGAAACGCGGCCGGTCGAGGCGCGTATGGGCAGTTCGTTCGGAACCGCCTTGTCCGGTTACCGCTTCCTGCTCGGCCATCGCCGGTTTCTCGGGCTGACGGCGATCGGCGGCTTCGCCATTTCCAGCTTCTTCGTCTATCTGTCGACGTCGTCCTTCGTGCTGATCGACTACTATGGGCTGACGCCGCAACTCTACAGCGTGTTCTTCTCGATCAACGCGGTGTCGTTCTTCGCCATGTCGCAGCTGACGGGCATGCTGTCGGAGCGGTTCGGCCTGAGGCGCGTGGTGCGGGTCGCCGTCACCGGCTTCGCCACAACCATGGTGGTGCTGTTTGCCGTCACGGCCTCCGGCGTCGACCGGCTCGACGTGCTGGCAGCACTTCTGTTCGTCGGCTACGGCTTCGTCGGCCTGGTCATCCCAACCACCTCGGTGCTGGCGATGGACGATCACGGCGAGATCGCCGGAACGGCGTCCGCCCTGATGGGAACGCTGCAATTCGCCATCGGCGCTGTCGCCATGGCGGTGGCGGGCGTGTTCTTTGACGGCACGCCGCTGCCCATGGTGGCCGGCATCGCGCTTTGCGCGGTGATAACCTTCGTCGTCACCCAGACGACGCTTGGCCGGGCGCGCGACGCGGCCGAAGTGCCCGCCGAATAGGCGCGGGGCGCGGATCCAAAAAAGGCCGGGATTTTACCCGGCCTTTTTTAATCAACGGTCCAGCCCGAGGGTTTCAAGCATGAACCGGACCCGATCCGGGACCGGAACGCGCGGCAATTCGGTGAGCGTGTAGCCGAGGTCCTCATAGGTGTAGACCATCGTTTCGTAAGTGCGCACGGCGACCTCCCAGCTTTGCCGCCGCTCCTCGTCCGGGCCGAATATCTCTTTCCACGGCGGCGCGACGAACACGCGGCCATTGTAGCGCAACCGCCATGGCTGCTCCTCCATCCAGTTCGGCACGGGGAGCCCTTCGAGCCGTAGATAGCCCAGCGTGTCGGGCAGGCCGCGGTCGAAAAAGACGACACCTGTTTCGCGTTCCGCCTGACGGTAGGAGGAAAGCTCCCATTCGAACATCCGTTCGGCGAACCGCTCGCGGTCGAGCCAGGGCAGCGCCTTCTCGTCGCTCTGCATCGCCTCGCGGATCACGCCGCGCCCGGCCTCCTCGGTCGTGGCGAAGCCTTCGGCGCGCAAGGCCTTGATCAGCGTCGTCTTGCCGGAACCGGGGCCGCCGGTGAGGACGAAATATCTGTTCGCATCGTTTGGCATTGCCGTTTTCCGAATTGATGAGGCAGGGGCGAGCGCGGCCGCGGGCAAGCGAAAAAGGGCTTGCAACCATAGCGGGTCGAACGGGCAGGGTGGTCGATGGGGAGGGGAGAAGTGGAGGTTTCTGTTGCCAGGTACCTCCGAACCCCGCCTAGCAGTGCGAACCGCTAGGGCTTAATTTGAAGCTATCGCACAGCTTACGCTGCGAGACGTGCTTCCGCATAGTTGTCGTTTGCAACTACAGGTTTAGTCCGATAACGGTGGTACCATGCCGGGCAAAAGTACGATCTTTACACCTTCGTCGATCCTATTTCGCCCCCAGCAAAAACCGCTCCGTAGAGCGAACGGCTTTTGGTGGAGGCGCCGGGTACCGCCCCCGGGTCCGAACGGCTTATTTCATCGCCTGTTTATCACCATAGTCGGTCAAGCCGACGAAACGAATATAAGGGCCGACTGTGGAAAATGAAAGGCCGGATGAGCGCATATCGAAGGGCGGCACGCATGTCGTCGAGGCTTGACTCAGGCATCGCCGCAAATCAAAGTTTGCACCGATGAGGCGAATCTTCCAACGCATGGTTGCGATAGCGCGCCGCTGACCTCATCGCATGATCCGTGGCGCCGACGAGGGAAATTTCATGGCCGACTATCTTGCAGACGTAAAGAAGTACGACGCCGGCGCCGACGCCGCCGTGGTCGACAAGATCGTGAAGCATCTGGGCATCGCGCTGCGCAACCGCGATTCCTCCTTGGTCGCGGCTAGTGACCAGAAGGAACTGGACCGCGTCCGCGACAGCTGGGGCGTCAAGAAGCTCGGCGTCGATGCCGCGAAGGCGGAGGCAGCCGTTGCCAAGGCAGCCAAGGCGATGGCCGCCGATCATTCGAAAGGTCGCGTGACCTTCTACTATCTGGTTGCCAAGGAACTGGGCAAGCTCGGTTCGCTCTAAGCGCTACGGGCAGACGCCGTACTTGCGGCGTCACCCAAGCCAAGGGAGCAGGCGGCCGCGAGCCGGGATCGTTCCGTAGCTCTGGCAACATCCCGGAATGGATTTTGGCTCCCGCCTCATGGCTCTGGCCATTGGTGGCCGTGACGGCCAATAGCCCGGTTTGAGCCATTCTGGTTCGTGAATGGTGGAAAGCCGCCGATTTCTCGGCTGCCTGCGATGGGCAGCCGGGTGCGGTCGCGTTATGATCCGCCAGTCTCGAATCGAAGCGAAGCCGATGCGCCAGTATCTCGACCTTTTGCAGCATGTGCTCGACAACGGCGCCGACCGTGGCGACCGTACGGGCACCGGCACGCGCTCGGTGTTCGGCTACCAGATGCGCTTCGATCTCGGCGAGGGATTTCCGGTCACCACGACAAAAAAGCTGCACCTGAAATCGATCGTCCACGAACTTTTGTGGTTCCTGGCCGGCGACACCAACATCAAATATCTCAACGATCACGGCGTCAGCATCTGGGATGAATGGGCCGACGAGAACGGCGACCTCGGCCCGGTCTACGGCAAGCAGTGGCGTTCATGGCCGGATGCTCACGGTGGAACCATCGACCAGATCGCGAATCTTCTGAAGGAGATACGCAGGAATCCTAATTCCCGCCGCTTGATCGTTTCGGCCTGGAACCCGGCCGATGTGGACGAGATGGCACTGCCGCCATGCCACTGCCTGTTCCAGTTCTATGTGTCGCAGGGCAGGCTTTCGTGCCAGCTCTACCAGCGCTCGGCGGACATTTTCCTCGGCGTGCCCTTCAACATCGCCTCCTATGCGCTGCTGACCATGATGGTGGCGCAGGTGACCGGACTTGAGCCCGGCGATTTCGTCCACACGCTTGGCGACGCGCATCTTTACGCCAATCATTTCGGGCAGGCGCGCGAGCAGCTTTCACGCACTCCGAAGAAGCTGCCTAAAATGTGGATCAACCCCGATGTGAAGGACCTGTTCGCCTTCCGCTTCGAGGATTTCCGGCTGGAAAACTACACCGCCGACGCCAGCATCAGGGCGCCGATCGCGGTGTAGGCCGTATTGTTTTTCAGTCGATCCCCACCATCACATCGGATGCCTTGATGACGGCATAGGCCTGCTTGCCGGCCTCGAGCTTCAACTCGGCCACTGCCTCGTTGGTGATCGAGGCGGTGACGACCGTTCCTCCGCCTATGTCGATCCGGACATGCGAGGTCGTGGCTCCCTTCACGATCTCGACGATCTTGCCTTTAAGCGTGGTGCGCGCGCTGATCTTCAAGGTCCGTCTCCTTGTGCTGGTTGATTTTCGCTATGTTCGATAAAATTCACGCTACGACGTAAAAGCGTCAATACGCAACGGTGTCTGGAAAAAAACCTTTCCTTGTTATATTCGTCTGGATATATCGATTGCCGGCCGGAAGGCGGGCAAAGCAAGACAGAGGGAGACTTCCATGCAGGTAAAGACGGGTTTCGGGTTGAAAGCTTTCGTGGCGGCAGGCGGCCTGGCCACGGCAGTGATGATGGCGGTGCCGTCGGCGCAGGCCGACGAGGGAAAGGTGACCGTTTTCGCGGCGGCCAGCATGAAGAACGCGCTCGACGCCGTGAACAAGGCTTGCGCGGCCGAAGTCGGCGAAGAGGCGGCAATCTCCTATGCGTCGAGTTCGGCGCTGGCCAAGCAGATCGAGAGCGGTGCGCCGGCCGACGTTTTCATTTCGGCCGACCTCGACTGGATGAAGTACCTTCATGACAAGAACCTGGTGAAGAACGACACGGAAAAGCAACTGCTGGGCAATGCCATCGTGCTCGTGGCGCCGGCGGACGCGGCCAAGGACGTGACGCTGGAAAAGGGTTTTGACCTTGCCGGGCTGATCGGCGACGGCCGGCTCGCCATGGGCGAAGTGAAATCGGTGCCGGCCGGCAAATACGGCAAGGAAGCGCTGGAATCGCTTGGCATGTGGTCGTCGGTTGAAGGCAAACTGGCGCAGGCCGAGAATGTCCGCGCAGCCCTCAAGCTGGTCGCGACCGGCGAGGCGGCAGCCGGCATCGTCTATGCCACCGACGCAGTGGCCGAGCCCGGCGTCAAGGTGATCGGCACGTTCCCGGCGGATTCGCACAAGCCGATCGTCTATCCGATCGCGCAGACGGCCGATTCCAAGGACAGCGAGACCGCGGCCTGGCTGAAATGCGCCGAATCCGACACGGCCAAGCCGCTTTACGAGGCACAGGGCTTTACCGTCCTCGGCGGGGCGCAGTAAGTCTGCCTTTTCAGGCTGGCTGAAACGAACCCGACGACAGCATGAACTGGCTAACGGACCTTACGCCCGACGAATGGAATGCGGTTCACCTGTCGATCAAGGTCGCGACGGTGGCGATGCTGGTGAGTCTGCCTCCAGGCATCGTCACCGCGCTTTTGCTGGCGCGGGGCCGATTCTGGGGCAAGACGCTGCTCAACGGCATCGTGCATTTGCCGCTGGTTCTGCCGCCGGTCGTCACCGGCTACCTGCTGCTTATCAGTTTCGGCCGGCGCGCGCCGGTCGGGGCGTTTCTGGAAAACTGGTTCGGCATCGTCTTCTCCTTCCGCTGGACCGGCGCGGCCCTTGCCTGCGGCATCATGGGGTTTCCGCTGATGGTGCGGGCTATCCGCCTTTCCGTCGAAGGGGTGGACCGCAAGCTCGAGGCCGCCGCCGGCACGCTCGGCGCGCATCCACTGTGGGTTTTCCTGACCGTGACGTTGCCGCTGATCGTGCCCGGCATGATCGCTGGCGCCATCCTTTCCTTCGCCAAGGCTATGGGCGAGTTCGGCGCGACCATCACCTTCGTTTCCAACATCCCCGGCGAGACGCAGACGCTGCCTTCGGCGATCTACACCTTCACCCAGGTGCCGGGCGGCGACGAAGGCGCGCTCAGGCTGACGCTGATCAGCATCATCATCTCCATGGCCGCGCTCGTCGCTTCGGAGGCGCTGGCGCGGCGGGTGGGACGACGATTGGACATCGAATGACGGTCCTCGTCGATATCGCGCATCGGCAGGGGGCCTTCGAGCTTGCGGCGAATTTCGCCAGCTCGGGGCGGCTGACGGCGCTGTTCGGGCCGTCGGGCTCGGGCAAGTCGTCGCTTATCAGCGTGATCGCCGGGCTGACCCGTCCGGACAAGGGCCGCGTCGAGGTCGAGGGCCGCGTTCTGGTGGATACCGGCGCCGGTATCTTCGTGCCCAAGCACAAGCGGCGCATCGGCATGGTGTTTCAGGAAGCCTTGCTGTTTCCGCATATGAGCGTGGCGCACAATCTGCGTTTCGGCCGCTGGTTTACCCCGGCCGGCGAGCGCTATGCCGATTTCGACGCGGTGGTGGAACTGCTCGGCATCGGGGCGCTGCTTGAGCGACGGCCGGGAAAGTTGTCCGGCGGCGAAAAGCAGCGCGTGGCGATCGGGCGGGCGCTGCTGGCAAGCCCGAAACTCCTGTTGATGGACGAGCCGCTGGCTTCGCTGGACGACGCGCGCAAGGCGGAGATCCTGCCCTATATCGAACGGCTGCGCGACGAGACCAAAATTCCCATCGTCTATGTCAGCCATTCGATTGCCGAGGTGGCGCGGCTGGCCAGCGACGTGGTGGTGCTGGCCGAGGGAAAGGTCGCGGCGTGCGGCCCGACCGGCGAGATCATGCGGCGGCTCGACCTGCTACCGGCGGAAGAGCGCGGCGAAGGCGGCGCGCTGCTCGAAACCACGGTCAAGCGTCATGACGACGCCTTCGGAATGACCGTTCTCGGCTCGACGGCGGGGGAGATTCGTGTTTCCCGACTGGACATGACGGTCGGCGCGCCGGTACGCCTGCGCATCCGTGCCCGCGACGTGATGATCGCCACCGCCAGGCCCGAAGGGCTCAGCGCGCTCAATGTGTTGCCCGGGACGATCGCGGCGATCGAGCCGGGCGAGGGAGCCGCGGTCGCGGTGCGGATCGACTGCAATGGCGCGGCGGTCGTGGCGCGCATTACACGGCAATCGCGGCAGGCTCTGGAACTGGCGGTCGGCCGTCCGGTGTTCGCGGTGGTCAAGACGGTGAGTTTCGATGCCGGCAACACTGCCGCCAGCTTGCGCGGCGAGGCCGACGGCTGACAGGGCCGTTGTTTAGCGCTATGTTTTTTTGGAATAGCGCCAGTGCAGGTTGCTGGCCATGGCTGCGGAAAGTGGAAGAAGATGCCGTCGCTGAGTTTGCGAATCAACCTCGACCCGGACGGCCGCATCGGACCGGGCAAGATCGAACTGCTTGAACAGATCGCGGCGTTCGGCTCGATTTCGGCCGCCGCGCGCGGCATGGAGATGTCCTACAAGCACGCCTGGGATCTGGTCGAGGATCTGAACCGCGTGTTCGGCAAGCCGTTGGTGGCGGCACAGACCGGCGGCCGCAAGGGCGGCGGCGCGCAACTGACGCCGGTGGGGCTGGCGGTCGTCAGCCGTTTTCGCGCGATCGAGCGCGCGGCGACTTCTGCAGCGGCGGCACATATGGAGGCGCTGCAGGCGGAAATCGACGCCGGGTGAGAAGCTGGGTTCGAGGGAAGCGAGAAAGTCATGATGCTAGTGGCATCACGGCAAGCTTCGAACACCCTGAGCATAGCGAAGGGCCGGGCGAGGTGCCGTGAGAACAGCCCTGATGCGAATCCGTGCCTCGACCGGAAAACCGGCGAGGTCATAAATCCACAGCAAGATTAGACCTTGCCTTGAACGCGGCTTTGAAACCGGTAGGGTTGCGCCGGCTTTCTTTATTTATACCGGCCAGTGAAAGGCAGTCGATGGAAATCGCGATCTACGTCGCCATTGCCGAAAACGGCGTGATCGGGCGCGACGGCGGGCTGCCGTGGCGGCTTTCTACCGACATGCGCCGGTTCAAGGCGGATACGATGGGCAAGCCCATCGTCATGGGCCGCAAGACCTGGGAGAGCTTTCCCCGAAAGCCGCTGCCGGGGCGCCAGAACATCGTCATCACCCGAGACCGCGCCTACCAGGCGGAGGGCGCCGAAACCGTGCATTCGCTGGAGGAAGCGCTGGCGAAGGGGCGCGAGGGCGACATGGCCGCGGCCGGGGAAACAGCCGTCATCGGCGGGGCGGAAATCTTCGCGCAGGCGCTGCCGCTGGCGGACCGGCTGCACATCACGCACGTCCTTGCGCCGGTCGAGGGTGACGTGTTTTTCCCGCCCATCGACCCCGCCGAATGGCGCGTCGTTCGTCAGCATGATGTTCCGGCCGGCGAGAAGGACAGCCATGCGACGCGCTACGCCGTTTACGAGCGCCGATAGACCCGGGCCGCCGTAAAGACAAAGGGTCGCGGCGGTTATCTTGCATCAAAAGCCAAATGCGCGCGGCCAATGCGTTGAAAGCACGCTATGGCGTGCCTATAGAGGGATGACAAGGATTTGCGCCATATCCCGGCGCATGAGGGAATCCCAACGAGAGGACATCCATGCCCTGGAACGACAAGAGCGGTGGCGGCGGCCCATGGGGCGGTGGCGGCAATAATGGTGGTGGTCCCTGGGGGCAGGGGCCGAAGGGGCCGACCGGCCCGCAAGGATCGCCTCCCGACCTGGAAGACATCATCCGCCGCGGGCAGGACCGGCTGAAGAACCTGATCCCCGGCGGTGGCGGCGGGGCGAGCCCGGCCATGTTCGGGCTGATCGCCGTCGTGCTGATCGCGTTGTGGGGCTTCAAGGCCATCTACACCGTGCAGCCGGACGAAGTCGCCGTCGAACTGCGTTTCGGCGTGCCGAAGGCCGAACTGTCAGAGCCGGGCCTGCACTTCCACTGGTGGCCGATGGACAGGGTCGAAACGGCCAAGATTTCCGAGCAATTGGTCAATATCGGCGGCGGCAGCGGCAACACCTCCGGGCTGATGCTTTCCGGCGACCAGAACATCGTCAACGTGCAGTTTTCGGTGGCCTATCAGGTCTCCGATCCGAAGCAGTACCTGTTCGACGTTTCCGATCCCGACGGCATGCTGCGCCAGGTATCCGAAAGCGCGATGCGCGAAGTGGTCGGTCGGCGTCCGGCGCAGGACATTTTCCGCGACGACCGCGAGGGCATCGCGACCGGCGTGCGCGAGATCATCCAGGCCACGCTCGACGAATACAAGGCCGGTCTGACCATCAACGCCGTGTCCATCGAGGATGCCGCGCCGCCGCGCGAAGTGGCGGACGCCTTCGACGAGGTGCAGCGCGCCGAGCAGGACGAAGACAAGTTCGTCGAGCAGGCCAACCAGTACTCCAACAAGAAACTGGGCGCCGCGCGCGGCCAGGCGGCGCAGGTTCGCGAAGAGGCGGCCGCCTACAAGAACCGCGTCATGCAGGAAGCAGACGGCGAGGCCCAGCGCTTCATCTCCGTCTATGACGAATACGCCAAGGCGCCCGAAGTTACCCGCCAGCGCCTCTATTACGAGACGATGGAGAAGGTGCTGAAGGATTCCAACAAGGTCTTGATCGAGCAGAACGGCGGGCAGGGGGTCGTTCCCTATCTGCCGCTGCCGGCCCTGACACCGAATAAAACGCCGGCACCCGCGCCCGCTGCCACGGGAGGAGCTCAGTGATGGCCAATCGTCTCCCCGTCATCGCCGTTATCATCGCGATCGTGCTGTTTTTGCTTTATTCGTCGATCTTCGTGGTCAATGCGCGCCAGCAGGCGATCGTCATGCGCTTCGGCGAGATCGTCAAAGTCGAGTCGAAGCCCGGCATCTATTTCAAGGCTCCGTTCTCCTTCTTCGACGCCGACAATGTGCAGCTGATCGAGAACCGCGTGCTGCGCTTCGACCTGGACAATATCCGCGTGCAGGTTTCGGGCGGCAAGTTCTATGAGGTCGACGCCTTCATCGCCTATCGCATCTCCGATCCGCGCAAGTTCCGCGCCGCCGTCTCGGGCAGCGTCGAACTGGCCGAGCAGCGGCTGCGGACGCGCCTGGACGCGGCCTTGCGCCGGGTCTACGGCCTGCGTGACTTCGAAGCGGCTCTTTCGGAAGAGCGCGCCAACATGATGCGCGAAGTGGCCGACCAGTTGCGGCCGGACGCGGCTTCGCTCGGCCTCGAAATCGTCGATGTCCGCATCCGCCGCACCGACCTGACCGCCGAAGTCTCGCAGCAGACCTACGATCGCATGAAGGCGGAGCGTCTGGCCGAAGCCGAGCGCCTTCGGGCACGCGGTAACGAGGCGGCGCAGCGCATCCGCGCCCGCGCCGACCGCGAGGTGGTCGAGATCGTCGCCGAAGCCGAGAAGGAATCGCAAATCCTTCGCGGCGAGGGCGATGCGCAGCGAAGCGCGACTTTTGCCGCGGCCTATCTGCGCGATCCGGAGTTCTTCAACTTCTATCGTTCGATGAACGCTTACACGGAAGCCCTCGACAATACCGGCACCTCGATGGTGCTGTCGCCGAGTTCAGAGTTCTTCCGCTACTTCCGCGATCCGGACGGCAAGC
>JBARYG010000030.1:0-24989 GCA_049647745.1 Mesorhizobium sp.
TGGCAGCACTTCTTCGGCGACGAAATCGGCGATGCGGGTGCGGTAGGCCTCGATGCGGGCGGAGATTTCAAAATCCATGGCGAGCGCTCACAAGGAAGAAACGAGATGACCGCCATCGACGTCGATGGTGGTGCCGGTGATATAGCTGCCCGCTGCGGAGACGAGCAGCAGCAAGGGAGCATCCAGTTCCTGAAGCTTGCCCAGCCGGCGCTGCGGGATGCGCCGGACAAGCTGTTGGCCGGCCTCCGAGGCAAAGAAGGCGCGGTTGATGTCGGTTTCGAAGTAGCCGGGGCAAAGCGCATTGACGCGGATGCCCTCGCGGGCCCATTCGAGAGCCAGCGCCTTGGTAAGCTGGATCACGCCCGCTTTCGATGCCGCATAGGCGCTGAGATTGCCCGCCACCCGGTGGCCGAGGATGGAGGCGATGTTGACGATCGAGCCGCCCTTGCCGGCCTTTTTCATGCCGCGCGCCACCGCCTGCGCCACCACGAACGTGCCCTTGAGGTTGGTGTCCAGCACGCCGTCCCATTCCGTCTCGTCGAGGTCGAGCGCGCGCGCCGTGCCTGAAATACCGGCATTGTTGATGAGGATATCGAAATCCGTCGCCGCCTCGGCAAGAGCAGAGGCGACCGAAGCGGCATTGGTCACGTCCATCTGGATGGCGCGGGCGCTGCCGCCGGTGGCGCGTATCGCGGCGCAGGCTTCTTCCAGCGCCTGCGCGCGGCGCGCCGCCAGCACGACCGAAACCCCGTAGTCGGCAAGCCGGGTGGCAAAATGCAGGCCGAGCCCGCTGGATGCGCCAGTGACCAGCGCGGTCTTTCCCTTGAGGTCGTCGAACAGCATCGGCCGGCAATCCATCAATAAACGAGCGAGCGCTCGATTTTATTACCTTTGGATCGCCCCTTTTGCAACACGCCGTTTGCTGCTATTTCGCAAGCGGCACCTACCGGACCTTCGGAGGCGGATTGGACATCGCGCAGCAAAGATACTGGTCGCAGGCGTTCTCTTCGGAGGTGCTGTGCGCGCGCATTCTTGAGCGGCACCGCGACGCGGTGCGCGTGCAGAAGCCGCATGTCGCGCTTGCCAACCTTGTTCGCATCATCGAGGCGACCCTGAAACTTTCGAACCGGAAAGGCTTCCAGGCCACCAGCCTGCGCGATCTGGCCCAGGCTTCAGGGCTCAGCATGGGCGGGCTTTATTCCTATTTCGACAACAAGACGACGCTGCTCTCGATGATCCTCGGCGAGGTTTCGACCACGGTCAACGAGGTGCTGGGCGCATCACCGCAAGGCATATCCGACGATCCGCAGGCGCATCTCCGATGGCTGATCGAAACGCATGTGAGGCTTACCGAGGCGATGCAGCCCTGGTTCGTCTTCGCCTATATGGAAGCGAAGTCGTTTCCGCCGGCCGCGCGGCGCATGGCGGTTGAAGGCGAGGCGGCAACCGAGGCGATATTCGCCCGCGTGCTGCGGGCCGGCGTCGAGCGCGGCACTTTCACCGCAGCCGACATCGACCTTACGGCGTCCCTGATCAAGCCGCTGCTGCAGGACTGGTATGTGAAGCGGGCAAAGTACCGCAAGCGCGGCACCAGCATCGAGCACTATATCGAAACGGTCACGGCCTTCGTCGGGACTGCCCTCCACGTCTCCCGCTGATAGGATTTCAGCTTACGTGCGAGCCAAGCGAGAGCGGTTCGTTGAGATCGAAACCGCAGACGTCATAGCCGCGGCGGAAATCAGCGATGTGGCGGCGCATCCACGCCTCGGCTTCGCCCACGTCGCCCGCCTTCAGCGCATCCACGATGTGGCGGTGGGCGTTGGCAAGGCGCCGGGGGCCGACCTTGCGGTTGCTAGGGTAGGCGAACAGTTTGCTGAGCGCCGGATAGAACAGTTGCGAGATCGGCTCGCGAGCCAGCAGCAGCGCCTTGTTGGCGGCGATCTCGGCCACCAGCGTGTGGAACGCGACGTCCAACTCGATAATCGGCTGGTCGTTCGCAAGCGCGGCCTCCATCTGGCGCAGATTATCCTCCAGCGCCTCCATCTGCGTCGGGTCGGCTCGCCCTGCCGCCAGTGCCGCGGCACTCGGCTCCAGCGCCATCGAGACTTCCCAAAGTTCAAGAAACGTCACCCGCTGCATGACGAGTGCGCGCAGCGCGCGTGGCGCAAGTTCCGCGTAGTGGGGCTGCTTGACGAAAAGCCTGCGCCCAGCCTCGCGGCCCACCAGCCCGCCCTCCTCCAGGATACGCAGACCCTCTCGTACGGTATGGCGCGTCAGGCCGAATTGCTCGGCCAGGTCCGTCTCCGTCGGCAACTGATCGCCGGGGCCGAGGCGGCCGCTCATGATCTCGCGCTCGATCGCTTCGCAAACTGTCCTGTAGGCGGGGACCACCTCCAGCCGCTCGAACATGCCCGACCTCCTTGTTTCGTCGACAGGTAACAGTGCTCCCTTAAATGTGCAAATGTTGGCTTGTCCAACAAACGAACTTTGTTTAAACGATGCCTGCCGGACTGCCGGGCAGTTTCGGTGTCAATCAGCGCAGGTTCGTCCGTCACGCAGGGCATCCGTGCGGATGGACGAATTTGAGCGCCCCATGAACGAGTGGTGAGACGTGATGAGTCCGCGCTTGATCGAACGTGCCAATCTGGACTTCCTGCTTTCCGAGTGGCTGGGTCTGGGGAAGCTCCTGGAACGGCCTGTCTTCTGCGAGCACAGCCGCGAGTCGGTCGGCGCGCAACTGGACCTTGCCGAGCGCATCGCGGCCGAGCGTTTCCTGCCTCACTACAAGCTGTCCGATCAGATCGAGCCGGTGCTGGGCGAGGGCGGCGTCGAGGTGCTTCCCGCCATCGGCGAGGCGCTGACCGCATTCGCCGAAGCGGGATTTCTCGCCGCACCCTTCGCCGAAGATCTCGACGGCATGCGTGTCCCGGAGGTGGTTCATGCGGCCGGCATGGGTCTGTTCATGGCGGCCAACATCGCCACCTCGGCCTATGCGATGCTGACGATCGCCAACGCCCGCCTGCTTGCCGCCCATGGCAGCCCAAGCCAGATCGAGGCCTTCGCACGACCGCAGATCGCGGGCGAGGCGTTCGGCACCATGTGCCTTTCGGAGCCGCAGGCCGGTTCGTCGCTCGCCGATATCCGAACCCGGGCATTGCCGGAAGGCGACGACCCGCTTGGCGAACGGTTTCGGCTTTTCGGCAACAAGATGTGGATTTCCGGCGGCGACCAGAACATCAGCGGCAATATCTTTCACCTTGTGCTCGCGAAAATCCCGCAGGCGGACGGCGCGCTGCCGGAGGGAACGGCCAGCATCTCGCTTTTCGTCGTGCCCAAATGGCTGGCGGGCGAAGACGGGAAAGCCGGCATTCGCAACGACGTCGCGGTTGCCGGCCTTAATCACAAGATGGGTTATCGCGGCACAGCCAACTGCCTGCTGAACTTCGGCGAGGGCACCCGCTTCCGTCCTCATGGCGAGGCAGGCGCGATCGGCTATCTCGTCGGCGAGCGCGGGCAGGGGCTCGCCATCATGTTCCACATGATGAACGAGGCACGCATCGCCGTCGGGCTTAGCGCGGCTGCCCTTGCCTGCCGCGCCCATCTCCTGTCGGTGGACTATGCGCGCCAGAGAACGCAGGGCCGCGCCGGCCGCAAGGAGAAAAACGCGACGCCGGATCCGATCATCGAACATCCTGACATCAAGCGCATGCTGGTCAGCCAGAAGTGCTATGCGGAAGGCGCGCTGTCGCTCATCCTGTTTTGCGCGAGGCTGGTGGACGAGCGCGAAACCGCGGCCAGCGAAGAGGAGCGCGCTGGCGCCGACCAGTTGTTGGGACTACTGACGCCCGCGGCGAAGACATGGTCGTCGCAACGGGGGCTTGCCGCCAACGACCTCGCCATCCAGATCCATGGCGGCTATGGCTATACGCGCGATTTCGACGTGGAGCAGCTTTACCGGGACAACCGGCTCAATCCGATCCATGAAGGCACCACCGGCATACAGGGGATCGATTTCGTCGGCCGCAAGCTTGCACGCGACGGCGGTACTGCGCTCGACCTGCTCGGCCGGCGAATAGACGAAAGCTGCCGGAAAGCGCTGCGCGACGCCGGCCTGCGCCCTTTCGCCGGCAAGCTCGACACCGCCTGGCAGCAGTTCCGGGCAGTGGCAGACAAATTGCGTGAAGCGGACAGCCAGACGGCGCTCGCCAACGCCACCGAGACGCTGGACGTGTTCGGGCATATCGTCGTCGCCTGGCTATGGCTCGACCAGACGAGCGTGGCTTTGCGGGCTGGCGGCACGGGTGCGGGGCAATCGCTTGCGGCGGCGAAGCTTGCCGCCTGTGCCTTTTTCTTCGACGTCGAATTGCCGCGCGCGGAATGTTCGCTGGCAACCATAGCCAGGATGTCGCGGGCGGTGGCCGATATTCCGGCGGCCATATTCCAATGACGACCGCAGGCTTCGGCGGCCGCTGGAGACACCGAGAAGGAGACAAGGCTTGAACGATCTGGAAGCGCTTTTTTCCGTGAATGGCAAAACCGCGCTGGTGACCGGCGGCGCGACCGGGCTTGGCCGGATTTGCGCCGAGACGCTCGTCCGCGCCGGGGCGCGGGTGCTGATCGCCTCGCGCAAGGCCGACCAGTGCCGGGCGGTGGCATCGGACCTGTCCGCACTGGGCGAATGCGAAGGGTTCGGCGCGGACGTGGCGAGCGAAGCGGGTGTCGCGGCTTTGGTCCGCGAGGTCGGCGAGCGAACCCAAAAGCTCGATATTCTCGTCAACAATTCAGGCACGACCTGGGGCGCGCCCTTCGACAAATTCGACTGGGCGGCGTGGGAGCGCGTGCTGTCGGTCAACGTCATCGGTCTTTTCGAGGTGACGCGAAGCCTCATGCCTCTGCTCCTGGCGTCGGCCGGGCGGCAAGCGCCGTCGCGCATCGTCAATATAGGTTCCATCCTGGGGACCTTGCCGCTCGCCGACAGCGCCTATTCCTATGCGACGTCAAAGGCCGGCGTGCATCACCTGACCCGCATCCTCGCCAACGAGTTCGCGGGCCGCAACGTCAACGTGAACGCGATAGCGCCCGGCCCGTTCAATACGCGCATGACCGCCTTCGCGCTGGGCGACGAAAGCGGCAGGGAAGACGCCGCTTCGACCGTTCCGGTCGGGCGGATCGGCGAGGCGGACGATCTCGCGGCGGCGCTGCTCTATCTGTGCGGTTCGGGATCGAGCTTCGTTACCGGCGCGATCCTTCCGCTCGACGGCGGCATGTCGGCGCAGACGCGCCAGCACATGTTCAGGGGTGACACGGCATGAACGCGCCGTCGAAAGATGCCGCCGCAAAGGCGCCAGAGGTGAGGGCGTCGGCGGGCGGGCCTGCTGGCGTGTCGGACTGGATGACGGTCGATCAGCAGCGCATCAACGGTTTCGCCGATATCACCGAGGACCATCAATTCCTGCATGTCGATATCGAGGCCGCCAGGCGCGGTCCGTTCGGCGGCACCATCGCCCACGGCTTCCTGTCGCTGTCGCTGCTCAGCCACATGGCTGAAACCGGCCGGCCACCGATAGAGGGGGCTGAGGCGCTGGTGAACTACGGCTTCGACAGGGTCCGCTTCCTCGCCCCGGTTGCCGCCGGTTCGCGCGTCAGGGCACGCTTTACGCTGGTGGAGACGACACCACGCGCCGCCGGCCAGGTTCTTTTCCAGTATCGGGTCGAGGTCGAGATCGAGGGCGGCGAACGGCCGGCCCTGATGGCCGACTGGCTGGTGCTGGCCTTGTTCGACAGTAAGGAGAATGCAGGATGACTACTTTCAAAGGCCGCGTTGCGATCGTTACCGGCGCCGGCGCCGGGCTTGGCCGCAGCCATGCCCTCGGATTGGCGCGAAAAGGCGCGCGCGTCGTCGTCAGCGACGTTGCCGAAGCGGCAGCGCAGGCTGTCGCCGCCGAGATCGCGGCCCTCGGTGGCGAGGCGCTTGCGGTGGCGGCCGACGTATCCGATCTCGGCCAGGTAGAGGCGATGGTCGAGCAAGCCACGGCCCGATGGGGCGGCATCGACATCCTCGTCAACAATGCCGGTATCCTGCGGGACAAAAGCTTCGGCAAGCTCGACCCGCGCGACTTCGAACTGGTGATGAAGGTCCATGTGACCGGCTCATTCGACTGCGCCAAGGCGGTGTGGGGCATCATGCGGGAGCGCGGTTACGGGCGCATCCTGTTCACCTCCTCGGCCTCCGGGCTCTACGGTAATTTCGGGCAGGCCAACTACGGCGCGGCCAAAGCAGCCATGATCGGCCTGATGAACGTGCTGCATATCGAGGGCGCCAAATACGGCATCCGGGTCAATGCTCTGGCGCCGACGGCGGCGACGCAGATGACCGCGGGCCTGATCTCGGACGAGGCGGCCGCCCTGCTCTCACCGGAAAACGTAACGCCGGCAGTGCTCTATCTCGTCGGCGAGGAGGCACCGTCGCGCATGATCATGGGCGCGGGCGCCGGCGTGTTCGCGGTGACGTATATCCGCGAGACGGAAGGCGTTTTCCTGCCCGAGAGCGAGCGCACGCCCGAGGGCATCGCGCGCCACATCGCCGAGATTTCGAACGACAGCACGGCAAGGACGCTCGACGGCGCCTTCGACCAGACAGACAAGTTCACTGCGATCGCGGCGCGTGCGCTCGCCGCGGCTTCAGCCGGAAAGGACCGCTGAGATGAGAGAAGCCGTCGTCGTATCCACCGCGCGCACCCCGATCGGCAAGGCGTACCGGGGCGCTTTCAACGATACGCAGGCACAGGCGCTCGGCGGTCATGCGATCGCCCATGCCGTCGTCCGCGCCGGCATCGAGCCGGGCGAGGTCGATGACGTCGTGCTCGGTGCGGCCTTGCAGCAGGGCTCGACCCACATGAACGTCGCCCGCCAATGCGCCTTGCGCGCCGGGCTGCCGACCTCGGTGGCCGGCATGACGGTCGACCGCCAATGTGCCTCCGGGCTGATGGCGATTTCCATTGCCGCCAAGCAGATCGTCGAGGACGGCATGACGGTCGCTATCGGCGGCGGGCTGGAATCCATCTCGCTGGTGCAGACCCCGCAGATGAACCTCGACCGGCATCGCGACCCATGGCTCGTGGAGCATTGTCCAGCCCTTTACATGTCGATGCTGGAGACGGCGGAGATCGTTGCCGAACGCTATCATGTAGCGCGCGACAGGCAGGACGAATACGCGCTTTCCTCGCAGCAATGCACCGCGCAGGCGCAAGCCGCCGGCCGCTTCGACGCCGAGATCGTGCCGCTTCCAAGCGTCATGAAGGTCAAGGACAAAGCCACCGGCCAGGAAACACGCGTGGAGGTCACGCTCGATCGCGACGAGGGCAACCGTCCCGACACGACACTCAAAGGCCTGAACAGCCTGCAGCCGGTGTTCAGGGACGGAATGGCGGTGACGGAAGGCACGTCGATCACTGCTGGCAACGCCTCGCAGCTTTCGGACGGCGCTTCCGCCAGCGTGCTGATGGATGCCCGCACCGCCGAAAAGCGAGGCCTGCAACCGCTCGGCATCTATCGCGGAGTCGCCGTTGCCGGCTGCGATCCCGACGAAATGGGGATTGGTCCCGTCTTCGCTGTTCCGAAGCTGCTCGGGCAGCATGGCCTGACGGTTGCCGATATCGGCCTGTGGGAACTCAACGAGGCTTTCGCCGTGCAGGCGCTCTACTGTCGTGACCGCCTCGGTATCGACCCCGACCTCTACAATGTCGACGGTGGCGCCATCTCGATCGGCCATCCTTACGGAATGTCCGGGGCGCGGCTGGTCGGGCACGCCCTGATCGAAGGCAGGAGGCGCGGCGTGCGCTACGTCGTGGTCACCATGTGCGTCGGCGGCGGCATGGGCGCGGCAGGCCTGTTCGAAGTCTGCTGAGGCGCTCGCGGCCGGACCCGTTCCCGCTACTGCGGCGGGTCTCGGTGCAGGGGCGCGCGCATGCGTGCGCCACCGGTTTCCGGCCCCGGCTGATCTTTCCAGCCGATCCGGCAGGAAATTTTCACGTTTGCTAATTCTGGAGATTGACAAGCCAGCTATTTAACGCAAACCTGTCGACAGCAATGCATAACAAACACGGCATGCAAGCCGTGTGGCTGAGGGACGATCTTGATCAAGGGCGGTAGATGCGCATTTTAGTGATGGGCGGCGGTGTCGTCGGCGTAACCGCCGCTTACGAGCTCCAGAAGGACGGGCACGATGTCGTGCTGGTTGAGCAAAATCCCAATGTAGCGCTGGAAACGAGCTGGGGTAACGCGGGCATGGTCGCGCCCGGGCACTCCTTCGCCTGGTCTTCACCGCACGCTCCTCTCATCTTGCTGAAGTCGCTTGTGCTGCGGAACCAGTCGCTACGCTTCAAGCCGTCAACCGATCCTCGCCTGTGGTCGTGGTCACTGAAGTTCCTGGCGCAGTGTACGAAAAGCAGGTCTGAATACAATACTGTGCGGAAGCATCGGTTGGCCTCCTATTCGCAAGGCGTTCTGCATCGTACGCTGGCCGACCTCAGCATCGACTTCAATCGGGTCAATCGGGGCATTCTTTATTTCTACCGCTCCGCGGCACGGCTGGAGGCGGGCATCGCCCACATGCAGATCCTGGGGCAATGCGGGCAAAAGATAGAGGTCCTGGACCGCCAGCAGGTACTGGCACTCGAACCGTCGCTCCGCCATGTCGGCGAAAAGATTGCGGGCGGCGTCTACTGCCCGACCGACGAGACGGGGGATTGCAACAAATTCGCGACGGCGATTGCCGCCCATTGCGTCGCCAACGGCGCCGAGTTCCGCACCGGGGAAACGATTATCGGCATCGATGCGGCAGGCGACGAGATTGTCGGCGTTCGCACGTCGAAGGGAACGATCAAGGCCGATGCCTATGTCATGGCGCTCGGCAACCAGAGCCAGGCGCTGGCGCGGCATATCGGCGAGAAGCTACCCATCTATCCGGTCAAGGGCTATTCGCTGACGATCCCGGTCGGAGAATCCAAGTCACCGCCGACCATCGGCTCGGTGGACGAGGAAAACCTCGTCGCCATCTCGCCCTTTGGCGACCGTGTGCGGGTGACTGCCACGGCCGAGATTTCCGGCTACGGCAAGCAGCACAAGCCGGAGGACTTCAAGTTCATGGGGCAGGTGGTGCGCGAGCTTTATCCCGAAGGCGCGAGGCATGACAGGGCAGAGATGTGGGCCGGCCTGCGCCCGATGACGCCGACCAACCTGCCGATCATCGGCCGCAAGCGGCACCGCAATCTCTACTACAACACCGGCCACGGCCATATCGGCTGGACCATGTCGCACGGTTCGGCGCGCATTCTCGCCGATGTCGTCGGCGGCAAGAAGCCCGCTCTCGCGCTTGAATCCATCGTCGACTGAAGGAACAGGGTCATGACCACCTCCGCCGCGGCACAGGTCGCTTCATCCGATTTCGTCGATGCCGGCGTGCTGGCCTGTGAACTGGACGCCGGCATCGCGCGGCGCGCGGCCATCGGCCTCGTCGTGCTGGCGACCGATCAGACTATGGAACACGAGTTCCGCCGACTTCTGCCGCTCGACGGCATCGGCATCTATTGCACCCGCGTCTACAACGATGCCGACATCACCCCCGATACGCTGCGCGCCATCCGCGAACGCATCGCGCCGGGTACCGAGCTTATCCTGCCGGGGCTTCCGCTCGACGTGGTCGGGTTCGGTTGCACCTCGGCGACGATGACGCTCGGTGAAGAAGTTGTCTTCGAGGAAATCCGCAAGGCGCGGCCGGGCATCGCCTGCACGACGCCGATCACCGCAGCGCTTGCCGCGTTCCGAGCCTTTGGCGCCAGGCGCATCGGCGTGCTTACGCCCTATGCGCCGGAGGTGAACGAAGTGGTGCGCAACTATCTCGACGGGCGCGGCGTTGAAGTGGTCGCCTTCGGCACGTTCGACAAGCTGGACGACCGCGAAGCCGCGCGTATTTCGCCGGACTCGATCGCAGGCGGCGTCAAGGCGTTGGCCGAACGCAATCGGCTCGATGCCGTTTTCGTATCCTGCACCAGCCTGCGTCTTAGCGAGAATATCGAGGAGATTGAGAAGGCCGCCGGCATCCCGGTGACTTCCAGCGACCATGCGCTGGCCTGGCATTGCCTGCGCCTTTCCGGCGTGGACGAGGTGATACCAAACGCGGGCCGGCTATTCACCCTTCCGGCGAACTAGGCTTGGAGGTTGGCCTGCCGGCTTATTGCAAAAGAATCAATGACAAAAATGGGAGTGAGTGAAATGACGACAATCAACAGACGCAAGTTCGTAACGACCGCCGCCATCGGTGCGGCAACCCTGACGATGCTGCCGAAGACGCTGTTTGCCGAAGAGGGCGGCGTGGTGTTCGGCGCGATCCTGCCGCTGACCGGCGCCAGCGCCTCCATCGGCGAGGACCAGAGGCGCGGCGTGGAACTGGCTGTCGACAAGATCAACGCCGAAGGCGGCGTTCTCGGCAAGCCGCTCAAGGTGATCATCGAGGATTCGGCCAGCAACGCGCAGACCGCGCTCAACGCGGCCAAGAAGCTCGTTTCCGTCGACGGCGCCAAGGTCGTGATGGGCGAGTATTCCTCCGGTGTCACCGTGCCGCTGCGCGAAACGCTGGCGCGCGAGAGCGTCGTCCACGTCAATGTCGGCTCGTCTTCGGTCGCCCTGCGCCAGAAGGGTGGCGGCAAGGCTTTTTCGGTCATCGGCCTCGATGACGTCATGGCGCGGTTCGCCGCCAAGGCGCTGCACGAGAAGAACTTCACCAAGGCGGCGGTCATCCTGCCGAACAATTCCTACGGCGAAAGCCTGAATGTCGAATTCGCCAAGGCGTTCAAGGACGTCGGAGGTGAGGTCGTGCAGACCATGCTCTACACGGAAGGCCAGTCGACCTACCGGCGTGAACTGCAGCAGGTGGCGCGCTTCGAGCCGGACGTCTATCTGTATTCGGCTTATGGGCAGGAAGCGGCGATCATCAACCGCGAAGCGTACGAACTCGGCCAGAAGAAGACGCCGTGGTTCGGCATTTACCTCACCATGTGCACCAGCGACGCGCAGAAGGAAACCATCGAGGGCCAACTCGGCGCCGAGGTGAATTTCGTCGGCCCCGACAGCGCCTGGTACAAGGAAGCCTACACCAAGAAGTATGGCGAGGATTTCCGCTCGGCGTTCAACGGCTATCTCTATGACGGAGTGGCCATGGCGGCGGCGGCGATCAACAAGGCCAACTCGACCGAGCCGGATGCGGTGCTGGCGGCCGCCAAGACCCTCGACTTCGACGGCGCGACTGGCCCGATCAAGCTCGACGCCGACAATGAGCGTTCGGTCCAGGAATATCTGCGCGTCACCGTGAAAGACGGCACCGTCGTAAGCCTGTGACCGTCTTCATCGCCGATAGGGACCGCAACGCATGATGCAGTTCATAATAGACACGTTGTTGCGCTCGGGCGATCTCATGCTTGTGACGCTAGGGCTCAGCACCGTCTATGCTCTCGTGCGGTTCCCGAACATGGCGCAGACGGAATATGCGACCATCGGCGCCTTCCTCGGCCTGCTTCTGGCGGGCCTTGGATTGCCGCTATGGCTTTGCGTCCTCGTCTCGGCTTTGCTCACCGGGGTCATAGCGGTGCTCCTGCATCGCTATGCCTTCGCGCGACTTTTGCGCAGTTCCCCCGTCATCGCCATGATCGGCTCGATGGCGGTCGCGATGATCATCCGCTCGGCCATCCAGGCGGTCGCCGGCACGCGCTCGCAGCGCTTCGACCTGCCCATCGACGTGCCGCACCAGTTCATGGGCGCGATGATCACCACGACACAGATTGTCATCCTGGCGGTGACGGCGCTCGTCATCGTGGCCTTCCTGCTTTTGCTGTTCAAGACCGGCCTCGGCCGCTCCATGCGCGCCGTTGCCGCTCAGCCGGAACTGGCGCGTGCCTGCGGCATCTCGTCGGAAAGGGTAGTGGACATCATCGGCTTCCTCGGCGGTGCGTTCGCGGCCATCGGCGGCACGCTGCTGGCTATCGGCAGCCAGGTCCATTTCAACCTCGGCCAGGATCTTCTGCTGCCGGTGTTCGCCGCCGCCATCGTCGGCGGGCTCGGCAGCCCGATAGGCGCCATCCTCGGCGTGCTTCTGCTTGCGTTCGTGGAAACGCTGGTGACCAACCTGAACTTCGGCGTGTTGACGGGCGACGCATTCCTTTACGTGCCGCTCGCCTACGGTCCCGCCGCCGGCTTCTGCCTGCTGGTCATCACACTGGTCTTCCGGCCGCGAGGTCTCTTCCACAGCGAGAGCAAGCGTGTCTGATTTCCTGCTCCATATCCTTATCGTCGCCGCGATCTACGGCATCGCCTCGATCAGCCTCAATCTGCAGGCGGGCGTTACCGGGCTGATGAATTTCGGCCAGATCGCTTTCTTCGGCATTGGCGGCTATGCGGCCGCCATGTCCTCGCAGGCGGGCTTTTCGCCGCCGGTGGGCATCCTTGTCGGCGTGGTCGTGGCGGCGGTCGCCGGTGCTCTCGTCGGCCGGCTTGGCCGCAACCTCGACGCCGAATACTGGGCTATCGCAACGCTTGGCATTGCCGAGATCTTCCGTATCGTCCTGATCAACGAGGGCTGGGCAACCGGTGGCGCCGGCGGCATCAGCTCGGGGGTCCGCCTTTTCCCGTCGCTGGAAGGCAGGGCGGAACTTCTGGCGATGCTGGCGCTGTCGGTGGCGGGCATGCTCGTTTGCTTCGCCATTTCGCGCCGCCTCACCGAACGCCAGTTCGGCCGCATGCTGCGGCTCCTGCGCGAGCAGCCGGACCTGTCGGTGTCCTTCGGCCACGACATCGTTGCCTGCAAGGTGCGCGCCATGGCGATCGGTGCCGCGATCGCTGCCTTCGGCGGGGCGCTTTCCACCTATTACATCGCCTATATAAGCCCCGGCGACCTGCTGCCCTTCTCCACCTTCCTTATCTGGACGATGGTGATCGTCGGCGGCATCGGCAACCACAAGGGGGCCATGCTCGGCGCGTTCGTGGTGCAGTTCATTTTCGTCGGCGCGCTGTTTCTCAAGGATTTGCTCGGCTTTCCTTCCGAACTGGCGGGAGCCTTGCGGATGATGATTGTCGGCATCCTGCTGCTTGCCTTCCTGATGGTTCGGCCCCAGGGCGCGATCCCCGAAAGACTGCGGAAGATCGATGCTCAAAACTGAAGCCATATCCAAGCATTTCGGCGGCCTCGAAGTGCTCAAGAACGTCGTGCTCGAAGTCGGGCAGGGCGAGATCGTCGGCCTTCTCGGACCCAACGGATCGGGAAAGACGACGCTGCTCAACATCCTGTCGGGCTTCCTCAAGGCAAGCGGAGGCCGCGTTTCCTATGACGGGCGCGACATAACCGGCATGGAGCCGCACCGCATCGGCCGGCTCGGCATGCGCCGCACTTTCCAGTTGCCCCGCATGCCCGCCCGTATGAGCTGCGCGGAAGTTCTCCTGACCAGCGTCCAGCAGCCGGCGGGTAGCGGCCTGATCAGCCTGTTTACCCGCCCCGGCGCCGTTCATGCCGAGGAACGCGAGGCGCGGCGGCGGGTGTTCGAGATGATCGAGCGGCTGTCGCTCGGGCCGGTTGCCGATCGTTCCGCCGCCGCCCTTTCGGGTGGCCAGCAAAAACTTCTGGCGCTGGGTGCGGCCGTGCTCGGCGGCGCAAAGCTTTTGCTGCTCGACGAGCCGACGGCCGGCGTCAATCCGGCGCTGCGGCTCAGCCTTGTCGATACGCTACACGAAATCCGCCGACAGGGCGTGACGCTGGTGGTCGTCGAGCACGACATGGGCTTCATCGGCAAGCTATGCGACCGCTGCGTGGTGCTCGATAGGGGCACCCTGATCGCCAACTGTAAGCCCTCCGAACTGCTGGACAACAGCGAGGTCGTGGAAGCCTATCTCGGCCGCGGCGCCAGGCCCAGGACCGTGGCGCTGGAGAACCGATGATGGCGCTCGAACTGGTGAACATCAGTGCCGGCTATGTACCCGGCGTGGATATCCTGCGCGGGCTGAGCCTCAAGGCGAGCCCCGGCGAGATCGTCACGATCATCGGCCCCAACGGTTCCGGCAAATCCACCAGCCTTAAGGTTGCGGCCGGCTATCTCGGCGCCCATACCGGAGAGGTGCTGGTCGACGGCCAGTCCGTCCGGGCGCTTTCGGTCGATCGCCGCGTGAGGCAGAACGGCATCGCCATCGTTCCGCAATCCGACAATGTGTTCGGGACGCTGACCGTCTGGGAAAACCTCGACCTAGGCGGGGCGTTCATGCACGGCACGGAGCGGCGGCGGCGGATGGACGAGCTTATCGCCGCCTATCCGATGCTGGGCCGCAAGCTGCGCGCCAAGGCCTATTCGCTGTCCGGCGGCGAGCGCCAGGTGCTGGCGCTGGCACGCGCGCTGATGCCGTCGCCGAAATATCTGCTTCTCGACGAACCCTCCGCCGGCCTGTCGCCGCTGATGCTGGCCGAAGTCTTCGACGCCATCGTCGAGCTCGTCAGCCGGACCGGCATCGCGGTTCTCCTCGTCGAGCAGAACGCCACCGAAGCGCTCGCGATATCAGACCGGGCCTATGTCCTGGTGCTCGGACAGGTAGCCCTCTCGGGTGCCGCCGACACCATCTTGGCTGATGATCAGGTTCGTCAGCTCTACCTCGGCGGCGCAGCCGTCTGAAGCCAAAGGAGAAAGAAAATGGCAAACATCACCCGTCTCGAAGGTGGCCCGCGCATGAGCCAGGCCGTTGTCCATGGCGATATGGTCTATACCGCTGGCCAGGTGGCCCTGCGCGCGCCGGGAGAATCGGTCACGGCCCAGACCAAGGACATCCTCGCCAAGATCGACGAGCTTCTCGCCGCGGCTGGAAGCGAGCGCTCGAAAGTACTGACGGCGACGATCTGGCTTTCCGATATCGCGACGTTCGCCGAAATGAACGCGGTGTGGGACGCCTGGGTGGCACCCGGCAACACGCCGGCGCGCGCCTGCGTCGAATCCAAGCTGGCGGCCCCGCAGTTTACCGTCGAGATTCAGGTAACGGCGGCCCGCTGAACGCGGCCGCAGGAGAAGTGAAATGAACAGCCCGGCGACGACCGAGCGCGCTCTTGCCGATGTTTCGCTTGGAGACAAGTACGACCTCGACAAGCAGGACATCTATCTCACGGGCACGCAGGCGCTGGTTCGCCTGTGCCTGATGCAGAAAGAGCGCGATCGCCGGGCCGGCCTGCGTACCGCGGGCTACGTCACCGGCTACCGGGGTTCGCCGCTCGGCGGCGTGGACATGCAGTTCACGCGCGCCGGGCGCGAGCTTCAGGCCGCCGATATCCGCTTCCAGCCCGGACTGAACGAGGATCTGGCGGCAACGGCGGTGTGGGGCACGCAACAGGCGACCATGCGCGGCGAAGGCCGTGTCGATGGCGTGTTCGCGCTGTGGTACGGCAAAGGCCCTGGGGTCGATCGCACCGGCGACGCCTTCCGGCACGGCAACCTTGCCGGCAGCGATGCGAAGGGCGGCGTGCTGGCGCTGCTGGGCGACGACCATGTCGCCGAATCCTCGACGACGGCGCATCAGAGCGAATACGCGCTGGTCGACGCCATGATGCCCATCCTGTCGCCGGCCGGCGTGCAGGAAATTCTCGACTACGGCCTCTACGGCCTGGCGATGAGCCGTTACAGCGGCACCTGGGTCGGGCTGAAATGCGTCAAGGATACGGTTGAATCCACGACCGCCGTCGATGGCAGCCTCGATCGCGTTGCGATCATCACGTCTACTGATCTGGAACTGCCGGCGGACGGCCTCAACATCCGGCCGCGCGACGGTTTTCTCCAGCAGGAAGAGCGCCTGCATCGCTTCAAGATCCCGGCGGCACAGGCATTTACCCGCGCCAACGGCCTGAACAGGATTGTCTTTGCCGGCGGCAAGGCGCCGCGCATTGGTGTTGTGACGGCGGGAAAGAGTTATCTCGACGTGCGCCAGGCGCTTCAGGACCTGCGCATCGACGAGGCGCAGGCGGCTACGCTCGGTCTGAAACTGTGCAAGATCGGCGTCACCTGGCCGCTGGAGCCGCAAACGATCCTGTCCTTTGCAAAGGGTCTGGACCTCGTCATCGTGGTCGAGGAAAAACGCGGCCTGATGGAAAGCCAGATTCGCGAAATCCTCTATGGCGTTGCCGACGCCCCGGTGCTGATCGGCAAGAAGGACGAGCAGGGCGGCGAGCTTTTCGCTTCCTACGGCGCGCTGGAAGTCAACGATATCGCCATCGCCGTCGGGCAAAGGCTGGCTGTGCGCCAAAAAGGAGCCAAGACCATTGCTGCCCGGCTGGAGGCGATCAGGCAGGCGCAGCAGCGGCTGGCGAACGCTGCCGACGTGTCGAACCGCGTACCCTATTTCTGTGCCGGCTGTCCGCACAACACCTCGACGAAGGTGCCGGACGGCGCCCGCGCCTATGCCGGCATCGGCTGCCACTATATGTCCCAGTGGATGGACCGATCCACCGAAGGCTACAGCCAGATGGGTGGAGAGGGCGCAAGCTGGGTCGGCGAAGCGGGTTTCTCGACTCGCGACCACATGATCCAGAATCTCGGCGACGGCACCTATAACCACTCCGGTTCGCTAGCCCTGCGTTTCGCGGTCGCCGCCGGCGTCAACATCACCTACAAGATCCTCTTCAACGATGCCGTCGCCATGACCGGGGGGCAGCCGCACGAAGGCGGGCTGACGGTCGACAAGATCGCCGCGCAGGTGGCGGCCGAGGGCGTGGCCCAGATCATGGTGGTTTCGGACGAGCCGGACAAATATCCGCCGGGTACAAGCTGGCCGGCCGGCACCACGATCCATCACCGCAGCCGGCTGATCCCGGTGCAGGAGGAGCTGGCGAAAGTGCCGGGCGTGACGGTCATGATCTACGACCAGACCTGCGCCGCCGAAAAGCGCCGCCGCCGCAAGCGCGGCGCCTTCCCCGATCCGGACCGCCGCATCATTATCAACGAGCGCGTTTGCGAGGGCTGCGGCGACTGCGGCGTGAAATCGAACTGCGTGGCGGTGCAGCCGGTGGAAACGCTGCTTGGACGCAAGCGCCAGATCGACCAGTCCGCCTGCAACAAGGATTTTTCCTGCGTGGAGGGCTTTTGCCCGTCGTTTGTTTCCGTCAGCGGCGCAAAGCCGAAAAAGCCGGCAGCGGTTGCTGTTTCCCTGCAATCGTCCGGCCCGCTTGCCGAGCCGGAACTGCCGTCGATCGACGGCACCTACAACATCCTGATCACCGGCCTGGGAGGCACCGGCGTGGTGACCGTGGGCGCGGTATTGACGATGGCCGCGCATCTTGAAGGCAAGGGCTTCGGCGTGATCGACATGGCCGGCCTCGCCCAGAAGGGCGGCGCCGTCTACAGCCATATCCGCATCGCCGCCACCCCGGCCGAAATCAACGCCATTCGCGTCGGCGCCGGCAATGCGGACCTTCTGTTCGGCGGCGATATCGCCGTGGCCGGAACCGGCAAGGCATTGTCCAGCGTCGACAACGGCAGGACGAAGGTGGTCGTCAACACCGCGGAGGTGCTGCCCGGCGACTTTACCCGTAACACCGAGCTGTCGCTGCCGGTGGAAAAGGTAAAGCGTGCGCTTGTCGCTGCCGCAGGTGCCGGGCACAGCCATTTCATCGATGCCAACCGGATCGCTCTTGCGCTTCTCGGCGACACCATCGCGGCCAATCTGTTCATGCTGGGCTTTGCCTATCAGAAGGGCGCCGTGCCGCTTTCGGCAAAGGCCCTGCTGCGGGCGATCGAGATCAACGGGGCCGCCGTTGCCATGAACAAGGCGGCTTTCGACTGGGGACGCCGCGCAGCCATCGATCCGAAGGCGGTCGCCAGGCTGGTCGAGGAGCGCAGCCACAAGCCAGCGGCCTTGCCCGTCGAAACCCTTGCGCAGATGCGCGCGCGCCATGTCGCGTTCCTTACCGCCTATCAGAGCGCCGCTTATGCGGCCCGCTACTCGGCGCTGGTCGAGCGGGTGCAAAAGGCCGAACTTCCCGGCCGCACCAGCCTGACCGAGGCGGTGGCCCGCAATTTCTTCAAGCTCATGGCCTACAAGGACGAATACGAGGTCGCGCGCCTCTACACGGACGGCGAGTTCCTCAGGCAACTGACCGATACGTTCGACGGCGAAAAGCTGCGGCTCAGTTTCCACCTCGCCCCGCCCATTCTCGGCCGCAAGGACCCGGCGACCGGCCAGCCGCGCAAGACCACCTTCGGACCCTGGGTGCTGCCTCTTTTCAGGGTACTTGCCCGCCTGAAGTGGCTGCGGGGAACGCCTTTCGATCCGTTCGGCCATACCGCGGAAAGAAGAACCGAACGGCAACTCGTCAAGGATTATGCCGTACTGGTCGAGCGGCTGCTTTCCCGGCTTTCGGCGCAGAATTACGAGACGGCGGTCAAGCTCGCGGCACTACCCCAGAAGATTCGTGGCTTCGGGCACGTGAAGCGGCGTAATCTTGAAATCGTGAGCAAAGAACAGGAAGCGCTGCTTGACAGGTTCGAAAATCCGGCGCCCACAGTCGCGGTCGCTGCGGAATGAAAAGGCGGTCGCGCCCACGCCGTATCCGGGCGGGTGCAGCTTCTGTATCGTTTGCGAGGCGGCGTTCCCGTGATACCGAACGCCGCGCGCGAGAAAGCGCCTTCCATCGTATCGAACAGACTGATGCGGCAGCCCTGACAGAGGACTTTAAGTGAACGAACACAGCATGCCGCCAAAGGCAACCCCCCGCAAAGTCTCGAAGGCCGGCGCAGGCCGAAAAGCAGCCGGCACGGCCATGAGCCGCAGCTATGACGGTGTGCGCAACCTTATCCTGACCTACGAGATCAAGCCGAACGAACGGATCAACGAGGTGGAACTGGCGAAACGCTTCGGCGTCAGCCGCACGCCGATCCGGGAGGCGCTCAACCGGCTTGTGGTGGAGCGCCTTTTGCAGTTCGAGCCCGTCGTCGGGTTCTTTCGCCCCAAGATCAGCGCGAAGGAAATCGTCAACCTGTACGAACTGCGCGTCATCCTGGAAACGGAAGGCGTGCGGCTTGCCACGCAGCGCGCCGAGGATTCGGAAATCTGCGACCTTATCGACTACTGGACCGAAGCCTACAGCAACCGCAAGAACGCCACCAAGGCCGACGTTATCGTCAATGACGAGACGTTCCATGAGCGGCTGGTGGGCCTTAGCCACAATGAGGAACTGGTCGAGGCGTTGCGCCGGCTGAATGCGCGCATCCACTTCATCCGCTGGGCGGATTCCTCCGGTGAAGGCCTGCACGAAGAGAGCTACCTGAAGCATCTCGAGCTTCTGAAGGTGCTGCGGCTGCGCGATGAGAAGAACACCATCGAAACATTGCGCCACATCATCGTCAAGCGCCAGGAGGAACTGGTCGACATCCTGAAGGAAGGGGCGGCCAAGCTCTACATTTCCTGAAACCGGCCCGGCCGCCGCCTGGCAATCCGTCCGGCCTGCCTTATTTCGCGGGCGCCGCCGGATGCCAAAGCAGCCGGCTCTCGCCCCGCTCATAGGCCTTGCCGTTGGGGTAGGATACCAGTTCCATCTGCATCCCCCATGGGGTGAGGAAATAGATCCAGGTCTGCCCGGCGCTCGGGCCCTCCTCGCGCACCACCGGCTCGCCCAGCACGCGAACGCCGTTCGCCTTCAGATAGGCGATCGCCTCGTCGATGTCGTCCACATAGAAGGCCAGGTGATGGCCGCCGATGTCGCTGTTCTTCGGTTGCTCGAGACGCTGGTCCGGGGCCGAATATTCAAAGATTTCGAAGTTGGAGCCGTTGCCGCAGCGCAGGAACTTCAGCCGTTTCATGACGGCGCGGGGGTGGAGATTGAGCTGCGTCTGCATCCAGTCGCCGTTCGACTGGAAGGGGCCGAGTTCATAGAACGGCTCGCAGCCGATGACCCTGACGAAGAAATCGACGGCCTCGTCCAAATTGGGCACGGTGAAGCCAATGTGCTCAGTGCCGCGAAGGCCCGGCAATCCGTTTTTCATTCGCCGACCTTCGCATTCCGGAGCATGCCAACACCTGCTTTCACGACTTTGAATATTGGTGGAAACCGCACCATTGGATACAAATACGCAGACCAACCATCGCGGTCAACGGATTGCAGGGGAGATTTCGGCCTATTTCCTAAGGTTCTCTAGCTGACATCTATTTTCCTGTATCCAATTGGTTGACCGCTTGAAAACGTCGTGGCAGTAATGGCTGGGGATGCATCAGTCCTTCCGAAGCCGGCTTCAGGTTGGCCGGGAGCGCTGGCAAACGCAGGTTTCGACGACAGGCAAAAGCCGCCCACCGGTGAGCGGCTGGCGGCGGCGCGTCGCAGGTGAGTTGGACGACAGGGATCCTGATGCCAGAGACGAGTTCACTATCCGGCACCGCCGACTGGCTTGATTTTCGCGCCACCGCGGCCGACTGGGACAAGGCCGCCCCGCAATCGCTGGGGGCGATGCTGACCGGCCTGCATCTGGTGCGGGCCTTCGAGGAGACGGTTCTGGAACTGGCGGGCGAAGGCCTGATCCACGGTCCCGCGCACTCGTCCATCGGGCAGGAAGGCGGCGCGGTCGGCTCGATCATGGCGCTGCGCGCCGATGACCAGATCAACGGGTCGCATCGCGGCCACCATCAGTTCCTGGCCAAGGCGCTGGGCTATGTGGCGCCAGACGCGCTTTCGATCGATGGCGCCTTCAGCGGCGACGTCATCGCCGTGCTGCGCCGAGCGCTGGCCGAGATCATGGGCCTTGCCGAAGGCTATTGCCAGGGGCGTGGCGGCTCCATGCACCTGCGCTGGCGTGAAGCCGGTGCGCTCGGCACAAACGCCATCGTCGGCGGCGGCGTGCCGCTGGCCGCAGGCGCGGCCTTCGCCCACAAGCAGGCCGGCACCGACGCGGTGGCGGTCAGTTACTTCGGCGACGGCGCGGCTAATATCGGCTCGGTCCTCGAAACCATGAACCTCGCCGCTGCCTGGAAGCTGCCGCTTTGCTTCTTTATCGAAAACAACCGCTATGCCGTATCCACTACGGTCGAGGAATCGACCGTTGACACGCGCCTATCGACGCGGGGGCAAGGCTTTTCCATCCCCTCATGGCGCGTCGACGGCATGGACCCGCTGGCCGTCAACCTCGTTATGCAGGAAGCGCTCGCCCATATGCGCTCCGGCAAGGGCCCGACGATCATCGAGGCCGACGTCTACCGCTATTTCCACCAGAACGGTCCGTTTCCGGGCAGCGCCTTCGGCTATCGCACCAAGCAGGAGGAAGAAAGCTGGCGTGCCCGCGACCCGCTCGACCGGGTGGCGCGCGAAATGATTGCCCGCTCCATGACCAGCGAACAGGCCGTCGCCACGCTTCGCGAGCGTGCACAGGAAACCATGGTGCACATTGTCGGCGAACTGACCACGCGCGTCGACAACCGCCGCGAGATCCGAGCCGAATTGTGGCCCTCGCCCGATTTCCGCGACGTCGGCATCCGCAGCGACCTGAAGGAACTGTCAGGCATGCGCCACGCCGAGGCCGAAACTTTTTCGGGCAAGACGGAAGACCGGGTGTTCGTCAATGTCATCGCCGATCTTCTGGACCGCCGCATGGCCACGGATGAGGGCATCGTCGTTCTCGGCGAGGACGTCCACCGCCTGAAGGGCGGCACCAACGGGGCGACGCGCGGCCTCAAGGATAAATATCCCGACCGCGTGCTCGGTACGCCGATCAGCGAGAACGCCTTCCTCGGGCTCGGCGGCGGGCTGGCCATGGACGGTCGCTTCCGCCCCGTGGTCGAGTTCATGTATCCCGATTTCATGTGGGTCGCGGCCGACCAGGTGTTCAACCAGATCGGCAAAGCTCGTCATATGTTCGGCGGCGACATCGACATCCCGCTGGTCCTGCGTACCAAGATCGCCATGGGAACCGGCTACGGTTCGCAGCATTCCATGGACCCGGCCGGCATTTTCGCGACCTCGCCCGGCTGGCGCATCGTCGCGCCTTCCACCGCGTTCGACTATGTCGGCCTGATGAATACGGCGCTCGCCGCCAACGATCCGGTGCTGGTCATCGAGCATGTCGACCTCTACCAGACGACCGGCAAGGCGCCCGTCGACGATCTCGACTATGCCATTCCGTTCGGCAAGGCGGCCATTCGCCGGCAGGGCACGAAGGCGACGCTTTTAACCTATTCCGCCATGGTCGCGCGCTCGCTGGAAGCCGTCGAAGCGCTTGGCGCGGATGTCGAGGTCATCGACCTGCGCAGTCTCGACCGCGCCAGCCTCGACTGGGATACGATCACCGAAAGCGTCAAGAAGACCAATCTGGTCATCATCGTCGAGCAGGGCGCGCAGGGCACCGCCTATGGCGGCTGGCTTGCCGAAGCCATCCAGCATCGGCTGTTCGACTGGCTCGATCATCCGGTCGAGCGGGTGACGGGCGGCGAAGCCTCGCCCTCGATCTCGAAAATCCTCGAGCGGGCGGCCTATGCCGGCACCGACGAGGTCGTCGCCGGCTTGAAAAGCCTGCCGGGGCTCGTCCATGGCTGAGGTTCTGCGGCTGCCGGCTATCCTCGCCAACATGACGGAAGGCACCCTGTCGCGCTGGCTCAAGGCCGAGGGCGACATGCTGGAGGCGGGCGAGGCTTTCGCCGAAGTCGAGACCGACAAGGCAGTGGTCGAGATTTCGAGCGACAGCGGCGGACGGCTCGCCCGTATCCTGCACGCAGCCGGAAAGGTGCTCCCTGTGGATACCGCTATCGGCGTCTTGGCGCTGGCAGGCGACGACGATGCGGCGATAGCGGCGTCGATCGTGCCGCAGGCCGAGACAGGAAAGGGGGCGGAAACCGCCGCTCCCCGTGGAGAGGTTCAGGCCGCAACGTCGGCTACCCCGCCGGAGCCCCGTGCGGCGGCTTCGCCCAACCGCCTGTTCGCCAGCCCGCTCGCGCGTCGCCTTGCGCGCGAAAACGGCATCGACCTTGCTAAGCTCACCGGCAGCGGCCCTAAGGGCCGCATCATGCGCGACGACGTCAAGGTTTATCTCGAGGCTGCTGCCAGTGCTGCGCCCGTACCGGCTCCCGCCCCGCGCCCTTCCGTGGTTCCCAGCCCGCCGCCATTCACGACCGACGCGCCGCACGACAGCGTTCCGCACTCACAGATGCGGCGCACCATCGCGCGCCGGCTGACGGAATCCAAGCAGAGCGTCCCGCATTTCTACCTGAGTGCCGACTGCCAGATGGATGCGCTGATCGCGCTGCGCTGCGAGATCAACGCCGGCCGCGCCGACGACGCCCGCATCAGCGTCAACGATCTGGTGGTCAAGGCCGCGGCCGCCGCGCTTGCGGCTCTTCCCGCCTGCAATGTGAGTTGGACCGAAGAGGCGCTCCTGCAATGGCATCACGTCGACGTTTCGGTGGCGGTTGCGACCGAGGGTGGCCTGATCACGCCCATCGTCACGCAGGCCGACCGCAAGTCGCTGTCCGCCGTTTCGGCGGAGATCGGCGACCTAGCCAGCCGGGCGCGCGCGGGTACGTTGCGGCCTGAGGAATATCGGGGCGGATCGTTCACCATCAGCAATCTCGGCATGTACGGCGTTCGCGATTTTGCCGCGATCATCAATCCGCCCCAGGCCGCCATTCTCGCGGTCGGCGCGATAGAGCCGCGCATGATCGTGAGGGACCGCCAGTCGGCCATCGCCGACATGATGACCTGTACGCTTTCGCTCGACCATCGCGCCATAGATGGCGCGCTGGGCGCGCAATGGCTGGCCCTGTTCAAGGGCCTGATCGAAAACCCGCTGCAGATACTCGCCTGACAAGGGCGCACGGCCGGGATCTGCTTCAAATGACCGTTCAACGATAAACAGGAGGAAAGAAAATGAAGACATCACTCAGGATCATGCAGGGCGTGGCATTCGCCGCGCTGATCGGCTTTTCCGGCACGGCGCTGGCGCGAGACCTGACCGCCGTCGGCTTCGGCGGCGCGGTTCAGGACGCATTCCGCAAGGCTTACTTCGCCCCTTATGCGGCCGAGAAAGGCATCACCGTGCTGGAAGACACGACCAATGGTGGTCTTGCCAAGCAAAAGGCCATGGTCGACGCTGGCAACGTCACTTGGGACGTCATGCAGATGGAGGACGACGAGGTCACTGTCGCTTGCGAATCCGGTCTGCTGGAAGACATCGACTGGAAGACCCGTCCCAACGGCAACGATATCGACCCCACGCTGTTCAAGGAATGCGCCGTCGGCGCGCTTAGCTGGGCCAACGTGCTGACCTACGATACCGACAAGATCAAGGACGGCCCGAAGAATTGGGCGGATTTCTGGAACGTCGAGAAATGGCCGGGCAAGCGCGGCCTGCGCAAGACCGCCAAGCTGACGCTCGAGGTCGCGCTGATGGCTGACGGCGTACCGGCCGCCGATGTCTACAAGGTGCTCGCCACCAAAGAAGGCCAGGACCGTGCCTTTGCCAAGCTCGACGAGCTGAAGCCGAACATCCAGTGGTGGGAAAGCGGCGCGCAGCCGCAGGAGTGGCTGTCTTCCGGCGACGTGGCGATGACGACCGCCTATAACGGACGCGTCGCGGCTGCCCAGCATGAGGGCAAGAACTTCGCCATCATCTGGGATGGCCAGATCAACTCCTGGGAGTTCTGGGCGATCATGAAAGGCACGCCCAACCTCGATCAGGCGATCGATCTCGTGGACTACATGATGACGCCCGCTCCGCAGGCCATCTTCGCGCAGGCCATTCCCTACGGCGTCAGCAACGTCAAGACCATGGACGAGCTTCCGCCCGAGGCGCTGGCGCAGTTGCCGTCCGCCCCGGAAAACATGAAAAACAGCATTCGCTTCGATGCCGATTTCTGGATCGACAACAACGAGGAGCTGTCCGCGCGCTTCGCCACCTGGGTTGCGCAATAAAGCGGCGCCGTTGAGGATCGTGCCGGCGCGATATCGC
>JBARYG010000031.1:0-58269 GCA_049647745.1 Mesorhizobium sp.
GCCTGTACCCGTCGGCCACGGCGTTGCCGCGGCTCCCGCACCGGCCCGAACCACGCGTCCCGCACAGGCGGCGGACGCCGAAGTCGGCATGGCGATGCCCGGCGATGGCGGTTCCACCGCCTCCATCAAGCGGCCGGTGCCGCCCGGCGATGTCGGCGGGCCGTTGAAGACGAAAAACATATCCATTCTCGATATCCTGACGGGAGGGTAGGACAGGGACCTCTTGATCCGGTTCAGGAAGCCCCTCGCAACCCGGCCTGCGTTCGGCTACATGTGCCGGCGGAGAATCGAGACATGGCCGAGACTGGCACCAGAAAGACAATCGTACTGACGGGGGCGAGCCGGGGTATCGGCCACGCCACGGTAAAGCGCTTTTCGCAGGAGGGATGGCGTGTCATCACCTGCTCGCGCCAGGCTTTTGCCGACGATTGCCCGTGGCCGGCGGGACCGGAAGACCACATCAAGGTGGATCTGGCCGACCAGGAAGACGTCGGCGTCGCCGTTTCGGAAATCCGCCACCGGCTGGAAGCGCAGGGCGGCAAGCTTCACGCGCTGGTCAACAACGCCGCCATTTCGCCCAAGTTGGAGAATGGCGAGCGGATGAACTCGATCGATACGCCCATGCATGCCTGGCGCGACGTGTTCCAGGTCAATTTCTTCGCGCCCATCATGCTGGCGCGCGGCCTGTTCAGAGAACTGGCCGCTGCCAAGGGCTCCATCGTCAACGTCACGTCGATCGCCGGAACGCGGGTGCATCCTTTCGCCGGCACCGCCTATGCGACGTCCAAGGCTGCCCTCGGCTCGCTGACGCGCGAAATGGCGCATGATTTTGGCCCGCATGGCATCCGCGTCAACGCCATCGCGCCGGGCGAGATCGACACCTCGATCCTGTCGCCGGGCACGGACAAGATCGTCGAGACGATCCCGCTCAGGCGGCTCGGCACCACCGCGGAAGTCGCCGACATCATTTTCTTCCTGTGCTCGGGGCAGGCGTCCTACGTCACTGGCTCGGAAATCCACATCAATGGCGGGCAGCACGTTTGAGCTGTTGCCGATCAGGCGGGCGGAGGAGCGGCCCGGCACTGCTTTATTCTACTGAATTAGTAGAATTTAGAACGGCCGGCTTTGCCGATGCAGGCGGGGTAGGCTAGAGATACGAGAATTCGAATAGCCGTGCCCTGTCGAACAGCGGCCGGTCGACCAAGCGGAATAGTTTTCCGCAGCCTTTATCGGTTTCAGAAAACCGATTGCCCGCCGTGAGGCGGGGCGCGAGTAGGTTTCTTCTGATCCGTGAAGCGAGTGGGTAAAAATCCTGTCACCTCAGGAACCCGCTCCAGATGTCGCAAGCAAAGCCCAAGCTGAACGCCTTCCCGATTTTCCTTCGGGTCGAGGACAAGATCGTGATCGTCGTCGGTGGCGGCGAGGAAGCGCTGGCCAAGGCGCGGCTGATCGGTCAGTCGAGCGCCGTGCTGCGCATCGTTGCCGCCGATGCCAGTGCCGAACTGCGGGAGTGGATTGCCGCAAACGGCGCCGTTTACATCGATGCTCCCTACGAATCCGTGCATCTGGACGGCACCGCAGTGGTTTTCGCCGCCAGCGGCGACGAGGCGCTGGACCGCCGTGTCGTCATCGACGCGCGCCGGCAAGGCATTCCGGTCAATGCCGTCGACCGGCCGGAACTGTGCGATTTCTTCACCCCGGCGCTGGTCAACCGCGCGCCGGTAGCCATCGCGATCGGCACGGAAGGGGCTGGGCCGGTGCTGGCGCAGATGATCCGCGCCCAGATCGACCAGATGCTCACCCCTTCGCTCGGGGCGCTTGCCACACTTGCCGCCTCGTTTCGCGACGCCGCGGACTCGCTGCTGCCAAGAGGCAACAGCCGTCGCCGCTTCTGGCGCGCCTTTTTCACGGGGGCGCCGGCGCGTGCGCTTGCCGCCGGCCAGGTTGCGCAGGCAAGGGATGCGGCTGCCGAACTGTTGCTGTCGGGCGCATCGGCCTGCGGCCATGTCGCGCTGGTCGGTGCAGGGCCGGGGGCGCAAGACCTTTTGACGCTTCGCGCGCAGCGTCTCCTGATGGAAGCCGACGTCATCCTTTACGACGCGCTGGTGCCCGAAGCGGTCGTCGCCATGGGCCGCCGTGATGCCGAGCGCATATCGGTGGGAAAGCGCAAAGGCTGCCACTCGAAAAGCCAAGGCGAGATCAACACGCTGCTGGTCGAACTCGGCCATGCGGGCAAGCGCGTGGTGCGGCTGAAAAGCGGTGATCCACTAGTGTTCGGCCGCGCCGGCGAAGAGATGGCGGTGCTGCGCGACGCCGGCATCTCCTACGAGGTCGTGCCGGGCGTTACCGCAGCCTTCGCCGCCGCCGCCGATTTTGAGCTGCCGCTGACACTGCGCGGTGTCACCTCTTCGATGGTGTTCACCACCGGCCATGATCTTAAGGGCAATTCGTTGCCGGACTGGGCGAAGCTCGCCATCTCCGGCGCGACGGTCGCCGTCTATATGGGCCGCTCGGTGGCTGCCGACGTCGCCGGACGGCTGATCGGCGCCGGTCTGTCGCCCGATACCGCCGTGGCGGTGGTCGAGAACGCTAGTCTTGCCGAGCAGCGCCGTTTCCACGGGACGCTGGCCGACCTGCCCTCGCTGGAAGCGCACGCCGACCTTGCCGGCCCGGTCATGACTATCATCGGCGATGCCGTTGCCGGAGCCAATTTCGACGGTTCGGAACCGCTGGCGAAGCGTCTGTTTGCCCGGACCGGCGACGCTGGTGCGGAGTTGCGAGCATGAAGGCCCCGGCACTCTCGCCGACAAGCGCTTTTCCCGAGACGGCCTACCACCACGACGAGTTCGATCATGCCTTTGTCCAGGCCCGAATCGCTGAATTCAGCGAACAGGTAGAGCGCCGTCTGGCCGGCGAACTGACCGAAGACCAGTTCAGGCCGCTGCGGCTGATGAACGGCGTCTATCTCCAGCTTCATTCCTACATGCTGCGCGTCGCCATCCCTTACGGTATGCTGCATGCGCGGCAACTACGAATGCTCGCCCACATCGCGCGCAAATACGACAAGGGCTACGCCCGCTTCACCGCGCGCCAGAACATCCAGTTCCACTGGCCGGCGCTGGCGAACATTCCGGCGATCTTGGCCGACCTCGCCACCGTCGGGATGTACGCGATCCAGACCGGCGGCAAGGGTGACCGCGACGTCACCGCCGATCATCCGGACCGTGCCGACGGCGAAGAGATAGTTCGGCTCGACCGGCTGGATTCGCGGTCATTCGGCGAGTGGCTCGGCAAGAGCATCACCCCCCACTGCCATCCGGATTATGCGACGGTGACGATTTCGCTCGAAGGCACTGGCGAGGCGCCGGGCGATATCAGCGACAGTCAGATGGAAGCAGTTGCCGACCTTGCCGAGCGCTACGGCTTCGACGAGGTACGGGTGGCACATGAGCAGAACATGGTTTTGCCGCATGTGGCCCGAGCCGATCTCAGGGCGGTCTATGACGGGCTGATGGAAGCCGGGCTGGTCACAGCCAATGCCGGCCCGGCCGTCGATATTGCCGCTTATCCCGGTCTGGGCCATTGCACGGCGGCAGGGTCGGGACCGTTCAAGGAGGTACGCTATGGAGCAGAAGCCAAGGTCGCTTGACCACGTGGCTGGCGTCGAGGCCGGCATTGCCGCCGACGCGGCGGGGCTCGACGCGCTCTACGGCCATCTTTCGGCGGCCGGGATCATCGAACGCGTCGTCACCGAACTGTTTGCCGGCGAGATAGCGGCGGTCTCGTCGTTCGGCGCGGATTCGGCGGTGCTGTTGCACCTGATCGCGCAGGTCGACCGCAATCTGCCGATCGTCTTCCTCGATACCGGCAAGCATTTCGAGGAGACGTATTCCTATCGCGATGCGCTCACCGCCGATTTCGGGCTGACCAATATCCGCGTCGTCGCTCCCGATGATGCCGCGCTCGAAAAAGCCGATCCGACCGGACGGCTGCACGAAACCGACGTCGACGCCTGCTGCGAGGTCCGCAAGGTCGAGCCGATGGCGCGGGGCATCGAACCGTTCCATGCCTGGTTCACCGGCCGCAAGCGGTTTCAGGCTTCCACGCGGGCAGCCCTGCCGGTGTTCGAGGCGGTCGGCCCGCGCATCCGGATCAACCCGCTGGCGCGCTGGACCACCGCCGACCAAGCCGATTACATGCGCGCGCATGCGCTGCGCGAAAACCCGCTGGTCGCTTATGGCTACCTGTCGATCGGCTGCTTTCCCTGTACCAAGCCGGTTGCACCGGGCGAGGATGCGCGTAGCGGCCGCTGGGCAGGCAAGGCCAAGACCGAATGCGGCATCCACCTTTCAGGTCTCGAAAAATCGCTGACCGACGCCTCGGTGTAGGATCTTGCGTCTTTGGGCTATCCTAGCGGCGCCGGCTTTGGGCAGGTGCTTCGCGCTCCTCCAGGCGATCGAGCAATTGCCGCAGATAGTCGGGCATTTCGGTCGTTATCCTGAACGCCGGCATAGTATTCAGGAAACGGGCCGTTCTGCGTCCGCGAAGCTCGCGCCTTATATCCGCTGCGAGTTTCTCGCGCTTCGAGTTCTGCTTTGGGGCGGTCATATCAAAATCCTGTGTCGACCTCAAAACCTCCCAACTCGTCGTAAGGTTCCCATAATGTGACAGGGCGGCAAGCCGCGAACGCAATTACGGTAAAGTTTGAATTAATTTGGATGCTTATCAGGATTGCCTCGTTTACCGGCTGGCTGCGGCCGAATCGGCTTTGCCCCTTGATTTTTGAGCGCCGAACCTCGATATCGGCACCAAATCCGAACCACGCGAAATGACGGGAAATGGCGATGAGCGACCAGGCGAAAGACGAACGTGCGCCCGACGAGATCGAAGCCGAGGCTGCGGTCACCGAGCGGTCCGAGGGCGGTGTCGACGGCGACTATGAGGCCTTGGTGCGTTTGCTCAAGGAAAACGAGGAGCTGAAGGACCGCGCGCTGCGCACTGCCGCCGAGATGGAGAATCTGCGCCGCCGTACGGCTCGCGACGTCGTTGATGCGCGCGCCTATGCTGTAGCCAACTTCGCCCGCGATATGCTGCAGGTGGCCGATAATCTTCAGCGCGCGCTCGATGCGATACCGTCCGAGGCCAAGGCGTCCGGCGATGTCGGCTTCAAGGCACTGATCGACGGCGTCGAGATCACCGCGCGCGGCATGCTGGCGACGCTCGAGCGGCACGGGGTGAAGAAACTGACGCCCGAGGGCGAAAAGTTCGATCCGAACTTCCACCAGGCGATGTTCGAGGTTCCTAATCCGAATGTTGCCAACGGCACCGTTGTCCAGGTGGTGCAGCCCGGTTACTCGATCGGCGATCGCGTGTTGCGCCCCGCCATGGTCGGGGTTTCGAAGGGCGGACCGAAATTCGTCGAAAGCGAAACACAGGCCGAACCCGGCCCGGTCAACGAACAGGCCGAGAAGGACGCATAGGCCGCGACCAGACTATAGCGGGTAGGGGCACGCAAACCCGGTCTTGCTGCCCCGCTCTTGCGGCTACTGCCTTGCCCACAATCCATTGACGCGGCGCCGATGTTCGCGTCTGCTGCTGCAGGCTTTCCGCTGGCGGCGTTCATGAACCTGATCACCCTTCTCGATTATGCCGGTGTCGTCGTGTTCGCCGCGACCGGCGCGCTCGCGGCTTCACGCAAGCAACTCGACATCATCGGTTTCCTGTTCCTGGCCAGCGTCACCGGCATCGGCGGCGGCACGTTTCGTGACCTTATTCTAGGTGTGCCGGTGTTCTGGGTGGGAAACCGCGTCTACGTGCTGATATGCCTGCTGGCGGCGGTCGCGGTTTTCTTCACCGCGCATCGGGTGGAATCCCGCTACAGCTATTGCTGTGGCTCGATGCCGTCGGCCTTGCCGCCTTCTCGGTGATGGGGGCTGCCAAGGGGCTGGCGATCACTGGGTCGCCAATAGTGGGGATCGTCACCGGCGTGCTGACCGCGACGTTCGGCGGTATCTTGCGGGACCTATTGGCGGGCGAGCCTTCGGTGCTGCTCAAGCCTGAAATCTACGTGACGGCCGCTCTCGCGGGCGCTGCCATTTTCACGCTTGGTGATTTGGCAGGGTTGCCGCCGCTGCTGTCGGACTTGGCCGGGTTTTCGGCTGCGTTCGCCGTGCGTGGCGGCGCGCTGAAATTCGGCTGGGCCTTTCCAGCCTACAAGAGCCGGCCAGGCCGGGCTCCCGAAGACATTCCTTAGCCTTGCCGCGTATCAGGCGGCGAAGCGCTGGCCGTCTCCGCTATAATAGCTGACGTAGCGGGTGGCGATTTCCTTGACCGGCATGACCACGAACACGTCCACGGTCGAGAAATCGTGGTCGATGACGCAGCCGTCGCCGATGCGCGCGCCGATCCTGAGATAGCCCTTGACCAGCGGCGGCATCGCCGCAATGGCCGCCCTGGCGCTGATCGCTTCGAGCGGCATCAGGTCCATCGGATGATAACGCTGGGCAACTGCGCGCACGTCCCAGGCCGAATCCGTGCGGCAATGGTTTGCCAGGTAGGTCAATGCTTCAGCATGGGCGGCTGGCACCGTTCCGGGAAAGGAAGCGCAGCCGGTCATCACGTCGACCCCGTAGTGATTGATATAGGCCCATATGCCCTGCCAGAGGACCTCGATGGTGCGCTTGGAGCGGTATTCCGGCAGGACGCAGGACCGGCCAAGTTCCAGGAAGCGCTGGTCCGGATGGCGTGCGATCAGACCTGTGAGTTCAAATTCGTCCTCGGAATAGAAACCGCCGGCGGCGATGGCCGATTCCTGCCTGAGCAGGCGATAGGTGCCGACGATGCGACGGTGTTCGGGGCCGGAAAGGCTGGTGTCGAGCACGATGAGGTGGTCGCAGATCGTGTCGAACCGGTCGTGGTCGCTGCGATCCTGGGATTGCGAGGCGTGCTTTCTGGCGCCGAGCTCGTCGTAGAACACGCGGTAGCGTACCTCCTGCGCGGCGGCGATCTCCGCTTCGCTGCGGGCAAGGCGGACTTCCAGGCTGCCGATACGGCCAAGCGGACTGGCCGTAACGATGGTGCCGACCTCGCGCTCGTTCATCAGCGCGCCACTGGTCTTCGTGTAGATCGTACCTTCCGGTATCGCTGCTTGCACGAGTGATTCTCCTTCGAGCCATCCCTCTTGGCGCGGGAATACGATTGTGGTGCAACACGATTGTGACGGCAAGGTGAAAATAGGTGAGGGGTTCAGCCAAGGCTGCCGGAGGTGGAGCAACCCTGCGATCAGGCAGTGACCTGTTGTTCGACCGCCAGCACGAGCGCCTCGGGATCGATCGGCTTGGTGAGAAAGCCGCTGGCACCGTGAGCCAGTACAGCGTGGCGGGTATTTTCCTGGCTGTCGGCCGACAGGACCATGATCGGCACGGGGGGCAGGCCAGTATCCTCTTCATGCCGGCGGATGACGGTGATGGCGTCCAGGCCGTCTAGCAGCGGCATATGCAAATCCATCAGCACTACGTCGTAGCGGTTGCTTCGCGTTGCGCCGACCACCGCGTCGACGGCAGCCTTGCCGTTGCCGACGACCTCGACGCGATGCCCCGCTTTCAGCAAGGTGGCGCGGGCAAGCATGGCGTTGATCTCGTTGTCTTCGGCAATCAGCACCGACAGGCCGGTTGGCTCGCTTGACGGCTCGCCGAGCACGACGTGGCTGTCGGGCAGCGATGGAACGAGCGTCACGACATTGCCGGTCATCAACACCCGCAACAGGGTCTCGCCGCGCACCGGCCGCGCCAGAAAGGTCGAGTAGCCGTTGGCACGGAATTCGCCGAGCAGGCCGCGGTCCGTCGGCGCGATCAGCGTGATCGCCTCGCAGGCAGGAAAGCCGGTCTGGCGCAGATGCTTGAGCAGGCGCGCATTGCCGTCTTCCAGGGCTGCATCGATCAGGATCGCGTTGCAGCCGACGGCAAGGGCGGCCGCCTGGGCGGCGTTCGCGGCGATTTCGGCGGTGCCTCCATGTGCCTGGACGGTATCCGCGATGGCCTTTGCCTCTATCGTGTTTTCCGAAAGGATCACTACCCGCTTGTCGGCCAGCATCGCCTGACGGTTTTGCAGGGTGTCGCCCGGCGACGTTGCCGGGATTTCGAATATGAATTCGGACCCTTTGCCAAGCGTGCTGGTGACGAAGATGGCGCCGCCCATGGCCAGTACAAGCCGCTTGGAGATGGCAAGACCCAGTCCCGCGCCGCCATGGGCACGGGTGGACGTGCCGTCCGCCTGTTCGAATTCCTCGAAGATGCGGGTCTTGTCGGCTTCGCGCAGGCCGGGGCCGGTATCGGCGACGGTGAAGCGTATGCGGTCGGTGGCGCCGGGGCCGACCCGTTCGATGCTGACCAGTACGCCGCCGGTTTCCGTGAACTTGATGGCGTTGCCGATCAGGTTCAGCAACACCTGCCTGATCCGGCCCGGATCGGCGACGATGGTTTGTGGGACGTCGGGGGCGGTACAGCAGGCGAGGCCGATGCCCTTGCCATAGGCGCGGGATGCTAGCAATTCGACGATGCTGTCGCCGATCTCGCGCGGCGACATGGGCTGCGGTTCCGGGTCGAAGCGACCAGCTTCAATCTTGGAATAGTCGAGCAGATCTTCGATCAGCGCCAGAAGCGCGCTGGCCGAGGTCGAAACCGCGCCGACATAGGTCCGTTGCTCCGGCGAAAGGCTGGTGTCGGCCAACAGCTTGGCCATGCCCATGATACCGTTCATCGGCGTGCGGATCTCGTGACTTACGGTCGCCAGAAAGCGCGATTTGGCCTGGCTGGCGTATTCGGCCCGCTCGCGCGCGCTGATCAGTGAGGATTCTGCCCGCTTTCGCGCGGTGATGTCGCGGGCGATCGCCCTGTGCGAGACCGCACCGCTGCCCTTGTCCCGCACGGACAGTTCGATCCATGAAAACCAGCGAGGCCCATCGGCCGTGCGGATCACCACGTCGGTGGAGCTCAGGCATTCGTGGTTGCTAAAGGCCGCGTCGGGGACGACGCCGACGTCGATGCCGAGGTCGTTTAGCGTCTTGTCCGGCAAATCCATGGGATCGATGCCCAGAAGATCGATAAACACCTTGTTGGCGTAGACGATCCTGCCGCTGCGGTCGCGGTGGACGACAAGGTCGCCGAGCGCGTCGATCAAGCCGCGAAAGCGCTCCTCGCTTTCCTGCAATTCCCACATGCGGTCTGCAAGCTTCTCGAATTCCGTGCGGCTGCGAAGCGCATCGTTGCCCAGTTCCTGCACGGTGCGCTGCAGCCGGGCCTGTATGGCAAGGCCGGCGCCGCCGATGCCCAGCAAGGCAGCGCCAAGGAGAAGCGGCGCGCCTGCCAGATAGAACAGGCCGGCCAGGGCGAGGGTGGCGCAAGGCATCAGGAAGGGCAGGAACTGACGCTCGGCACGGGGTAGGTCCGGCGCCAGCGGCGGGGCTTCGATGCGCACCCGCGCAGTCTCCGTCGACTTGGCGTCGACGGCACGACTCGCCGTTTCTACCCTCCTGGTGACGGATTGCGCTATCATGCGGCAATCCATGCCAGACAGAGATTATGGAAATTTGTGTCGGATCGTTCGTATTTTAGCGATCCGCAGGATTTGTCTTACATATCAATGACGATGCGACCGCGGACCTTGCCGTCGACGATATCGTGTGCGGCCTGGATAATGCCGTCGAAGCCGATTGTCGTAGACAGGGCGGCGAGCTTCGCATGGTCGAGATCGCTGCCGATGCGCCGCCACGCTTCAAGGCGAAGTTGCTTCGGGGCCATGACGGAATCGATGCCGAGAAGCGACACGCCGCGCAGGATGAACGGGGCGACGGTCGCTGGCAGGTCCATGCCGCCGGCCAGACCGCAGGCGGCAACGGCGCCGCCATAGGTCGTCATCGACAGGACATTGGCAAGCGTCGTGGAACCGACCGTATCGACGCCACCGGCCCAGCGTTCCTTGGCCAGCGGTTTGCCCGGTCCGGCCAGTTCGTCGCGTGAAATCACTTCCGAGGCGCCCAGGTCGGTCAGATATCGGCTTTCCGAGCTTCGTCCGGTCGAGGCGACGACGTGATAGCCGAGACCGGAAAGCACGGAGATGGCGACGGAACCGACGCCGCCGGCCGCTCCCGTTACCACGACAGGGCCGCGGTCCGGCACGATGCCGTGCCGTTCCAGCGCCATCACGCACAGCATGGCGGTGTAGCCGGCGGTGCCGACGGCCATGGCGTCGTGTGCGCTCATACCTTCCGGCAAGGGCACCAGCCAGTTGCCATTGATGCGGGCGCGGCCGGCAAAGGCGCCGTAGTGCGTTTCGCCGACGCCCCAGCCGTTCAGCACGACCTTATCGCCTTTGCGCCAGTCCGGATGGTCGGAGGAAAGCACGGTGCCAGCGAAGTCGATGCCCGGAACCAGCGGCCAGTGCCGCACCACGGGCGCCTTGCCGGTGATGGCAAGGCCATCCTTGTAGTTCACTGTCGTCGCCTCGACGGCCACCGTCACGTCACCTTCCATCAGGTCGGCTTCGGTCAGGTCGGTTACCGCCACCGACTGCTTCTTGTCGGCGTCGCGCGAAACGAGAATGGCTTTGAAGGTTTCCGGCATTTTTTCCTCGGCTTTTGTCACGCACCGACTGTGCGGCGATGGGCTGACGAAATCAATCGTTCGAAGGCGGCGCCTGCCTGCGCCAGCCGATGAACTCATCGAAGACGACCGCGACGGCACCGACCGTGATGAAGGCGTCGGCCAGGTTGAACACGGCGAACGACCAGACCGGAGTATGGAACAGGATATAGTCGATGACATGGCCGTATGTGGCGCGGTCGATGACGTTGCCGAGCGCGCCGCCCACTATCAGCGCAAAGCCGATGCGGGCGAGCACCTGGCTAGGCTCAGTCCTGGCCGCAAGATAGAGCACGAAAGCGACGACGCAGACGGAAACGGCGATCAGGCCGATATCGCCGATGGAATCCAGCATGGAAAAGGCAATGCCGGTATTGTAGGTGCGGAAAAGCGCCAGAAAGGGCAGAATTTCGACCGGCTGATGCAGTTCAAGCCGGGTTTCGACGAGATATTTTATCCACTGGTCGAGCGCGATGGCGACGATGGCCAGCAGGGCGTAGGGCAACAATCGTTTCACGAACGGGAACCCTCCGGGTCCAGCTTCAACGCGCTCCGGCGGATTTCAAAGAGCATGACGCCGGTGGCGATTGCAAGGTTGAGCGAATCGGCGCGGCCGGCCTGCGGAATTCTGAGCAGCCGGTCGCAGCTTTCGGCAAGCGTGTCGGGCAGGCCCTGCTGCTCGTTGCCCATCAACAGCAGCGTCGGACCGCGTGAAAAATCGACCGAGCGGTAATCCACCGCACCCTTCAGATGCGTGCCCACGACAAGGCCGGGGAAGCCCTTGCGCCATGAAAGAAAGGCTTCCGGCGTTGTTTTGGCGACAGGCACGGCGAAGATCGAGCCCATGGTGGCGCGCACCGTTTCGACCGAAAACGGATCGGTGGTTTCGCCGACCAGGATAACGCCGTTCGCCCCAACCGCATCGACCGTGCGGATGACAGTGCCCAGATTGCCGGGGTCGCGGACCCGGTCGAGCGCCACCCAGACGTCACCCGGCTTGGTGTGAATGTCTTTCAGCGCCAACATCTGCTGGGCAAAGACCCCGACGACCATTTGCGGATTGTCGCGGCGGGTGATAGCCGCCAGTACCTTTTCCGATACTTCGAGCACCGTGCCGCCACTGGCTACGGTACGCGCCGCGACCTTTTCCACCGCCGTGTTGCCGCGTCCGGCCTTGGCGAAGACCAGCGTCCTGATCGACCAGCCGAGATCGAGCGCGTCGATCACCAGTTTCAACCCTTCGGCCATGAAGGCGTGCTGCTGGTCGCGGAATTTCTTCAGCGCCAGCGCCTTGATGTCCTTGACCAGCGGATTGGCGAGACTGGTGACTTCCTTCACTTGCCCGACCGGGCGGCGGCCGTCATGCTCGGTCATTGCGCTATCCAGCGTGAGAACAGGGAAGTCGACAGCGCACGATCAGCCGATTTTTCGCGGATGACCAGTTCGCCGGATTCGACCGTGCCGCCCATGCCGGCGAAGGTGTCGCGCATCAGGGCGTGGATTGCGAAGAAGGAAGACCGGATCGAATAGGCGGTCAGTACCACCGCCAGCGGCTTAGGCGTCAGGATGGCACGGCAGATGTCGGTCAGCGCCGGCAAATCTTCGAACAACTGCCAGACCTCACCCTTGGGGCCGCGACCATAGGCGGGCGGATCGAACAGGACGATGTCGTAGCGGCTGCCGCGGCGTTCCTCGCGCTCGGCGAACTTTACCGCGTCGTCGACGATCCATCGGATCGGTTTTTGGCCGAGGCCGGCCATTTCCTGGTTTTCGCGCGCCCAGCCAATGGCTTTCTTGGAAGCGTCGACATGGGTTACCTCGGCGCCGGCGCGCGCCGCGACCAGCGAGGCGAGGCCTGTATAGCCGAACAGGTTCAGCACCTTGACCGGCCTTCTGGCGGCGGCGATCAGGCCGGCCATATGATCCCAGTGCGAGGCCTGCTCGGGAAAGACCCCGACATGGCGAAACGAGGTGAAACGGCCGAGATAATCGATGCCGTCGTGCTTCATCGGCCAGGTTTCGCCGAGCGGCGCTTTCGGAAAGCGCCAGCGGCCCATACCTTCCTCGTCGGTGTCGCCGGTGAAGATAGCGTCGGCGCGGTCCCATTCTTTTCTCGGCAAGGCGCGCTGCCAGATCGCCTGACCCTCGGGCCGCACGATGCGGTAGGGGCCGTATTGCTCCAGCTTTTCGCCGGCGCCGCTGTCCAGCAGCGCATAATCGGCGTTGGGCGCGACTTCAAGGATAAGCGGCAGGTTTTCGGCGGGCAGGGCGCCTTCGCGGCGGGAAAGGACGCGCGGCCGGCTTTTCTGGTCACTCCGATGTTCGGTCTGCGATTCCGACTGCTTCGCGGGCTGTTGGTTGCGTGGCCGCACCTTCGCGGCGCCGCTTTCCGCTGGCCTATGTGGGCGGTTGTCGCGGCGCTGATCGCGAAAGGATTTCAAGAAAAAATACTCCGGGCGGATGGCCGCTTCTGCCACAACAGGCTTTGCGGTGCAAGAAATCCGGGCCGTGTAAGAAATCCGGAGATCAGGCCTTGAGCGCGCGATAAACGGCGATGCCGGCAGCGAGATCTTCCAGTGCCGCGCCCACCGACTTGAACAGCGTGATTTCGTCGGCGCTTTCTCTTCCCTTCTTTTGTCCGCGCGCCAGTTCGGCCAATTCAGCGACGATCGCTTCGGCTTTCAGCACGCCGGAGGCGAGCGGCTGGACGATGTCGCCGGCTTCCTTGGTGGCGCCAGCGCGGGTGTCGACATAGATACGGGCGCGCCGGATCGCGTCGTCGTCGCTCTCGCGCATGTCCGGGGTAAAGCCGCCGACCAGATCGACATGCGTTCCCGGCCGCAACAACGCGCCCTTGATAAGCGGGGTGGTGGAAATGGTCGCCGACGAAACGATATCGGCCTTTGCCAGCTCGGCGTCCAGATCGGCCACGGCTTCAGCAGCAAGCCCCTCGGCGCGCAGGCTTGCCGCCACCTTTTCGGCATTGGCGGGGGTGCGGTTCCAGATACGGACTTCCCTGATCGGCCGCACGGCGGAATGGGCGCGTGCAAGGAAATGCGACATCGCGCCGGCGCCAACCACCAGCAGACGCGAAGCATCCTCGCGCGCCAGATAGGAGGCGGCGAGCGCCGAGGCGCAGGCGGTGCGCCATTGGGTCAGCCGCTGGCCGTCGATCAACGCCTCCGGCTCGCCGGTTGCACCGTTGAGCAGCAGGTAAAGGCCCATGACCGCGGGCTTGCCGATGGCGTTGTTGTCGGGCGAGACGGTGACGATCTTGACGCCGACATGGCCATGGGCCGAAGTGCCGCCGGCGTTGAAATCGGTCCAGGCCGGCATCAAAAGCAGAGTCGCGGCAGCGCCGTCCGGCCTTTCGATGCTGTGGTGGTGGCGCACCGGCTGCACCGCGCCGTCGCGAAAAGCCGTGCGAAGCGTCTCGACCAGCCCCGGAAAGGTCAGGGCACGATCAACCTCGGCGGCCGAGATGGTCAGCATGGAAAACTCCGTCAAGAAAAGGTTTGGCTGCCGCGTCAGGCCGTCGGCTTGGGCAAGGTGTCGTAACCCGTGCCCTGTGATGCTGCGGGTTCGCGCCTGGCCGCCTGGCGCAGGCTTTCAGCCTCCATGCTACGCTGGCGTGCCAATTTCCGGTAGCGGCCCTGCCTGAACCATGTCGCCACGCTTCCGATGATCATGCCGACCGCGAGCGCCAGAAAAAGATAGATGAACAACGGCAGCGTCAGGGTGAGGGCCGGGTTGCCCGGATTGAAGGGATCGAGGGTGAAGGAGACCAGTTCGCGGTTGGCTACGGCCAGCGCGATCAGGATGATCGCCAGCGGCACGAAAACCACGATGAGCAGGAAACGGTTGAACATGATGTTTCTGGAGGTGGTCCCGAGAAAGTCGACTGTGGGTACGTGTGTGTCTGTCGCGCCTATTTGTTGCCGTTCAGCCTTTCGCGCAATTCCTTGCCGGTCTTGAAGAACGGCACCCATTTTTCCTCGACCTCGACCGACTCGCCGGTGCGCGGGTTGCGGCCGGTACGTGCCGGGCGGTTCTTGACCGAAAATGCCCCGAAGCCACGCAATTCGACCCGGTTTCCGTCGGCGAGCGCGTCGGTTATCTCGTCGAAGATGGCGCCGACGATGTTTTCAACGTCGCGCAAAAACAGGTGCGGACTGCGTGTGGCAATGATCTGGACGAGTTCGGATTTGATCATGAGGACGTCCCCGGTGAAATGATACAGACAGGATAAAGGGTACTGATTTTATTGGTTTCGTTCGCTTTTTAATCGGCATTCAAGGGTGCCAGACGGAGACAAGACCGTCAAGGAACAAGCGGTCGGCCCCCAGCTCATGCAGCATGTCGCCGCTATATTCCGGCAGACCGAGCGCCCGGCTTATCGTGCGTGTCAGCGCCTTGGAGAACAGGAAGCCACGGCTACGCTCCGTGTTCTTCCATTCCAGCACCTTCAGCTTGGCGTCGACGCCCTTGGTGCCAAGCCAGGCGACGGCCTCGTCTTCGCCGCCGACGGCATCGATCAGCTTGTTGGCGAGTGCCTGGCGGCCGGTGAAGATCGAGCCGTCGGCCAGCGCCAGAACCTGCGGCCTCGTCATCGAACGGCGTTCGGCGACGATGCCGACGAACCAGTCGTAGCTGTCGAGGATTAGTTTGCGCACCATGGCGCGCTCGTCGTCCGTCGTCGGGTTGAAGGGGGAGGGTTCGGCCTTCAGCGGCGAGGATTTCACCTCTTCAAGCTTTACCCCGATCTTGTCCATCAAACCGGTGACGTCGGGGAACTGGATCAGCACGCCGATCGAACCGACGATCGAGGTCTTGCGGGCGACGATATGGTCGGCGGCGCTGGCGATCATATAGCCAGCGGAGGCGGCGAGCGTGCCCACCTGCGCCGTTACCGGCTTTTCGGCGGCCAGCTTGCGGACTTCCTCGTAGATCATCTCTCCGCCCGCGGTGGTGCCGCCGGGGGAGTCGATCTCCAGGATAACGCCTTTGACCTGCGGGGATTTCCGGATTTTTTCCAGTCGCCCGACCAGTTCGTCGTCTTCGGTGATCGTGCCCTCTATCTTGACCTTGGCAATGTGATTGCCCGCCGCGCCGTCGAATTCGTCACCGTAGAACCAGGACGCCAGAGCCGCCAGGCCGAGCGCTGCGATGGCGATCGCGACCACCCGCCAGAATGTCAGCTTGCGCCGTAAACGGCGTCGGTCGATCAGATCGTCGGCTCTCAGTGCCATGATTGTCTCTCGCGTTCGGCAGGTTCGGCGGAAGCGGGTACTTCTAGAGTATGCGCCGGTCGACCGCCACCCATTTCGGGTGCGGCCATCCGCAGTCAACTCTTTGCGGCCAGTTCGGCAAGGGGTGCAACTTCTGCGCGTCACGCAGCGGTCAGGCCCGGTTTGAGGATACTGGACGTCGTGCCCGCTGTATTTTCATCCATAAAGGTGTAAGGGTCATATTTTTAGTGATTTTCCTCCGTTGTGCTTGCTTGAAGGGGGCGGCGTCCCGATCTACATGGCGATGCCAAGGGTAATGGCCAAAGGAAGCAGTGGTGTTGGCGCGACCAATCGAAACAACCGGCGGCGATGCCGGTCCGGCCCTGCCGAAACCCGCCGCGCCGAGCCCGGCGCAGGCGCATGCGTTCGGCCGCGCCCGGCGCCATTCACGCCGCGTGCGCGTGCTCAAGCTGGTGCTGCCGTTGGTCGCCGGGGCCATCGCCGTGGGTTTTCCGGTCTATTCCTATATGGCCGCCCCTCCCACGGTGGCTGTGCAGGCGGATGGCAGTGCCTTTTCGGATGGCAAGCTGGTCATGGCCAATCCCAAGCTGGACGGCTTGACCAAGGAAAATCTTCCCTATTCTCTGAATGCGTTGCGCGCCATTCAGAGCGTTGACAAGGAAGGCATCGTAGAGCTTGAGGGGATCGACGCCAAATTGCCGGTTTCGGCTGATAATGTGGCGACGGTCGGTGCCTCGCACGGGATTTACGATCGCGACAAGAATACGCTCAATCTGGACAAGGAAATCACCGTATCGACGACCGATGGCATGGTGGCCAAGCTAAAATCGGCCTTTCTCGATATGGGCAAAGGCACTATGACGACTAGCCAGCCTGTCGATATCACCCGCCAGGGGTCGCGCATCACGGCGGATTCGATGACAGTCGAGCAAAATGGCAAGGTTTTGATTTTCGACAATCGCGTTCGCGTCAATATTGATCCCGCCGCAGCGAAGGCGGACAAGGAAAAAAGCGGAGAATAATATGCTGGCCAGCAGTTCGACACGGTTTGCCGCGGCGGCATCGGTTTTGCTGCTGCTGGGCCTTTCCTCCGCAATGGCGCAATCCTCCAGCGCGCCCAGCACCATGTCGGGCCTGAAGCTGAGCAGCGACAAGCCGATCCAGATCGAGAGCGACAAGCTGGAGGTTCACCAGAACGAGAACCTCGCCATCTTCACGGGCAATGTCAGCGTCGTTCAGGGACCGACCCTGCTGAAAGCGGGCAGGATGAAGGTATATTACGTCAAAAGCGATGCCGCGGACGGCAAGGACAAGGGCAAGAAACCGGCCGCCGAGGCCGGCAAGGCATCCGCTGCCGAAGTCGACAAGGCTTCTGCCACCGAAGCCGGCAAGGCTCCCGCCGCCGGCGTTTCGCCGATGTCGGGCGGCGCCAACATCGACCATCTGGAAGTCGACGGCAAGGTCTACATCAAGTCCGACGACCAGGTGGCGACCGGTGACAGCGGCACCTTCGACATGAAAAGCCAGGTTCTGGTGCTGTCGGGCAAAAAGGTGGTGCTTTCGCAAGGCGACAACGTGCTGGTCGGCTGCAAGCTGACCGTGCAGATGCAGACCGGTCTTGCCCAGGTCGATGCGTGCGGCAGGCGCGTGATGATGTCGCTGACGCCGCAATCGCAGAATGCTCAATGACATCGATGATGCGATTTTCGAAACGACCGGCTGAAAAGCTGGCCGCGCCGGCTGCGACCAAGGCCGATCCGGCCCTGTTCAAGGGGACGCTGATCGCCAAGGGCCTGTCGAAAAGCTACAAGGGCCGCAAGGTCGTGAACGATGTGACGCTTGGGGTGCGTGCCGGCGAGGCGGTCGGCCTGCTTGGCCCCAACGGCGCCGGCAAGACGACGTGCTTCTATATGGTCACCGGTCTCGTGCCGGTCGATGAGGGCACCATCGAAATCGACGGCTTCGACGTCACTTCGATGCCGATGTACCGCCGGGCGCGCCTCGGCATCGGCTACCTGCCGCAGGAAGCATCGATCTTCCGCGGCCTTACCGTCGAGCAGAACATACGCGCCGTTCTCGAGGTCATCGAGAAAAGCCGCAAGGAGCGCGAACGCAGCCTCGACGAACTGCTCGACGAGTTCCATATCAGCCATCTGCGCAAGGCTCCGTCGATGTCTCTTTCCGGCGGCGAGCGCCGTCGCCTCGAAATCGCCCGCGCGCTTGCGACGCGGCCGGCCTATATGCTGCTGGACGAGCCCTTTGCCGGCATCGACCCGATCGCGGTTGCCGATATCCAGCAACTCGTGCGCCATTTGACGGCGCGGGGCATCGGCGTCCTGATCACCGATCACAATGTACGCGAGACGCTCGGCCTGATCGACCGCGCCTATATCATCCATGCCGGCGAGGTGCTGACCCATGGCCGCGCCGAAGAAGTGGTGGCCAATGCCGACGTGCGCCGGCTCTATCTCGGCGAAGCCTTTACGCTCTAGGCGTCGGTGCCCGGCCGCGCCTGCCTGCTTTCGGGCAGGAATTTCTTTTCAGGATAACGCTCCGGTAAGCTGCCTTCGCTATATGTCGGCTTGACAAGCAAAAGCCGGGCCAGTTCTTGTTCCCGGTCGGAAATTTCTTCCGGCGGTCGTGAACGATGAATTTTGACCATGGCGCTCGCCGCAAAACTGCAACTCCGACAGGCCCAGTCGCTGGTGATGACACCGCAGCTGATGCAGTCGATCCGGCTGTTGCAGCTTACCCATGTCGAACTGGAGCGGTTCATCGACGAGGAGATCGAGCGCAACCCGCTTTTGGAGCGCGCCGAGCCCCAGGACGATGCCGGCGGTGAACCGGTGTTGAAAGCGGACGACGCTGGCGACACCTCGGCACGGGACGACTGGTTCGAGACGGACGCGCCCTCAAGCGCCGAAACCATGTCGGAAAAGCTGGATACCTCGCTGGAAAACCTGTTTCCGGACGATCCCGGCACCGGCGACCGTCTCGGCCCCGACCTTGCCGCTCAATGGAAATCGGCTACCGGCAATGGTCCCTCGTCGGAAGATTTCGACATGGAGGCGGTTGCCGCGGCGCAGATTACCTTGCGTGATCGTGTTGGGGAACAGATCGCGCTGGCGTTCCACGACCCGGCGCTGCGGTTGATCGGGGCCGAACTCGCCGACAATCTGGACAATGCCGGTTATCTGCACGCCGATATGGCGGAAATCGCCGCACGCCTCGGTGCGGATCAGGAGGCGATGGACAGGGCATTGACAGTTTGCCAGACGTTCGAGCCGACCGGCATTTTTGCCCGCGACCTTGGCGAGTGCCTGGCGCTTCAGCTTGCTGCGCGGGATCGTTTCGACCCGGCGATGCAGGCGCTGGTTGGCAACCTCGATCTGCTGGGAAAGCGGGATTTCCAGGCCTTGAAGCGCATCTGCGGGGTGGACGAAGAGGATCTTCTCGACATGCTGGCGGAAATAAGGGCGCTCGACCCCCGTCCGGGCATGGCTTTTTCAAGCGGCGGCAGCGAGGCGGTGGTCGCCGATGTCGAGGTGCGGGCGGCCAATGACGGCACCTGGGCAGTCGAACTCAACCCCGAAACTCTGCCGCGCGTGCTGGTTGACCAGGTCTATTTCGCCCATGTCTCGGCCCATGCGAAAAGTGAGGCCGACAAGGATTTCCTGTCCGAATGCCTGCAGAACGCCAACTGGCTGGCGCGCAGCCTCGACCAGAGGGCGAAGACGATCCTCAAGGTGGCGTCCGAGATCGTGCGTCGGCAGGATGCGTTCCTCGTCCATGGCGTGCGTCAGCTAAAGCCGCTCAACCTGCGTGCGGTGGCCGACGCTATCGGTATGCACGAATCGACGGTCAGCCGCGTCACCACCAATAAATATATGCTGACACCGCGCGGCGTGTTCGAACTGCGCTATTTCTTCACCGCCGCGATCGCCTCGTCGGAAGGCGGCGAGGCGCATTCGTCGGAAGCGGTGCGCGACCGCATCAGGCAACTGGTCGATGAGGAAACGCCGGCCGACGTGTTGTCCGACGATACGATCGTCGACAGGTTGAAAGCGGACGGCATCGACATCGCCAGGCGAACGGTGGCGAAATACCGGGAAGGCATGGCCATCCCTTCATCGGTGCAAAGACGGCGCGAAAAGCGCGCTTTGGCGAGCGCCGGGCGCTAAATTTCCGGTTTCCAGTTGATTTGACAAGCTGCGGGGAAGTGTCTAGAAGCCCGCCCGCATGAGACGGGCTTGAGACCCGCTGCTTGAAAGATCGGCCAGAAATGACGGTAAGCGGGCGGTCTGGGAACAATCTGAAAGTTCAGGCGTAAAAACGGCGCAAGAAACGCCGCGAAGCTTGTGTGCACGGACCACGGGTATAAACTCCGGCCAGTGTGAAGCTTGAATAGGAAGGTCGAATTCCAGATGACGCTGCGCATATCGGGAAAACACATGGATATCGGTGACGCGTTTCGCACGCGCATCACGGAACGTATCGGTGAGGCGATCGAAAAATATTTCGACCGGGGTTTTTCGGGGCAGGTCACGGTTATCAAGGCCGGGTCGCGCTATTCGGCCGATTGCATGATCAGGCTTGATTCCGGCGCGTCGTTGCAGGCGGCCGGAGAGGCCCAGGAACCAACCCTGGCGTTCGATGCCGCCGCTGAACGGCTTGAAAAGCGCCTGCGCCGCTACAAGCGTCGCCTGAAATCCCACTATCCCAACAATGTCGGCAGCAGCGCCGATGCGGTGACCATGGCCTACGCGGTGATGGAGCCGCTGGCCGACGACGACGAGGAGATTCCGGAGAATTTCGCGCCGGCGATCGTCGCCGAATCGTCGATGGCGCTCAAAACCATGTCTGTGGCCTCCGCGGTGATCGAGCTCGACACCAAGGACAGCCCTGTTTTTGTTTTCCGCAACGCCGGAAACGAGCATCTCAACATCGTCTATCGCCGGCCGGATGGAAACATCGGCTGGATCGACCCCTCGACGACCAAGCTCGCGCAGGGATAAGGGCCACCCGCCTGCCGGAGTGGGGACTGGCGGCGGCGGTGAAGCACAAGGATTGTCATTATGGATTTGACCGATCTGATCGAGGTGCGGGCGATCATGCCGGCGCTGAAAGCCAACTCCAAGAAGCAATTGCTGCAATTGCTGTCTGAACGGGCAGCGGCGATTTCGGGGATTCCGGAGCGGGAAATCTTCGAAACCATCTTGCAGCGCGAACGGCTCGGCTCGACCGGCGTCGGCAACGGCATCGCCATCCCGCACGGCAAGATCGTCGGCGTCAAGCACATCACCGGCGTTTTTGCCCGGCTGGAAGCACCGGTGGACTTCGATGCCCTGGACGATCAGCCGGTCGACCTGGTGTTTCTGCTGCTGGCACCCGAAGGTGCGGGCGCGGACCATCTCAAGGCTCTGTCGCGGATCGCCCGCGTCTTGCGCGATGCCGATACGGTCGCAAAGATCAGGGGCACGCACGACGCCGCAGCCATTCACGCGCTGCTGTCCGACACGCCGGCATCGCACGCGGCCTGAACGGAATTCTCGATTGCTATTTGCAAAAAGGGCCGCTCTTCGCGGCCCTTTCCTTGTCAATCACTCAAAGTTCAGTGAATGGCGACGGTGACGAGGTCGTTTTCCATCGCGCCAGCCAGTGCGCGGTCGCGCGCGTCGGAAAGCAGGATCGGCTGGCCGTTAGCCGAAAACAGGGCCCACAACTCCAGTCCGGGCGCTATCTCACCCAGGCCGGGGAAGCGGCCGAGCAGGTCGTCGCTCGATACCTTGCGCAGATAGGCGACCGACCCCTGGCCAAGATGGGCAAATTCGCCGCTGGTCATCGTGACATTATCCCGGGCGGGATTTTCTTGAGTTCTGGTCATTTCAGCCTCCTTCTCGCGTGGATGCCGCTTGGGCCATCCCGCATGAGAGCCATCGGTAAAGATCAGTCTTTCACCGATATGTTTATTTTCCGTACCAGTCTTTCAGCCTCCGGGCGGTCAAGTTCGATCGACAGAAGCCCGTTCTTAAGTTCCGCCGACATCACCCGCATGCCGTCGGCCAGCACGAAACAGCGCTGGAACTGACGTGCGGCAATGCCGCGGTGGAGGAATTCGCGCTCGGTATCGTCACTCTGGCGGCCGCGCACGACCAATTGGTTTTCTTCCACGGTGATATCGAGATCCTCTTCGGAAAATCCCGCTACCGCCAATGTTATTCTCAACCGCTCAATACACCCTTCGGTTCCGCGAAGGCGTTCTATATTGTAGGGAGGATACCCGTCGCCGGATTTCGCGAGACGCTCCAGCGTCTTTTCCATGGTGTCGAAGCCAAGCAGAAGCGGGCTGGAAAAGGGCGTCATTCGTGACATGCTCGTCAGTGTCCTCTCAAGAGCGACATGGATGGAAAAACCCGATTGGCATTTTTCCCGTCGATGCTGATATGGTCCGCCGCGCGGCCAAGTTCAAGCACCAAGTCGCGGTATCGAAAACCCATCCGACGAGGAACGAAAATGCCTACTCCACGCAGGATCATCATTGATACCGACCCTGGCCAGGACGATGCCGTCGCGATCCTTTTGGCGCTCGGCAGCGCCGAAATCGAGGTGGCCGGTATCACCTGCGTCGCCGGCAACGTGCCCCTCAAACTGACCGAAAACAACGCGCGCAAGATCTGCGAACTGGCTGGCCGACCGGATATCAGGGTTTTCGCAGGAGCGATCCGGCCTCTGATACGGCAATTGGTGACCGCTGAGGAAGTGCATGGCCAGACCGGCCTGGACGGGCCGCCTCTGCCCGAGCCGGTCATGAAGCTTCAGGATCAGTACGCCGTCGATTTCATCGTCGAGACTCTGATGGGCGAGGAAAGCGGCTCGATCACGCTGTGCGCGCTCGGGCCGCTGACCAATCTGGCGCTGGCGCTCATCCGCGAGCCGAGGATCGCGCCGCGCATCCGCGAGATCGTCCTGATGGGCGGCGGCTTCTTCGAGGGCGGTAACATCACGCCAGCGGCCGAATTCAACATCTATGTCGATCCGCACGCCGCTGATGTCGTGCTGAAATCCGGCGTTCCCATCGTCATGATGCCGCTCGACGTCACCCACAAGGCGATGACCACGGCAAAACGCACGGCGGAAATCCGCAATCTCGGCACCAGTGTGGGGCGGGCGGTGGCCGACATGCTAGAGTTTTACGAACGCTTCGACGAGGAAAAGTACGGTAGCGACGGTGGCCCGCTGCACGACCCGTGCGTAATCGCCTATCTGCTCAAGCCGGAATTATTCAGGGGCCGTAACTGCAACGTGGTGGTGGAAACCGCCTCGGAACTGACCCTGGGCATGACCGTCATCGACTGGTGGGGCGTGACCAATCGGCCGAAGAACGCAACCGTCATGCGCGACATCGATCATGACGGGTTCTTCGGGCTTTTGACTGAGCGGCTAGCGCGGCTTTAACCCTTGTCTTTGAGCGCCTCATCCACCTCTCTGGCGTGTGGAATGGCTGGTTGGGCGCCGGGCTTCAGACAGGCAAGCGAACCGGCGACGGCCGCGCGTTCCAGCGCTGCCGCGAGCGGCAAACCGGAGCCGAGCGCCGCTCCCAGATAGCCGCAGAACGTGTCTCCCGCCCCGACCGTATCGACTGGCGTGATCCTGAGCGCCGGCACTTTGAGGAAATCCTGCGGCGTGGCGGCGATCACGCCTTCGCCGCCCAGCGTGACGACGACGGTGCGGCCGGTTTTCTGCGCATAGGCGCGCATGCGGGCAGGGCGGTCGCGGCCTTCAAGCCGCAGTACCTCGCAGTAGAGGTCGAATTCGGTCTCGTTGGCGACGACGTAATCGGCCTTGCCAAGGAAGCCGGCTGCCTCGGCCTGGAAAGGGGCGGTGTTGAGCACGGTGATCGCCCCCGCCGTTCTCGCCGCGTCCAGCGCCGCCTCGACGGTCTGCAGCGGGATTTCGTGCTGCAGGAGGACAACGTCGCCGCGTTTCAGCAAGGCTTTGGCCAAGTCGCCGGGAAGCACCGAATCATTGGCGCCGGGCGCTACCGCAATCATGTTTTCGCCAGCCTCGTCGACAAGGATAGCCGCGGTGCCGGTCGCCGCATGGATTTCACCGACGCCGGAAAGATCAACCTTACCATCCCTGAGGCAGGCCAGCGCTTCTGGGGCAAAGCCATCCTTGCCGACCGCGCCGATCATGCGCACCTTGGCCCCGGCACGCACGGCGGCGAGCGCCTGATTGGCGCCCTTGCCACCGGCCGCGGTGGTAAAGCCCGATCCCCGAACGGTTTCACCGGGGCCGGGCAGGCGGTCCACGCTGGTGATCATGTCGAGGTTGATCGAACCGATGACGACAATCATGGAGCCTCCCGTTGCGGCCCCTGTTTCGAACGCAAAATCGCCACGCGCTTTTGCTGGGATTTCTTCGGCGCCTCTGCCGCTCGCGGGCGCCCTGACAGGTTCTAGCTGGGCGCGAGCCGAATGAAAATACCGCCGCAGACAGGAAACAGGCTGGTCCAACGGACAGGCAGTTTTCGCGCCTGTTGCCCGGCGACCGCTTTCTGTAGAGTAAAAAATGCAGCAGTTTCATATATTTGATATGAGTATAAGGCGAATTGAACGATGCGGCCACGGCACTTGCTGCTCGCGCTCCTGACCGTTGCGGTCTGGGGTGTCAATTTCGCCATCATCGAGCTTGGCCTGCGGCAGGTATCGCCGCTGGCGCTGTGCACGGCGCGTTTCTTCCTCGCCGCCTTTCCATGGGTATTCTTCATTCGCCGGCCGGATGTGCCCTGGCGGCTTCTGGTAGCTTTCGGGCTGACCATCTTCGCCATGCAGTTCAGTTTCCTGTTCACCGGCATGAAGGTCGGCATGAGCGCGGGGCTGGCCTCGCTGATCCTGCAATTGCAGGTCTTCTTTACGATCGCGCTTTCCGTGTTTTTCCTCGGCGAGCGGCCGAATTCCTGGCAGGTGGCGGGCGCCTTGCTGGCGTTCTGCGGCGTCGGCTTCGTGGCGCTGCATATCGGTGGGGAGGTCACACTCGCCGGCCTTGCCCTGCTGATAGCAGCGGCGGCCTCGTGGGGCACGGGCAATGTCGTTTCCAAGCGCATCTCGCAAATCAATGCCTCGTTCAACGTGCTGGCGCTGGTTGTCTGGGGCAGCCTGGTGGCGCTGCCGCCGCTGCTTGCCGTGTCGCTGGTGCTGGAAGGAGATCGCTTCGTTTCCAGTTTTACCGGCCTCGACTGGGTGTCGGCTGGCGCGATCGCCTATATCGTCTATCTGTCGACCCTGCTCGGTTATGGGTCCTGGAGCCGGCTGCTCGGCCTCTATCCTGTCTCGACGGTGGCGCCCTTCGGCCTGCTGGTGCCGGTGTTTGGCTTCCTCGGCTCGGCCGTGCTGCTCGGCGAGCCGTTGCAGGACTGGAAGATCGTTGCCTCGGGGCTGGTCATCGCCGGCCTGTGCATCAACCTGTTCGGGCCCCGCCTGTTCAGGCGGCCGGCCCTGCCAGTTGCCCCGCCTCCCAGCCGAGGATAGCCCGCTTGCGGGTGAGGCCCCAGTGATAGCCGGTCAACGCTCCCGATTTGGCGAGCGCCCGATGGCAGGGCACGACGAAGGATATCGGGTTGGCCCCGCAGGCTGCTCCGACGGCACGCGAGGCGTCCGGCGCGCCAATGTCGGCGGCGATCGAGGAATAGGTGCGGGCCTTGCCGAGCGGTATCCGAAGCAACGCTTCCCAGACGCGGACCTGGAAGTCGGTGCCAATCATGACGACGCGCAGCGGCTGGTCGGCGCGCCAGCGTGCCGGGTCGAAGATGCGGGCGGCATAGGGGACGGTTGCCGCCATGTCCTCGATATAGCTGGCGTTCGGCCAGCGGCCGGCCATGTCGGCGAAGGCGGCGCGCTCACCACCGGGATCGTTGAAAGAAAGGCCGGCAAGACCGCGATCCGTCACCATGATCAGCGCGATGCCGAACGGCGAGATGTGGTAGCCGTAGCGGATGGTGAGGCCGGCGCCGCGCGTCTTGTAGTCGCCGGGCGACATCGCATCATGGGTGACAAACAGATCGTGCAGCCGACCGGGGCCGGACATGCCGAGTTCGAACGAGGTTTCCAAGAGCGGCATGCCACCGTCCAGCAGCCGGCGTGCATGATCGAGGGTCACCGCCTGCAAAAAGGCCTTCGGCGACAGGCCGGCCCAGCGGGTGAACAGCTTCTGCAGGCCGGTCGGCGTTTCGCCGACTGCCTCGGCCAGCGTTTCCAGCGAAGGCTGTTCGCGGTAGTCGAGGCTGATTTTTTCGATGGCGCGGCGCACGATCTCGTAGTCGCCGCCCTCGGGCGTGATGTCTTTTTCGAGGGTTGCGGACAGTCTTGACGGCATCGGCGCATTCATAAGCATCTGCGTGTTCATGGCAATGTCTCCTTGGCCATGAATATCGTCGTTCCGGTGATCGCCAGCCACCCGAAACTTGCCTTGTCGCGGAAGGGTCGGCGGAAGTCTGTCGCGGCTTTGATTGGTGCTCAGCGGGCCTTGGCCGTGGAAAGGGCGCGTGTAAAGGCCGCGGCAAAACTCTCACGATCGTCGGGGTTGAGGAAACCACCGATCGCTACGCTTTCCCCCTGCGCTTCGACCGCCATTTTCGTGATGCCGATCTCGCTGTGACGGGCCACTGAAAAGCGGGCCCAGAACGGGTTGAAATGGTGGGCTTCCGACTTGCCGGAAGGCGCTACCTTGCGAATATCCAGAGCCGTGCGCGACACCGACACTTCCTCGCGGGCGCGGGCGGCCCGGTAATTGACGCGGAAGGCGATATAGAGGCCGACGACATCCAGGCCGAAAAAGCCGAACACCGGCCAGGCACCATGCGACAGGAAGATTACGCCGGTGACGACCCAACTGAACATCAGTCCGGTCATGAGAAGCAGGAAGCCGGTGCGCCCAAGCGAACGGTGCGGAGTAAGCAGAGCCCGAAAAAATGGTTCGTCGGCTCGAAATGAGGCGCCTGGAAGAGAGGCGTTTGTATCGCTCATGTCCACATACTATAGGAAGAAAATGGCTACCCCCAAGGCAAAAGATCGTCCGTCACTCGAAAATGATTCGCCGGCCGGCAAACGCGGTGGCTCAGGCGCGAAGCAGGCCACGCGTTCGCGCTATACCAAGGCCGAGGTGCATGAAATCTTCCGCCGCTTTGCGGTGCAGCGCCCGGAGCCGAAGGGCGAACTGGAACATGTCAACGCCTTCACCTTGCTGGTTGCGGTGGTGCTGTCGGCGCAGGCGACCGACGCCGGCGTCAACAAGGCGACGCGCCCCCTGTTTGCGATTGCCGATACGCCGCAAAAGATGCTGGGGCTGGGCGAGGCTGGCGTCGGCGATTATATCCGCACCATCGGCCTGTGGCGCGGCAAGGCAAAGAACGTTGTCGCGCTGTCGCAAGCGCTGATCCGCGACTATGGCGGCGAGGTGCCGGACAGCCGCGAGGAACTGGTCAAGCTGCCGGGAGTAGGGCGCAAGACCGCCAATGTCGTGCTCAACATAGCGTTCGGCCAGCACACAATGGCGGTCGACACGCACATTTTCCGTATCGGTAACCGGCTCGGACTGGCGCCGGGCAAGACGCCGGAGCAGGTCGAGCAGGGGCTGCTGAAGATCATTCCGGACGAATATATGCGCCACGCGCATCACTGGCTGATCCTGCACGGCCGCTATGTCTGCAAGGCGCGCAAGCCGGACTGCCCGGCCTGCGTCATCGCCGATATCTGCAAGGCGGCGGTGAAGACCACCAGCATTCCGGCGCCGCTGGTGGAGGTCGCTCCGCTTGGACCGGTAGATCCGGTCTGAATCAATATCCGTAGCCGCGTGCCATCGCGGCGGCAAAGACGGGAATGAGCAGGAAAACGACTGCCTGCGCGAGAACCGCCGCGCGCACCGATGCGAGGTCCATCGCCGCTACGCGAAAGCCGGGGTCGGCTGACGCCCGTCGACTCCACTCGATGAAGCGCATGGTGGGGCGGATCGACAGCAGGCCAACCGCGAGGAACGCGGTCATCTTGGCCCAGAAAACCCAGTTATAGACGTAGAATTCCCAGCCCTTGAGGCCGTAGACGACGCGGCCGATGCCGACGACGATAATCGCCGCGGCGATGAGACCATAGTGGCGGTCGATGAGTGCCAGCCGCTTGATCGTCGAGGGCGAAAGTTCGTTTCGTACCAGTACGAATTCGGCGCCGATGATGCCGGCCAGTGAAAACACCAGCAGATGGTGAAGGATGGCAAGAACGAGATCGGTGGTTTCCATGGTCTTGTCCTCCGGCTGCTCTCAAAACAGCCGTTTGTGGCCCCGGACGCCCCTTGAACCGGCAGGGAGGCGACAATAGGCTAGTTCATGGGAATCCAAAAGCACCGGTGCCCCGGAGGGAGGGGGCCATCATGGATACGCCACCGGCAGCCGTTCCTGTCATAGAGAGCGAGCGGACTATCTTGCGGGCACATCGGATGGAGGACTTCGAGGCCTATGCCGCGATGTGGGCCGATCCCGCCGTTACCCGTTTCATCGGAGGCAGGGCGCGGACGCGGGAGGAAAGCTGGCAACGCTTCCTGCGCCAGTTCGGCCTGTGGTCGCTGCTTGGCTACGGGTTTTGGGCGGTCGAGGACAAGGTAAGCGGCCGATTCATCGGCGAGGCCGGCTTCCACGACCTGAAACGCGATATCGTTCCCTCCATCGAAGGCACGCCGGAAGCCGGCTGGGCATTCCTGCCCTCGGTTCACGGCAAGGGGATCGCCACGGAAGTGGTTGGCGCGGTGGTTGCCTGGGGTGACAAGCGGTTCGGTCGGACCAGAACCGTATGTCTCATCGATCCCGACAATGCGGCGTCCTTGAAAGTCGCGGGAAAACACGGGTTCCGGGAGGTGACGCGCGCCGTTTATGGGGACCACTCGGTCATCCTGCTGCAGCGGCAGCCCCGGTAGGTCAGGCTTCCTCGGGGACGGCCAGGCTGCGCATAAGGGCGGCGAGGTCCGGTTCGTCGATCAGCGTGGCCGCCTCGGTGGTCGAGAGCCAGGCGCGCTGCCGTGTTTTCCGCTCCCGCCAACTGGCAAGTTCTTCCGTGACCTCGAGCAGGTAAACGGTCACATCCACACGCACGAACCGGTTCGAAAGGCGTTTCCAGTAGGAATAGGTGCCGCCGGGCGCCTTATGGGCCTTGCCGACCACGCCCGCTTCTTCCATGGCCTCGATCGTGGCTGCCTTTCGCCCGCTTTTGCCTTTCATCGGCCACCCCTTGGGAACGATGAAGCGCTTCGTTTCGCGGGACGTGACCAGCATGACCTCAAGCTCGCCGCGCTCGTTCAGGCGATAGGGGACGGCGGCGACCTGACGGACGGTTTCGCCTTTCCTTGCTTTGCGGATCGCGTTTTTCTTTTCTGTCGCCATTTCAAATGCCATGATTGCCCAAGGAGCGTCCTTAGCGAATATGCCAAGGCCGATCCAGCATCGCCGGTCATGAGTAGGTATTCTGCTTCCGCTCAGCGGCAGTTTTTCAGGTATTTGTTCCCGTAGACCCGCGTCTGGCAGGTCGGTTTCATCCTGGGAACATCGAGAACCGGCGGCGGGGCAATTCGACGGTCCTGCACCCGGTCCTGTTGCTGTTGCTGCTGGAACTGCTGGCGCTGAATCTGGTTTCGCAGCGCCCGCAATTCGCCGTCGCGCCCCTGCCTCGCCAGCGCGTTGCTGTCGGCTGGGGTGATGATTTCTATAGCGGACGCGGGTTCGCTCAGGGCCACCCCTGCGCAGAGGCATGCCACAACAAGGATTATTATTTTCAAAGGCCGCGACATTCGCCGTTCCGGGCTCCAATGCTCTGTTTTAATACATAGGATGATTTGCCGGATACGCCACCGACAAAGCCGGTGAAGACAAAGGATGCCGTGATCCGTCGACCGGTTTCGGCCTATTTCGCTCCAGATTCGAGGGCGCACCTCCGTGTGGAAGAAAGGTGCGGCACCGGCATGCTCGCGGCGAAATGCCCGTGCTGAGCCCTTTCGGCTTCCCGTCACAAATTGCTCGGGTATACTTTTGCCGGGGTGGACAGGCGATTGAGGGTGAAACTCGGGACGGGTGTGGTGCTTTGCGCGCTGGCGGCATGCAGTGCCTGCGTTGCCGGGTCACGCGCGTCGCAAGCCAGCTGGGAATGGTTCCATGTGGCCGAAACCTACAAGGCATATCCCAATCGAACGGACGCCGATTTGCGCATTGCCGCGCACTACTACGCGTTGGCGGCGAATAAGGGCAATGCGGCAGCGGCCTACAAGCTTGGCGAGATGTACGAGAACGGAGCCGGCGTCGGCAAGGACTACGGCGCGGCGCTGAAATGGTATCGCGTCGCGGCCGACGCTGGCGACAAATACGGGCAGTTCCGGGTTGGTTGGTTCTGCCAGCAAGGTCTCGGGATACAGCGCGATATGCAGCAGGCCCGCCTCTGGTATGAGCGCTCCGCCGCGCAGAACGATGAATGGGCTTATCACATGCTGGCCTTTATCTATGCCGACGGCGACGGCGTGGAGCGCGACGTGACACTGGCTCGCCGATATTTCGAGATTTCTCTGCCGCGCACCAACGACAACTGGGCAAAATGGAAACTCGCCACGCTCATAGAAGACAGCGATCCGCGACGCGCCAAGCGATTGCTGATGGAGTCTTCGGAAGGAGGAAACGCGCAAGCCGGCGAAGAACTGCGCCGAAAAGGCTGGTAACGGCGGAGCTGCATAAAAAAAATCTCAGCCACAACGAAATCGGCCCCTGGTTTTGGTGCCGACGCTGAGACTACTGGCGCACATCAGCCGCCGGTACAGACAGCCCGGCGAGAAGTGGCGCGTAGGCGGCGAGCCTGCGGGATACGAACTCGGTGAAGAGCCGCACGCGCTTCGTCTTGCGCGTCTCGCCCTGCGAGAGCAGCCAAAGCGTCCCATGCATGGGCACGTTGATGCCCGGCACCCTCACCAGTAGGGGGTCGGTATCTCCCACGAAGCACGGCAGTTTCGTCATCCCGATCCCTTGCTGCACGGCAGCGATCTGCGTCTCGGCGTCCGGGGTCCTGAACGGAACTTCCGTGGTGTGGACCTCTGCCTCGCGGGCCCAGTCCGGAATTCCATGATCGTCTATGACGATCCATCGGATGGGATCCGCTGCGCCCGCACGCCACGCGGCCAGTCGATCGCGGGATATGTAGACGCCGCTGAACAGCTCCGGTCCCTTGAGGCCGTGAAGATTGAGCGGCAGGGTCTTGCGGTTGGCGACAATGCGAATCGCGACGTCGGCTTCCCGGTTTGTCAGGTTAGCCACCTCGCCGGACGACAGGATTTCCATCTCGATGTCGCGATGCAGACGCGCGAAGTCGGCGAGATCGGGCATAAGCAGGTGTGTGGCGAGGAACGGTGGAAGCGTCACCCGCAAAAGCCCACGCGCGCTCTGGTCTCGACCGAAGACGCGCGTCTCCAGCAAACGCGACGACGCCTCCATCTGCTCCGCGAACTCGAGGACCTCCTCACCCGCAGAAGTCAGGCGGTAGCCAGAGGGCAGTTTTTCGAACATCTGTGCCCCCAGCCCTTGCTCGAGCTGGGCAATGCGTCGCAGCACGGTCGAGTGGTTTACTCCGAGGCGCTCGGCGGCGGCTCGGACCGAGCCTCCGCGTGCGGTGGCAAGAAAGTAGCGAACGTCGTCCCAGTCGACCATGGTGCAACTCCGCACCGCTGGGGTGCGCCTTCCAAAGCCCGTATCTAACACGCCAAACGGCAATAAGGGCGGCCATTATAGCATATACCGAGGAGCGCGGTCCGGTTCCGGGAGATGGATAGCGATCGTCGCGGCTGGCGACAGTCGCCCGGCCGGATCGATTTCGCACCACCGATATGCGCACTTTCGCACTCAACAACGGATGCCGGCGGGCCCATTTCGAGGTTCTCGGGGACAGATGCTGTCCCGACACCACGAAAGGGAAAGTCATGGGAAAGCTTGAAGGTAAGGTGGCCGTCATCACGGGCGGTGCTACCGGCATCGGACTCGCTGCGGCAAAGCGCTTTATCGAGGAGGGTGCCTTCGTCTTCATTTTCGGCCGCCGACAGGAAGCGCTCGACACCGCTGTGACGAATCTTGGGCCCAATGCCCGTGCGGTGAAGGGCTCGGTCTCGGATATGGCCGACCTAGACCGGCTCTACGCGGCGGTGAAGGCCGAGCGCGGAACCCTCGACATTGTCTTCGCCAATGCTGGGGCGGGAAGCCTGCTTCCTCTCGGCGAGATCACCGCAGAGCACATTGACGAAACCTTCGACACCAATGTGAAGGGTACGATCTTCACGGTCCAGAAGGCGCTGCCGCTGATGGGCCATGGCGGTTCGATCATCCTGACCGGATCGAGCGCCGGCACCACCGGTGCTCCGGCGTTCAGCGCCTACAGCGCGAGCAAGGCGGCAGTGCGCAACCTGGCGCGGACCTGGGCGGAAGACCTGAAGGGCACCGGCATCCGGGTGAACGTGCTGTCGCCCGGGCCGACGGCGACCGAACTCGCGAAAGAAGTGCTGGGCGAGGAAGGCCAGAAGGTCTTCGCCTTGATGAATCCGCTCCAGCGCATGGCCAATCCGGCGGAGATCGGAGCGGTAGCCGCCTTTCTCGCGTCGTCGGACAGCAGCTTCATGACCGCCAGCGAGGTCGCCGTCGACGGCGGACTGGCGCAAATCTGACGCGCTACGCCCGGCTAAGTTCCAGTCAAATATTCGGAGCCCGCAGGGCCCGATACACAGAGGAAATGACATGAGCTACGCAATCATCGGCTTCGGCAATATCGGCCAGGCTCTGGCCAAGGCGTTTGCCCGCAACGGCATCGAAGTATCCGTTGCAACCACCCGCGATCCCGAAAGCTTTGCATCCGCAGCGGCCTCGATCGGCCCCACTATCCTTCCAAAAACACTGGCTGACGCCGTCAAGGCCGACGTCGTCTTTCTGGCTGTCCGTTTCGAACAGCACCCGGATGTCGCGAAGGCACTTCCCAACTGGCAGGGGAAGACCATCGTCGACGTGACCAATGCCTACGGCGTGTCGCCTGAGGAACTGGGAGGGCAGCCTTCTTCCAGATTCCTTGCGCAGGCCTTCTCTGGCGGAAAGCTGGTCAAGGGCTTCAACCATTTGGCCGCCGCGGTCCTCGCTCAGGATCCGGCTGTGCATGGTGGCAGGAGAGTCGTGTTCCTGGCGAGCGACGATGACGATGCCGCAGCGGAGATTGGGACGCTTGCGGAAAAACTGGGTTTCGCGCCGATCAAACTTGGCAGGCTGTCGGAAGGTGGGCTGTTGGTCCAGGCGCGCGGCAAGAGATGGGGTCACCTGATCTTCAAGGATTTGGTCAAGTTCGACGGCTGAGCACGCCCCGTATCACTACTTTTTGTGCCGCCCACAAGGAGCAATACCATGCATGTTTTCGTCACCGGGGGGACCGGCCATTCTGGTCCGTACATCATCTCCGACCTCGTCGCCGCTGGCCACGAGGTCACCGCCCTGGCCCGGTCGGACGCGGCTGCGGCGAAAGTGACCGCGCTCGGCGCGAAGGCTCGGCGCGGCAGTCTCGAAGACCTCGACGGGCTCAAGGGGGCTGCTGCGGATGCCGACGGTGTCATTCACGTCGGGCATAGGCAAGACCTGCTTCCGTCCGGCGGCATCGACGCAGTGGCGGCGGCGGAGGCACGGATCATGCTCGCCTACGGCGAGGCACTGGCGGGGACCGGAAAGCCGCTGGTCGTGTCGGGGAGCATTGGTTCACCCGGTTGGGAAGGGCTGGGCCGGCCAGCCACAGAGGACGACCCGGCCCTCCCAGCGGGCGACGTATATAAGGGCACGTTGCGGGTTCGCAACATAGTGGAAACCACTGCGGTCGGCCTCGCTGAGCGGGGCGTACGGTCTTCAATTGTGCGGATTCCTCCCATCATGCACAGCACGACAGACAATGCCGGTTTCCTTCCGCTACTGATCAGGCTTGCGGAGGAGAAGGGCGTCGTCGGCTACCCCGGAGACGGCGCAAACCGGTGGTCAGCCGTGCAGGCTCGCGATCTCGCTTCATTATTCCGATTGGCGCTGGAGAAGGCCCCAGCTGGCAAAAACTGGCACGCGGTTGCCGACGAGGGTATCCCGTTCCGCGAAATCGCCGAGGCCATTGGCGGCCGCCTCGGCCTGCCCACCGCGCCCATTCCCGCCGACGTCCTGATGCTGCCGGGATACTTCGGGTTCCTCGCGAAGCTGGTCACGCTGGACGTCCCGGCATCCAGCCTCATCACTCGCCAGACCCTCGGTTGGGAGCCCGCTCAGCCGGGTCTGATCGCCGACATGGACAACGGCCATTACTTCCCGGCCGGCTGATCCGAACAAAACTCCACATCTCTAGGAGATCGAACATGAGCACTATCAGCATCGTCGGCGCAGGAACCATGGCCACGGCGATCGCCGGCCGCATCGCCAGGGCCGGGCATGCCGTCGAAGTGATCAATCGCGACCCGGTCAAGGCGCGGGCGCTGGCCGACAAGCTCGGGTCCGGGGCGACCACAGGGATGTATGGCACCGCGCCGGCGGGCGAGATCGTCATCCTTGCCGTACCATACAGCAGTGTGGCGGCGGTGGCAGCCGACTTTGGGGGAGCGCTCGACGGCAAGGTGATCATCGACATCGCCAACCCGGTTGCCCCCGATCTCTCGGGTCTTGTCACTCCTCATGGCAGTTCTGGCGCGCAGGAAACCGCCAGAACCCTCCCCGCCGGCGCGCATGTCGTGAAGGCGTTCAATACGATCTTCGGTCACGTACTGGCGAAGGGTGGACGCCTCGACGCGTTCATCGCAGCCGACGATGCGGAGGCGAAGGCACGCGTCTCGACCCTCCTCGAAAGCCTCGGGCTGCGTCCGTTCGATGTCGGCGGCCTGCAGATGGCCCAGACGCTCGAGGCGCTCGGCCTGATGATGATCGGCCTGGCCAAGAACGGCGCCAGCACCTGGGACTTCGCCATGAACGTCGATATCGGCTGAGTCGGCAACACCCACTACCTCACGTCAGCAACACCAACGGGAGTAAGCCGTCTTTCACGTCCCTAGGTTCAGGACTCATTGATCAGAGCCAGAAGATGAAGGTTGCGGCGAGCGCGATGGCGGAGAAGAAGGCCATAGGGCATCTGTCATAGCGGGTAGCGACACGCCGCCAGTCCTTGAGACCCCCGACATGATCCCGATGCGGTTGCGCCGTTTGTAGCGACGTTTGTTGTATTTGACGGTCTTGTTCCGGGATTTTCTACCTGGGATGCAGGGATTGATCCCCTTCGCCTGTAAAGCGTCACGAACCAGTCGGCATCATAGCCACGGTCGGCCAGCTGCCATTTGGCCTTGGGGAACTCATCAAGCAAGGCGGTAGCACCGGTGTAGTTGCTGACCTGACCTGCCGCCATGAAAAAACTGATCGGGCGACCGTTCGCATCCGTTACGGCATGAAGCTTGGTGTTCATGCCACCTTTCGTGCGGCCGATCAGGCGGCCCGCGCCCTTTTTTTACCCGCAGACTGGAAGCTGTGCGGTGAGCTGGTGAGCTTTGAGGTAGGTCGCGCCGATCATGATCATCTTGCACTCCGGAGCTTGAGGCGTAGCCAGACCTTCTATCATCTAGGCCCTTGTCGTCCCAGCGCTTCCAGCGGTTATAAAGCGTCTTGGAGGGGCCGTATTCCTTCGGCGCATCGCACCGCCTGATCCCATTGCGGTTGACTAAGATGATGCCGCTTAGAACCCGTCGATCATCAACGCGCTGGCGCCAATGGCTCTTGAGAAAATAGGGCTGAAGACGAGCCATTTGCCATCCATCAGCCAAAACAAGTTACTCATGACCCAGGCTCCTTCACACCCGCCTGAATCATAGCCGTCAAATCAATGGGCCTGAGCCAGAGTAGCCAGTTGGAGTGCAGCGCAAATGTTTCGCTATTCTGGGGCACCAATGTGGGGCATCGAGGCCTAGCGATTTTCTCTAAGGCACTGATTTCGCTGAAATTATGGTGGCGAAAATCAAATGGCGGAGAGAGCGGGATTCGAACCCGCGATACGGTTCCCCGTATACACACTTTCCAGGCGTGCGCCTTCAACCACTCGGCCACCTCTCCGTTGCTGGCGCTTCGTCACGGCCGGTTTCGCCGCGCGAGTTGGGGTATGCGCCCTATCCTTCGGGGTTCCGGCCCGGAATTTCCGCGCCGCAGGCGCCGTTCAACCAGCGACACCCACCCACCGCATCCAAGCCGTCAAAGCATCGGGTGCGGGGCTCATCTAGTCGATCCGAAGCCGAATGCCAAGCCATAATGGCGCTCGAAAGCATCGATGTTTCCGGCCTGGCGCCTGCGCGGCCATAGCGGTGTGTGCGGCGCCTTGCGATTTTGGTCTGAAATGATTGCGCAGACATTGCCCGCGTCCTATCAGTGAAACCGAACAGATCGTTGGAAGGCTTGGATGTTTCGCTTCCTTTTCCGTCTCGCCGCCATGGTCGCGCTATCCGTTTCCGTCATCATGGCGGTGCTGGATACGACGCGCACGGTAGCGGCGTCGGCGCTGGTCATGACGCCGCTCAAGACAAGCTGGCTTGCGGTCTCTCCCGACACGCTTGCCGCCTTCGAGGTTTTTATACGGCAAAAGGCAAGCCCGCTACTGTGGGACGGGCTCATCACGCACATACTCGATTTGCCGGGCTTTGCGGTGTTCGCCGCCCTTGCCCTGCTTTTCTATGCGATCGGCTACCGGCGGACGAAGCGGAGCGGGCGTTTCGCGGCGGCGAACTGACCTGTTACCCGGCATCGCCAAGGCCGTAACGGAAAGGCGCCCATGTTCTTTCTCAGCGACATGCTCAACAAGCGGCTTCATCTTCCCAAGCCGGAAGAAGCCTTGCCGGGCCGCGCCAAACCTGTCCGCACTGCCGTCAGGCACCATGTTTTCAAACGCCCGTTGAAAGGCCCCTATCCGCCGGGACTGGAAGCAGCGCTGTTTGGAACAGGCAATTTCCATGATGCCGAGCGCATGTTCTGGCAGGCTGATGGCGTATGGGTCACGGCATCGGGGTTTGCCGGCGGACTGAGCACCAATCCGACCTATCATGAGGTCCTGACCGGCCTTACCGGCCATGCGCAGGTGGTGCTGGTCGTCTTCGATCCGGCTAACCTTTCCTATGCCGATCTGCTTAAACTGTTCTGGGAAGGGCACGACCCGACGCAAGGCATGCGCCAGGGCGCCGATATAGGCACTCCATACCGGTCGGCGATCTACACGCGCAGCGAGGCGCTGCACCGGGCCGCACTAGCCTCCCGCGAGGCCTATCAGACCGCCCTGCGCAAGGCCGGGCTCGGCAAGATCACGACCGAAATCGCCGCGGCACCGGAGTTCTACTTCGCCGAGGCGGAGCATCAGCAATACCTGTCAAGGAACCCGGGCAGCCCTTCCGGCCTGAATGGAACGGGCGTTTCCTTCGAAATTCCGGCTGCCGCACAGGCTTGAGCCCGCGGAGGCGCCGGGAATTCGGGGCGTCAAGATTCCGGATGAATTTTGTTCCGGGCCATGCAAGATTGGTTTTCGGCAGGAGGAGCGAACCCTGCCCGTCGCCTGTCGCAGCGGAGGAAATCGACTTGCGGATGGCGCACGGTGAAAAAGAAACCGACAGGGTGTGGATCATATGAAACGTATCGTGCTTGGCCTTCTGGCCGCAGTCGCAACGGTCGCGCCGTCCTTCGCGGCGGACGTCCAGCCGGCGCTCATCTACGATCTCGGCGGCAAGTTCGACAAGTCATTCAACGAGGCCGCCTATAACGGCGCCGAGAAGTTCAAGGCCGAAACCGGCATCGCCTATGTCGACTTCGAGATATCAAATGCCTCGCAGCGCGAGCAGGCGCTGCGCCGCTTCGCCGAGGATGGCCGCAACCCGATCGTCGTGACCGGGTTTTCTTACGTGGACGCGCTGACGAAAGTCGCGACGGATTTTCCCGACACCAAGTTCGAGATCATCGACGACGTTGTCGATCTCCCCAATGTCCGCTCGGTGACTTTCAAGGAGAACGAAGGCTCCTACCTTGTCGGCGTGCTGGCGGCGATGGCGTCCAAAACGCATAAGGTCGGCTTCGTCGGCGGCATGGATATTCCGCTCATCCGCAAATTCGAATGCGGCTATGTCGGCGGCGCCAAGGCCGCGGGCGCAACCGAGGTCATCCAGAACATGACAGGCGATACGCCGGCTGCCTGGAACGACCCTGCCAAGGGCGCGGAAATCACCAAGACGCAGATCGACCAGGGCGCCGATGTGATCTACGCGGCGGCCGGCGGCACCGGCGTCGGCGTGCTGCAGGCGGCTGCGGATGCCGGCAAGCTGGGCATCGGCGTCGATTCGAACCAGAACGGCCTGCAGCCGGGCAAGGTGCTGACCTCGATGGTCAAGCGCGTCGACGTTGCCGTCTACAACGCCTTCATGGACAGCAAGAACGGCACCTTCAAGGGCGGGCTGGAACATCTCGGCCTGAAAGAAGGCGGTGTCGATTACGCCATGGACGATAACAACAAGGAGCTGGTCACGCCCGAAATGAAGGCCGCCGCCGACAAGGCCAAGGAAGATATCGTTTCAGGCAAGATCGAGGTGCACGACTACAGCACCGACAACCAGTGCCCTTATTGATCATTTCCGTCTAGGGACACCAGCGACCGCCGGGCTTAGTCCCGGCGGTTTTGTTTCAGGATGCCCATGCCAGCCGCTATCGAACCTATGCGCGAAGAGGACGTCGAGGCCGTTGCACGGCTGCGCATCGAAACGTTTTTCAGGGATAGCGACAGAACGATGGCCGAGGATGCGGCTGGTCTTCGCGAATTGCTGCACGGCGACGGGTTCGAGTGCTCTCTCGTGGCGCGGATAGATGCGAAGCCGGCTGGATCGATATTGTTCGTGCGTCATGAACTGGAGCCGGCGCACGCGCTGACGCCCTGGCTCGCCGGTCTCGTGGTTGCAGAGAATTTCAGGGGGCAGGGCATCGGCGCCGCGCTGGTTCGCGCAGTCGAGGCGCACGCCCGCGCGGCCGGCGCGAACCGGCTCCATCTCTATACATGGGAGGCGCGGAATTTTTACGCAACGCTCGGGTGGCAGGCGGTCGAGACGATCGTGCAGGACGGTGAGCCGATGCTCTTGATGATACGTGAGCTTGCGACGGCTCCTCAGGATCTGCCGGCCAGATAGCCGAGCGCGAAAGCCAGTATCAGAGCCACCGCCAAGGCCCAGGCGCGGGCCGACGGCGTGGAAAGGAAGCTGAAACGGCCGGCGCGGTTGCTATTTGCCGGGTGCGTGGTGCTGCTTCCGATGACGGAGAATTGCATCTGCGGCAGTTCGGCGATACGCCCGGCAATGAATTTCCAACGGTCGCCGTCCGGTGGGGTGTTTTCCGGTGGGGCGCGATCGAAAACGCGCATCCGTTCGGCCATCTGCATCACGGTGTCGCGAAAGGCCGCATCGACCTCGAGATCGCGCTCCGCCCGTTCGCGTTCGGCGTCGTTCATCAGGCCCAGTATGTAGTCGCCGGCGCGTGCGACGCGGCTGTTGTCACCAGGCATGCCCTTCCCTCCCGAGGCTTTTATCTACCAGTGTGGCGGTTTGGTTATCGGTATATCCGGCGCCGACTGCTCCTCCAGCGTCAGGAACCGTTCGGTCAGCGTATCCAGCTTGTACTGCATGCGCTCGATCACTTTCCATTGTTCGGCGATCTGCCCCGAAAGCTCGTCGATTGTCTTTTCCTGCTCGGCTATGCGGATTTCCAGCGTCATCAGGCGTTCAGGGGCAGGATTCATCAGGCAATTCCTTCGTGAGCCAGGGCCACGGCGGCGATTCTATCTTGTTTTGCAGCAATCGTGAATGTGGCTGGGTGTGCCGTCTTCGAAATTGACAGGCACGCCGGCGATTGTCCTGATCGGGGTTCGAACGCCGGCCGATTGGCAGGGTGCGGGCACCATGCTAGGCAGGGGTAAAAGAGTGGGAACCGTTGCATGGCGCAAGCCGCAATCGAGTTGGTCGGCATCAACAAGAGCTTCGGCGCCGTCCGGGCTAATCGCGACATCAATCTGGAGGTCGCGCGCGGCACCATCCACGGCATTGTCGGCGAGAACGGGGCCGGCAAGTCGACGCTGATGTCGATCCTCTATGGCTTCTATCAGGCCGACGGCGGCGAAATCCGGGTGGACGGCAAGCCGACCGCCATCAAGACTTCCAACGACGCCATCGCTGCCGGCATCGGCATGGTGCACCAGCATTTCATGCTGGTCGACAATTTCACCGTGCTGGAAAATATCATCCTCGGTGCGGAGAGCGATGCGTTGCTCAAGAAAAGCATCGGCAGGGCGCGCTCGGAACTGGAACGGCTGGAGCGCGAATACGGGCTGGAGGTCGATCCCGATGCCATCGTCGAGGAACTGCCGGTCGGCCTGCAGCAGCGTGTCGAAATCCTCAAGGCGCTCTATCGGGGCGCCGAAATTCTCATTCTGGACGAGCCCACCGGCGTTCTGACGCCGGCCGAGGCCGACCACCTTTTCCGCATCCTTCGGCAGTTGAAGGAACAGGGCAAGACGGTGGTGCTGATCACGCACAAGCTGCGCGAGATCATGGCCATCACCGATACGGTATCGGTGATGCGGCAGGGCACCATGGTCGCTACGCGCGAGACGAAAAAAACGTCCGTCGAGGAACTGGCCGAACTGATGGTCGGGCGGCGGGTGCTGCTGCGGGTCGAAAAGGGCGAGGCCAGCCCCGGTGCGGTCAAGCTTGCCGTGGACGGCCTGACGGTCAAGGATTCGCGTGGCGTCACCATGGTCGATCGTGTTTCCTTCGATGTCCGCGCCGGCGAGATCGTCGGCATAGCGGGCGTCGCCGGCAATGGCCAATCCGAACTGATCGAGACGATTGCGGGCATCCGCCGCGCGGTGTCAGGGGCAGCCCTGCTGGACGGCAGGCCGATCGATCTGACGGGGGCAGCCGATCCGGGTGAACTGCGCGAACGCGGGCTGGCGCATGTGCCGGAAGACCGCCATCATGTCGGGCTGGTGCTGGCTTTCGAGGAAAACGAGAATTCGATCCTCGGCTATCATGACCATGAACGCTACGCGAAGGGCATGTTCCTCAATATCGATGCCATCCGTGACGACGCCCGCGAAAAAATCCAGAAATACGATATCCGACCGGCCGACTGCCGGCTCAAGACCGCCAATTTTTCCGGCGGCAACCAGCAGAAGATCGTGCTCGCGCGGGAAATCGAACAAGATCCGGGGGTGCTGATCGTCGGTCAGCCGACGCGCGGCGTCGATGTCGGGGCCATCGAGTTCATCCACAAGCGGCTGATCGCCATGCGCGACGCCGGCAAGGCGGTGCTGCTGATTTCAGTCGAGCTGGACGAAATCCGCTCGCTGTCGGACCGCATCCTTGTGATGTTCGAGGGCCGCATCGTCGGCGAACGCGGGCCGGAGGCGAGCGAAGGCGAGCTCGGTCTGCTGATGGCCGGGGTCGAGCGGCAGGAGACGGCCGCATGAGCACGCCCTACGCCAGGCTGCCGGGCTGGGCCGATTACGGGCTGATCCCGCTGCTCAACCTGTTGGTCGCCTTCGTCGTCGCCGGCTTCGTCGTGCTTCTGGTCGGCGAGAATCCGTTTCGCGCAGCCGTCATTCTGGTCGAGGGGGCGTTCGGGCGCGGGCAGGGCATCGCCTATACGCTCTACTACGCCACCACCTTCATCTTTACCGGGCTTTCCGTGGCAGTCGCCGTGCATTGCGGCCTGTTCAACATCGGCACCGAGGGACAGGCCTATATGGGCGGACTTGGCGTCGCCGTCGTCTGCCTATCCTTCGATCATGTGCTGCCGTGGTGGCTGACTTTTCCGCTGGCAATCCTGGCGTCGGCCGTTATCGGCGCGCTATGGGCGCTGATTCCGGCCTGGCTGCAGGCGAAGCGCGGGTCGCACATCGTCATCACCACCATCATGTTCAATTTCATCGCCGCCTCGATCATGGTCTACCTGCTGGTCGGGCCGCTGAAGCCGCTGGCCTCGCAAGCGCCGCAGACGCGGCTGTTCCTTGAAGGCGGGCAACTGCCGAAGCTGAACTGGGCGATCGAACTGTTCGGGGGCAAGGTGCGTTCCGCGCCCTTCAACGTTTCCTTCCTGTTGGCACTCGCCATGGCGTTCCTGATGTGGGTGCTGGTGTGGCGTACGCGCTTCGGTTACGAAATGCGCACCTATGGCTTTTCGCCCAAGGCGGCGCGCTATGCCGGCATTTCGGAAACGCGCGTTATCGTCCTCACCATGATGATTTCGGGCGCTTTCGCCGGCATGATGGCACTCAACCCGACCATGGGCGACCAGCACAATGTGGCGATCGACTTCGTCAGCGGGGCGGGCTTCGTCGGCATCGCGGTGGCGCTGATGGGGCGCTCACATCCGGTCGGCATCGTTCTGGCCGCCATCCTGTTCGGCATGCTCTACCAGGGCGGGGCCGAGCTTGCCTTCGAGATGCCGGCGATTTCCCGCGATATGATCGTCATCATCCAGGGATTGGTCATTCTCTTTGCGGGGGCGCTGGAGCATATGTTCCGGCCTTCCGTCCAGGCTCTGTTCGCTACCCTCAGCCCGAAGTCGGTCGGCATGGCGGTTTCGGGAAAGGATGCCTGAGATGGACGTGTTCAACGCCATCGTCCAGACGCTCGATTCGACCGTCCGGCTTTCTGTGCCACTTCTGTTTGCCTGCCTTGCCGGGCTTTATTCGGAACGAGCCGGTATTTTCGACATCGGGCTGGAAGGCAAAATGCTGGCCGGGGCTTTCGCGGGCGCCGCCGCTGCCGCGGTGTTCCATTCCGCCCTCATCGGGCTTGGCGTGGCCATTCTCATTTCGGTGGCTTTCGCGCTGGTCCACGGCTTTGCCTCGATCACCCATCGCGGCAACCAGATCGTTTCGGGTGTCGCCATCAATTTCATCGCCGCCGGCTCGACCGTCATTTTAGGGCAGGCATGGTTTCAGCAAGGCGGGCGCACGCCGGCACTGGGTGCCGGTGAACGGTTCTCGCCGATCACGCTGCCGGGGGCAGATGCGGTGAAGGACGTGCCTGTGCTCGGCGCGCTTTATTCGGAACTGCTGTCGGGCCATTCCGTCCTTGTCTATCTCGCCTTCCTGATGGTGCCGGTGACGTGGTGGGTGCTCTACCGCACCCGTTTCGGATTACGCCTGCGCGCGGTCGGCGAGAATCCGGCTGCGGTCGATACGGCCGGCATTTCCGTTACCTGGCTGCGCTACCGCGCGCTAATCTGCACCGGGGTGCTCACCGGCATCGCAGGCGCCTATCTGTCGATGGCGCAGAACGGCGGCTTCGTGAAGGACATGACCGCCGGCAAGGGTTACATTGCGCTGGCAGCGTTGATCTTCGCCAAATGGAAGCCGGTCAACGCCATGTTCGCCTGCCTTCTGTTCGGCTTCCTCGACGCACTGTCCATCCGCCTGCAAGGCACGCCGTTGCCGCTGGTGGGAAAAGTGCCGGTACAGTTCATGCAGGCGCTGCCCTATGTGCTGACCGTGGTGCTGCTCGCCGGCTTCATCGGCAAGGCGATCCCGCCGAAGGCCGGCGGCGTACCTTATGTAAAGGAGCGGTGAGCATGACGGATGCTCGGTTAACGGGTTCCGGGTCGCATGACCTCTACCTTGCCGCGAGGGCGGCGATGGCCAAGGCCTATGCGCCCTATTCGAAGTTTCCGGTGGGGGCCGCCTTGCGCACCGAGGACGGCCGCGTGTTTGCCGGCGCCAATATCGAGGTCGCCTCCTATCCCGAGGGCTGGTGCGCGGAAACCACCGCACTTGGCCACTATGTCATGGGCGGCGGCGGCCGGATCACCGAAATAGCGGTCATCGCCGAGCGCATGGCGCGCTGCACGCCGTGCGGCGGCTGCCGCCAGCGGCTGGCGGAGTTTTGCGAGCCGGGAACGAAGCTCTATCTCTGCGATGAAACCGGCGTGGTCGAAACCCTTACCATGGGCGACATGCTTCCCTACGGCTTTCAGGGCGACATACTGAGATGAACGATCGGGCCATCAATGTGCTTGTCGAGCGGCTGGACGGGCTGGCGCCCGCCACCGCGCTGGTGCTGGGCTCGGGCCTTGGCGGGCTGGCCGACCAGGTGGAGGGCGCGGTGCGCATCGCCTATGCCGAACTGCCGGGGTTTCCGGAAAGCGGCGTCGGCGGCCATGCGGGCGAAATGGTTGCCGGTCGGTTCGGCGACAAGCCGGTGCTGATGCTGGCCGGGCGGACGCATTATTACGAGCAGGGCGATGCCGCCGCCATGCGGCCGGTGCTGGAAACCCTTGCGGGGATCGGCGTCGGCAGGCTGGTCCTGACCAACGCCGCCGGTTCGTTGGATCCGGAAATGCTGCCCGGCTCGATCATGCTGATCACCGACCACATCAATTTTTCCGGCACCAATCCGCTCATCGGCGAGGCAACCGACCGCCGCTTTGTCGGGCTAACCGAAGCCTATGACGCGGCGATGCGCGCGGCTATCGAAGAAGCGGCGGAGGCGACCGGCACGATGCTGCACAAGGGCGTCTATATGTGGTTTTCCGGTCCGTCGTTCGAGACGCCCGCCGAAATCCGCATGGCGCGCGCCTTCGGAGCGGATGCCGTCGGCATGTCGACGGTGCCGGAGGTCATCCTCGCCCGCTTCCTGGGTCTGAGGGTCGCGGCTTGCTCGGTCATCACCAACCTTGCCGCGGGCATGACGGGGGCTGAACTGTCGCATCAGGAAACCAGGGACATGGCCCCCGTCGGCGGCGCCCGGCTGGCGACGGTTCTTCAGCACGTCTTGCGGGAGGGCCTGCTGGATGACTGAGGGCTTCCTGGCAGCTGCCGTGCGTTTCGTCGAGGCTTGCGCTGGTGCTCGCATATGCCTTCGGCCTAGGGGTGGGTGAGCCATGCTCCCGCAGGAAATCATCCGAAAGAAGCGTGATGGGCAAAGGCTGTCGTCCGACGAGATTGCGGCCTTCATCGGTGGCCTGACCGCTGGAACCGTTACCGACAGCCAGGCCGCGGCCTTCGCTATGGCTGTATTCTTCAACGGCATGGGGCGCGACGAGGCCGTGGCGTTGACGCTTTCCATGCGCGATTCAGGCACCGTGCTGGACTGGTCGGATCTGCCCGGTCCGGTTACAGACAAGCATTCGACCGGCGGGGTCGGCGACAATGTCTCGCTGGTGCTGGCGCCGATCGTCGCCGCCTGCGGCGCCTATGTGCCGATGATTTCCGGTCGCGGGCTTGGCCATACCGGCGGCACGCTGGACAAGATGGACGCCATCCCCGGCTATGCCAGCCAGCCGGACCTGCCGCTTTTCCGCAGGGCGGTGCTGGAAACCGGCTGCGCCATCATCGGCCAGACCGCCGATCTGGCCCCGGCGGACCGGCGGCTCTACGCGATACGGGATGTGACGGCGACGGTGGAATCAGTGCCGCTGATCACGGCGTCGATCCTGTCGAAGAAACTCGCGGCGGGACTGGGATCGCTGGTGCTGGACGTGAAACTCGGCAACGGCGCATTCATGGAGAAATCGCGCGATGCCACGGCGCTGGCTGCCAGTCTCGTCGAGGTCGCCAACGGTGCCGGCCTGAGAACCTCGGCGCTGGTGACCGACATGAACGAGCCGTTGGCGTCAGCCGCCGGCAATGCACTGGAGGTGAGAAGCGCCGTCGATTTCCTGACCGGTCGCTTTCGCGATCCGCGCCTTGAGACGGTGACGCTGGCGCTCGCCGCCGAGATGCTGCAATCGGCGGGGTTGGCCGAGACCAACCAGAACGGCGTCGGCCGTGCCGCCGAGGCGTTGGCCAGCGGTCGCGCCGCCGCCACGTTCGGTCGCATGGTCGCTGCTCTGGGCGGGCCGGCGGACTTTGTCGAAAAGGCGGAAAACTATCTGCCGAAAGCCCCGGTGGAACTTGCCGTCCGGGCAACCGCGAATGGCTTTATCACGGGTATTGCGACGCGCGACATCGGACTTGCCGTAGTGACGCTTGGCGGAGGGCGCAGCCGCCCGGAAGACCGCATCGATCATTCCGTCGGCATCAGCCGTCTGTTGCCGGTGGGCGCGGAGGCGATTGCGGGCGAAACGCTGGCGCTGGTTCATGCCCGCACACCGGCCGAGGCCGAGACGGCGGCGAGGGTGGTGCTTGATGCCTACTCGGTCGGAATGTCGAGGCCGTCCGCGAAAAAGGCGGTCATCCGGCGGATTTTGCCGCGAGACGGTGCGTAGCTTTTTACTGGACCAGAAGCAGCGCGCCGTCCTGCGCCTGGAATTTGCCGAGGCGGTTGAGGAAGCTCATGCCGATCAGGTTGGTTGTCAGCGCTTTGTCATCGAGCACGACGGCCTGAACGTCGTCGAGGGAAATCCTGCCGATCTGCAGGCTGTCGACATTGACCATAGCCGCCTTGATGGTGCCGTTGGCGGTGGAAACCTCGTGTTTGAAATCCGATGGGTTGACCGAGATGCCGACCCGCCGGGCCGTCGAGGTGTTGATCGCCACCAGCGTCGCGCCGGTATCGACCAGCGCATCGATGGAACGGCCGTTCAGTTTGAACGTGGCGGCGTAGTGGCCGCTTTTGTCCGACTGGACGATCATCTTGCGGCCAAGCGGTTGCGGCGTGGCCGGGGCGGCCGTGGCCATCCTCAGGTCGGTTGCCTGCGTCGCCTTTTCCTGCGGCGCCGAAGACAACAGGCGCTCGAATATCTGCGGGTTCGACTGGTAGACGATCGGGATTGACGCCGAAACGCCGGCGAAGACGCACAGGATGAGAAGATTGCGCAGCATAAGGTTGCTCTCCGAGGAAAGCAGCTAAGCATGCAATGGTATTTGCTGCTTTAACGCGCGCGTGTGCAACCGGCACGAAGAGCCGGAACCGCGGCTTTGCGTCAACGAAGGGTAAAGGCCCCCGCGTCTATTTCGTGCCGTAGAGGCGGTCGCCGGCGTCGCCGAGGCCGGGCAGGATATAACCCTTCTCGTTAAGCTGGCGGTCGATGGAAGCGGTATAGACCGGGACATCGGGATGCGCCTTGGTGAAGCGCTCGAGCCCTTCGGGAGCGGCAAGCAGGCATAGATAGCGCAGATTGGTGGCGCCATGCTCTTTCATCTTCTCGACGGCGGCGATGGACGAATTGGCGGTTGCCAGCATCGGGTCGACGACAATGACCAGCCGGTCCGCAAGGTCGCTCGGCGCCTTGAAGAAATATTCGATCGCCTCCAGCGTTTCGTGGTCTCGATAGAGCCCGATATGGGCGACGCGCGCCGCCGGCACCAGGTCGAGCAATCCTTCGACCAGACCGTTGCCGGCGCGCAACACCGAGGCGAACACCAGCTTCTTGCCTTCGAGGATCGGCGCATCCATGGTTTCCATGGGCGTTTCGATGGGCGTGGTGGTCAATTCGAGGTCGCGGGTCACCTCATAGCCCAGCAGCAGCGATATCTCGCGCAGCAACCGACGGAAACCGGCGGTTGACGTCTCTTTCTTGCGCATGATGCTCAGTTTGTGCTGCACCAGCGGATGATCGACGACGGTGACGCCCTTCATGGTCTTCTCCTGAAAATTCCGGCTGCTTGGGCAGACCCTAACGGCAACGGCCATGTCAGGGAACGGGCTTGCCGCCGCGATCACAGCTTTTGCAGAAGAATCAGCGAGTGGACGTGCCGTCGAGGCGCGCCAGAAGGGCGGCTCTGGTCTTCTTGTCGACAAAGGCAGCCTGGATGGCGGTGCGGGTGATGCCGGCGAGCGCCTTGTCGTCCAGGCCGAAATGCCGAACGGCGTTGTCGTATTCCTGTTTCAGTGAGGTGCGGAAATAGGGCGGGTCGTCGGAACCGAGCGTCAGTTTGCAGCCGGCGGCTTTCAATGCCGGAAACGGATGATCGGCAAAGCCGGCATAGATGCCGAGCGCGATGTTGGAACCGGGGCAGCATTCCAATACGACGCCTTCGGCGGCGATGCGGCGGACAAGATCGGGATTTTCGATGGCGCGCACGCCATGCCCGATCCGCGAGGGGCGGATATGGTCGAGGGCTGCCGCTACGCTTTCCCATCCCATGACCTCGCCGGCATGAATGGTGACGCCCAGGCCGGCCTCGCGCGCGATCTCGAAGGCGCGGACATAATCCTCCGCCTCGCCGATCCGCTCGCCGCCGGCGAGGCCGAAGCCGGTTACCAGCCTGTGGCCGCAGCGGGCGGCGAATCGCGCCGCCTGCTCGACGGATTCCACTCCGGCATGGCGCACGCCGGTCACGATCATGCGGCCCTCGATGCCGGTTCTGGCCTTGGCTCGCTCGATCCCTTCGCCCAGCGCATCGGTGTAGGCCTTCGGTGAGAGCCCGGCCTTTGCCGCATGGTAGGGCGAGATGAACAACTCGGAATAGATGGTGCCGTCGCGGGCGAGGCTGGTCAGGTAGTGATCGGCCAGTAGTGCATAGTCGTCCTCCGTCCTGAACAGGCTGGCCGAGAAATCGTAAGCCGCGAGAAAGGACGGGAAATCGTGCCAGACGAAAGAACCGTTATCGATGAAAGATGAGAAATCCGCGCCGTATTTCCGAGCCTGGTGGATGACGAGTTCGGGGGCTGCTGCCCCTTCGATATGGCAGTGGAGTTCTGCTTTCAGTACCATTCATCCATCCTGTTGCGCAGGCGCGACGCGCGGCTGAACATCGCGTCTTAAACAATAGCGCCCGGTATCTCGATCGGCTATGGTCCCGCCGGTTTTAAGGCGGATCAAGAATAATGTCAGTTGAGAGAACCAAAGCCACGGGCGGTATGGAAACGTCTTACGGCTTCAGGCAGGTGGGTGCGGGCGAGAAGCAGCCGCTGGTCAACGACGTTTTCCACAAAGTGGCCAAGCGCTACGATCTGATGAACGATTTGATGTCGGCAGGCATGCACCGGGTGTGGAAGGACGCCATGGTGGCATGGCTCAATCCGCCGAAGCGGCCCGGCTGGCGCGTCCTTGACGTTGCTGGCGGCACCGGCGACATAGCCTTCAAGATCGTCGGGGCTAGCCACGGCAACGCGCATGCGACCGTACTCGACATCAACGGCTCGATGCTTTCCGTCGGCCGCGACCGGGCCGAGAAAAAGGGACTTTCCGAAAACACCGATTTCGTCGAGGCCAATGCCGAGGCGTTGCCGTTCGAGGATAGTACGTTCGACGCCTATACGATTGCCTTCGGCATTCGCAACGTGCCGCGCATCGAGGTCGCCCTTTCCGAGGCGTTCCGGGTGCTGAAGCCCGGCGGGCGCTTCCTGTGCCTCGAATTCTCGGAAGTGGACATGCCGGTGCTCGACAAGGCCTACGAGGCGTGGTCGTTCAACGCCATCCCGAAGATCGGCAAGGCGGTGACGGGGGACGGCGAACCCTATTCCTATCTGGTCGAATCCATCCGCAAATTTCCCAACCAGGCCAATTTCGCCACCATGATCGGGCGTGCCGGTTTCGATCGGGTCACTTTCCGCAACTATTCCGGCGGCATCGCGGCGGCCCATTCGGGCTGGAAGCTTTGACAAGGGTGCGGCGATGAGCAGCGTCAGTGCCGGCCTGCGGCTTGCCAAAGCCGGATGGGTGCTGGTGCGCGAAGGCGTGGTCGCGGCCCTGCCGGGTGACCAGCTTTCGGGCCTGCCGAAATTCGGCTGGCGGCTAGCGCGGCTTCTTACGCGTCACAGCGCGCGGCGCTACCGGCGCAGTGACCGGCTGGCCAAGGCGGTGGCGCGACTCGGTCCGTCCTACGTCAAGCTCGGTCAGTTCATGGCGACACGGCCCGATGTGGTCGGCAACGATATCGCGCTCGACCTCGCCATGCTGCAGGACAAGATGCAGACCTTTCCAAAGGCGGAAGCGGCCAGTGCGGTTGCGACCTCGCTCGGTCGCCCGGTCGGCGACCTTTATGTGAGCTTTGGCGATGCTGTTGCCGCCGCCTCGATCGCGCAGGTTCACTCGGCGGCGGTCGCTTATGACGGCGGTCCGAAGCCGGTGGCGGTGAAGGTGATAAGGCCGGGCGTGCGCCGTCGTTTCGCGCACGATCTTGAAAGCTTTTTTCTGGCCGCCCGCCTGCAGGAAAAATATATCCCGTCGTCGCGCCGTCTGCAGCCTGTCGCGGTAACGGAAACGCTGGCCCAGACCACCAAGATCGAGATGGATCTTCGGCTGGAGGCGGCGGCCCTGTCGGAACTCGGCGAGAACACCAAGGACGATCCGGGCTTTCGCGTGCCTTCGGTCGATTGGGAGCGCACCGGCCGCGACGTGCTGACGATGGAATGGATCGACGGCATCAAGATGAACGATATCGCGGCCCTTGCCGCCGCCGATCATGACCTGAAGGCCATCGCCGCCAACCTCATCCAGTCTTTCCTGCGCCACACGCTGCGCGACGGTTTCTTCCATGCCGATATGCATCCGGGAAACCTGTTCGTCGAGGAGGACGGTACCATCGTCGCCGTCGACCTGGGCATCGCCGGCCGGCTCGGCAAGAAGGAGCGCCGGTTTCTGGCCGAGATTCTCTATGGCTTCATCACGCGCGATTATCTGCGCGTCGCCGAAGTGCATTTCGAGGCAGGCTACGTGCCGCGCCGGCACAATGTCGCGGCCTTCGCGCAGGCGATCCGCGCCATCGGCGAGCCGATCCATGGCCAGCCGGCCGAAACCATCTCCATGGCCAAGCTTTTGACGCTGCTGTTCGAGGTGACCGAGCTATTCGACATGCAGACGCGGCCCGAACTGGTGCTGCTGCAAAAGACCATGGTGGTGGTGGAGGGGGTGGCACGCACGCTCGACCCCGCCTTCAACATGTGGAAGACGGCCGAGCCGGTGGTCGGTGGCTGGATACGCAGCAACCTGGGTCCGCGCGGTCTGGCCAGCGACGCGCGCGAGGGTGTGGCGGCGCTGGTGTCGCTGGCACGCCAGGCGCCGGACTTCGCCCACCGAACAGAGCGGCTGTCGCGGGAAATCGACAAGATGGCCGAGCATGGCCTGCGTTTCGACGGAGCTACGGCGAAGGCGATCGGCAAGGCCGAGGCGCGAGCCACGCGCTCGGGCCGGGTGGCGCTGTGGGTGATCGCGCTGACGCTGCTGTGGATCGCGTGGAAGCTGGCGTGAACCGGGGCTTCGTTGTGCGCGTAACCTGCTTCGTCTAGTCTCTGCTTACGGAAAAAGGTCGAAGCATGACTCTTTCACAAAAGCGCATCCTGCTCATCATCGGTGGCGGCATCGCCGCCTACAAGGCGCTCGACCTTATCCGCCGGTTGCGCGAGCGTGGGGCGGCGGTGCGTTGCGTGATGACGCAGGCGGCTCAACAATTTGTCACGCCGCTGTCGGTCGGCGCGTTGTCGGCGGACCATGTCTTTACCGATCTGTTCGACCGGCAGGACGAGCAGGATATCGGTCATATCCGGCTTGCCCGCGACGCGGACGCGATCGTCGTCGCGCCAGCCACCGCCGACCTGATGGCGAAGCTGGCGAACGGGCTGGCGAATGACCTCGCGTGCGCCGTTCTGCTTGCCACTGACAAGCCGGTGTTGATGGCGCCAGCGATGAACCCGCGAATGTGGGCGCATCCGGCGACGCGCCGCAACCGCGCCACGCTGGAAAAGGACGGCATAAAGTTCGTCGGACCGGCGAAAGGCGAGATGGCCGAGAGCAACGAAGCCGGCGAGGGCCGCATGGCTGAGCCGCTGGAGATCGTTGCTGCCGTCGAGGCGCTGCTGGGTAGCAGCCGGAAACCGCTTTCGGGCCGAAAGATCATCGTGACCTCCGGTCCGACGCATGAGCCCATCGATCCGGTGCGCTACATCGCCAATCGCTCTTCCGGCAAGCAGGGGCACGCGATCGCAACTGCGCTGGCGGAACTGGGTGCGGATGTGCGTCTCGTCTCCGGCCCGGTAACGATTGCCGATCCGGCGGGCGTGACGACCGTTCATGTCGAGCGGGCGCAGGAAATGCGCGATGCCGTCGAGCAGTTGCTGCCGGCCGATGCCGCCGTCTTCGTCGCTGCCGTTGCCGATTGGCGAACCGCGGCGTCTGCTGGCGAAAAGATCAAGAAGGTAGCGGGCGAGGGGCCGCCGACCCTGCAAATGGTCGAAAATCCAGACATTCTGGCCGGCGTAGGCCATCACCGGAAGCGGCCCGCGCTGGTTGTCGGTTTCGCTGCCGAGACGCGAGACCTCGTGGAAAATGCCGAAGCGAAACTGAAGAAGAAGGGCGCCGACTTCATCGTCGCCAATGACGTTTCGCACGATAGCGGCATCGGCAGTGGCGGGGTGATGGGCGGCGACCGCAATCGGGTGCGCATCGTCTCCGTCACCGGTGTCGAGGAATGGCCGGAGATGAGCAAGGAAGACGTGGCTAAGCGGCTGGCCGGGCTGATCGCGGAAAAGCTCGGGACGACCGTCGCCTGACAGCCGTCCTGAGCTTCCATCCGGCTTATTTGAAGGAGCGGATCAGCTGCAGCGAACTCACGGCTACGGCAAGGTTCAGGCCGGTCTGCGCCTGCACGCTAAGCGGCTGCAGGGCGATGGAATCCTGGAAGCCACCGACCAGCAGGTTCGCGCCGCCGCCGGTCACCACTGAGGCTTCGGCGTTGACGCCTACATAGGTTCCGCCAAGCTTATCGGCGGGGTCGCCCCTAGTCGCTGAAAGCACCGCCCATTGCAGCGCCCCCTGATTGGTCCTGCCGAGATCAACGCCGAGCTTGGAGATGACGCCGGTATAGGCTTCGGACGGGCCGCCGTGATAGGGGCGGAACGTGCAGGAGACACCCTTGTTCGAGGTGATCACATAGCCGGTGCCGCCGTCGATGGTGCAATCGAGAACGCCGAGTTTGAGTGCGGCGCTGGCCGGGGCGGCCATCAGCGTGGCGAGAAGGGCTGTTGCACAGGCAAGTTTCGTTTTCATGGAGGATCCCTCGGTTATGGTTCGGTGAGAACAATGAAGAAGTGAGGGAACAGTTCCAAGAAAACCGTGGCGCGAGCGTGGCAAACAGCCGCGTCACATAGTCCTTCCAGCGGCGCCTCCAGAAGAGGCGCCAACAAATATCCGGCGGATCGAAAAACCGTCAGCCGGCGCTGGTGCGGCTCAAGCCGTCCTTGGCCGGCTGGTAATTGGGATTGAGGTGCACGGCCTCGCGATAGGACTTGGCGGCTCGCTGCTTGTCGCCGCGCCGCTCGTAGACCAGCGCCTGGTTGGCCCATGCCTCGGCGTTCTTGCTGTCGAGCTTGATGGCCATGTTGAAGTCGGCGAAGGCGTTGTCCTCCTGGTTGAGCGCCAGATAGGAGAGGCCGCGACCGTTGTAGGGCTCGGAGGCATCCGGCGCCAGCGATATGGCGGTCGAAAAGTCCTCGATGGCGAAATTGTGCTGGCCCTGCTGCTGATAGATCAGGCCGCGATTGTGGTAGGCGCGAGCATCGGTCGTGTCGAGTTGGATCGCCTTCTGGAAATCGTTGAAAGCGTCCTTGGTGCGGCCGGCTTTGCGGTACAGGTTGCCACGCCCGATATAGGCGGCATCGTAGCTGGGGTTGATCTGGATGGATTTGTTGTAGTCGGCGAGCGCGCTCGCCTGGTCACCGAGGAAGCGATAGATCAGGGCGCGGTTCGAATATGCCTGATAGAAGCTCGGGTTGAGCTGGATGGCGGTATTGAAGTCCTTCAGCGCGGCCTGGTATTTGCCGCCGCGGCCATAGGCCGAACCACGTACATTATAGGCTTCCGGATCGCGCGGGTTGCGCTCGATCACCGAGGAAAGCGAGGCGATATTTTCGCTCGACCCCTGTGCGGTATCGATGCTGGCCAGTTCACCGGCCGGTCCGGTCTGGCAGCCTGCCAGCGCCAGGCCCGAAAACAGGGCTGCTGCCAGCAGCAGTCCGCGTGTCGCGGTCCCGCGCTTGTCGGTGGATGCGTTCATCTCGTCCTGATCCTCACTGGCTCGGCGCCGTCGAGATCCGGGTCCCCCTCCGGGCCTGGTCAGTTAAAAACAAAAAGGTGGCGACGATTATGCATCGCGCCACCTCGGGATATCCGTCGAAAGGGACGAAAAATTGGCGGGTTCAGCGCGAAGGACGCGCGGCACCGGCACCGGCAGCACCCGCGGCCACAGGGCGCGGCGTCATCGGCAGCAGGCCCTCGCGCTGGGCGCGCTTGCGCGCCAGCTTGCGGGCGCGGCGCACGGCCTCGGCCTTTTCGCGCGCGCGCTTTTCCGAAGGCTTCTCGTAATGGCCGCGCATCTTCATTTCGCGGAAAATGCCTTCGCGCTGCATCTTCTTCTTCAGTGCGCGAAGCGCCTGATCGACGTTGTTATCGCGGACGAGTACCTGCACGGGCGATCCTGTCTTTCGTGTTTGAAATCAGCATGCAAGCGGCCACAGCCACCCGCATCCGCAGGGAAATCCGCTGCGAATTGCGCGGGCAAATATCAGAAACGGGGCGGGCTGTCTACAAAAGAGTGTGGGAACTGCAGACTATATCGCCGATTTCTACCGGCTATTCGGCGGCGTCACGCGTGCCGGCGGCTTCGTCCGGGGCGTTTGGGTCGCCGGGCGCCGTTTCGCAGCCGAGATCGGGAAAGGCCAGCACGCGCTTGCCGTGAAAATCGGTGCGCGCCACCAGAAGGTTGCGTTCCTCGAAATAGGCGAGCAGGCGCGCGGCGCGGCGCGGCGAATGGCTGCCATAGATGCGGGCCAGCGTGGCGTCCGAAGGACAGGGCGCGCCGGCAAGGGCCGCCTGCGCGACCACCAGGAATACGCCCTGCACGTCGGCGGGCAGGGCTTCGGATAGATTGAGCGCCATCGGCCATGCTTCGCCGTCGGCGGTCTTCTGGTCCACGCCGGCGCGCGCCACGGCGAATTTGCGGCGGAACCCCGCAAGATCGAGTGGCTCGCCCGGCACGCGGCGGATACGGCAGCGGACCAGAAAATCCTGATAGAGCACGGCGTCGCTACGGAAAGCGGCGTCGGGATCATCGAGGATTTCGCGCATGACGGTTGCGACGCCGGCCTCGCGCTCGGCTTCGTCGATGATGGCGAAAACGGGCTCAGTAGGCGCTTCGGGCGCCGGGGGAGGGCGTGACAGCTGGGCGATGAGGTCGGCGGTCGGGATCGGTGCCGGCGGCGGTGGCCGGCGCACCGGCAGGCGGGTCTCCTCGGGGTCCGGCGTGAAAATGAGGTCGCGCGCATCCTGCGGCGCATCGGGCAGCGGCATCAGCTTGGGGCTCATCGAGCGCGCCGAGGTTTCGACCGTGCCGATGGTGATCGGTAGCGGGCGGCGCGTCAATGCGGGGCCGAGGGCCACGAAATGGCCGCGCGCCAGGTCGCGGAACATCTCGGCCTGCCGCCGGTCCATGCCGAGCAGGTCGGCGGCGCGGGCCATATCGATGTCGAGGAAGGTGCGGCCCATGAGGAAGTTTGAGGCTTCCGCCGCGACGTTCTTGGCGAGCTTGGCGAGGCGCTGCGTGGCGATGACGCCGGCGAGCCCGCGCTTGCGTCCGCGGCACATCAGGTTCGTCATGGCGCCAAGCGAGATTTTGCGCGCTTCGTCGGAGACTTCGCCGGCGACGGCGGGGGCGAAAAGCTGGGCCTCGTCCACCACCACCAGCACCGGATACCAGTGGTCGCGCTCGGCATCGAACATGCCGCCGAGGAAGGCAGCGGCGGCGCGCATCTGCTGTTCGACATCCAGCCCTTCCAGATTGAGCACGACCGAAACGCGATGCTGGCGGATGCGCCCGGCAATGCGGGTCAGTTCCGCCTCGGTGCGCTGCGCATCGACCACGACATGGCCGAATCGGTCGGCAAGCGTGACGAAGTCGCCCTCCGGGTCGATAACGCATTGCTGTACCCAGGGCGCGCTCTGTTCGAGCAGGCGGCGCAGAAGGTGCGACTTTCCCGAGCCCGAATTGCCCTGCACGAGCAGCCGGGTCGCCAGAAGTTCTTCAAGATCGAGCATGGCCGACTTCCCCGCGGAAGCCGTCCCCATGTCTATGTCAACCTTCATCGTCTTTCCTCGTCTGGTCGATCTCCTAGCACTGGAACCGCCCGAAGCGAACCTTTGGTCACCAATACCCACAGGCGCCTTTGTCGCATTGCGGATCGCGGCGCAAAACGCCAATCGCCGTCGCAAACAGCGCAAGGGTGACAGCGTGGTTTCGCTAGTGATACACCTCGCGCGCCGGACGCTGATCGAACGAAGCCGGCTGCCATCCGCGAGGCCAGACACGTGAAAAAATATTCGGTATTCGCCATCGCCCGCGAGGCCATGCGCGGCCACAAGGGCTGGGAAGAGCAATGGCCTTCGCCGGAGCCAAAGAAGGAATACGACGTCATCATCGTCGGCGCTGGCGGCCATGGCCTCGGAACGGCCTATTACCTGGCCAGGGAACACGGCATCACCAACGTCGCGGTGATCGAGAAGGGCTGGCTCGGCGGCGGCAACACCGGCCGCAACACCACCATCATTCGATCCAACTATCTCTACGACGAATCGGCCGGCATCTATAACCACGCGCTGAAGCTGTGGGACGGGCTGTCGCAGGAACTCAACTATAACGTCATGTACTCGGCGCGCGGCGTGATGATGCTGGCGCACAACACCCATGACGTGCAGAGCTTCAAGCGCCACATCCACGCCAACCGGCTCAACGGCATCGACAATGAATGGCTGACGCCCGAGCAGGCCAAGGAATTCTGCCCGCCGCTCAACATTTCGCCTGATGCGCGCTATCCAGTGGTCGGCGCCGCCTTGCAGCGGCGCGGCGGCACGGCCCGGCACGACGCGGTTGCGTGGGGTTATGCGCGTGGGGCTTCGGCGCGCGGCGTCGATATTATCCAGAATTGCGAGGTCACCGGCATCAAGCGCGCGCCGGACGGCCGCGTCACCGGCGTCGAGACGACGCGCGGCTTCATCGGCGCGAAAAAGGTCGGCGTGGTCGCCTCGGGCCATACCTCAATGGTGATGGGTATGGCCGATGTGCGCATGCCGCTGGAGAGCTATCCGTTGCAGGCGCTGGTCTCCGAGCCGGTAAAGCCGGTGGTGCCTTGCGTGGTCATGTCGAACACGGTGCACGCCTATATTTCCCAGTCCGACAAGGGCGAACTGGTGATCGGCGCCGGCACCGACCAGTACACGTCCTATTCGCAGACCGGCGGCCTGCATATCCTCGAGCATACACTCGACGCCATCTGCGAGATGTTCCCGATGTTCACGCGCATGAAGATGCTGCGTTCGTGGGGCGGCATCGTCGATGTCACGCCCGACCGTTCGCCGATCGTGGCCAAGACGCCGGTCAAGGGCCTCTATGTCAATTGCGGCTGGGGCACGGGCGGTTTCAAGGCGACGCCGGGTTCGGCCAATGTCTTTGCCCACACCATCGCCAAGGACGAGCCGCACCCGATCAACGCGCCGTTCACGCTGGAGCGGTTCCGCACCGGCCGGCTGATCGACGAGGCGGCTGCCGCCGCCGTGGCGCACTGAGGGGGAACGAGAAATGCTGTTGATACGCTGCCCCTATTGCGAGGAAGAGCGTCCGGAACTGGAGTTCCGCAATGGCGGCGAGGCACATATTGCGCGCCCGACCGACATCGCCTCGATCAGCGACGAGGACTTCGAGAAGTTTTTCTTCATCCGCACCAATACCAAAGGCATCGTCTATGAACGCTGGCGGCACGTGCATGGCTGCGCGCGCTTCTTCAATGCCGTGCGCGACAGCGTCAGCGACAAATTCGTCATGACCTACAAGGCAGGCGAGCCCAAACCCACCAAGCTGCCGGGAGCCGGCAAATGAGCGCCTCTTTCCGTATCCCCAGTGCCGGCCGCCTGAAACAGGCCAGCACGGTGCGTTTTACCTTCGACGACCAGCCCTATACGGGCGTGGAAGGCGATACGCTGGCTTCGGCACTGCTTGCCAACGGCGTTCATCTCACCGGCCGCTCGTTCAAGTACCACCGCCCGCGCGGCATTCTTTCCGCCGGCGCGGAAGAGCCGAACGCGCTGGTCGGCATCGAGCGCGACGACGCGCGCAAGGCGCCTAACGTGCGTGCCACGGTGCAGGAAGTCTATGAGGGCTTGAAAGCCATTTCGCAAAACCGCTGGCCGTCGCTTTCCTTCGACGTCGGGGCGGTCAACGACATCGCTTCGCCGTTCTTCTCCGCCGGTTTCTACTACAAGACGTTCATGTGGCCGAAATCGGCATGGAAGTCGTTCTACGAGCCGAAGATCCGGGCCGCCGCCGGCCTCGGCGTGGCGCCGGACAAGGCGGACCCCGACCATTATGCGGCGCAGTATGCGCATTGCGACGTGCTGGTGC
>JBARYG010000032.1:0-4840 GCA_049647745.1 Mesorhizobium sp.
GAAGACTGGGAAGAAATATCCCGCGACGGCCGAACGGGCCGGCCGCCGCTGCCGGGGAAAACGCCCGCGCGGAGGTCAGTCATGGAGTATCGTGCCGGAGGAAGACGCTCGGGACCGAAATGCATTGCCATCGTCGGTCCCTTCTCAAGCGGCAAAACCACCCTTCTCGAAGCCATCCTGGCCCGCACCGGCGCCATCCCTCGCCAGAACCCGACTTCTTCCGGCAATACCGTTTCCGACTTCTCGCCTGAAGCACGCGCCCACGCCATGAGCGTCGAGGCCAATTTTGCCACCACCGAATTCATGGGCGACAGCCTGACCTTCGTCGATTGCCCCGGATCTGTCGAATTCGCGTTCGAAGCCGATCCGGTGCTTGCCGCCTGCGACCTCGCGGTCGTCGTCGCGGAAGCGGACGAAAAGAAGATACCGGCGCTTCAGCTCATCATGCGCAAGCTCGACGATCTGGGTATTCCGCGTATCCTTTTTCTCAACAAGGTCGACAAGGCGACGCAAGGCGTGCGCGACACGCTGAAGATGCTGCAGCCGGCCAGCACCGCGCCGCTGCTCCTGCGACAGGTGCCCTTGCGCAAGGACGGTGTCGTCATCGGCTCGATCGACCTCGCTCTGGAGCGCGCCTACATCTACCGCGAATACGCCGCGAGCGAGATCGCCGAGATTCCCGGCGACGACAAGGCGCGCGAACTGGAGGCGCGCTTTTCCATGCTGGAGACGCTGGCCGACCATGACGATCAGTTGATGGAGCAACTGCTCGAAGAGATCGAGCCGCCGAAGGACAAGGTTTTCGACGACCTCGCCGCCGATCTGCGCGAGGGCACGGTAACGCCGGTGCTGATCGGCACCGCCGAGAAAGGCAATGGCGTGCTGCGCCTGCTGAAAGCGATCCGCCATGACGCGCCCGACGTGGAGACGACCCGCCAGCGCCTCGGCCTGACCGACGGCGGCGCCACGGTCGCGCAGGTAATGAAGACCATCCATACGCCACATGCCGGCAAGCTTTCGGTGGCGCGCATCCTGTCCGGGCAGGTCGCCGACGGTGCCGAGTTTTCTCTTCCCGGTGGGGACACCGCCAAGGTGTCCGGCATCTACAGGATGTTCGGCAAGGATCAGGCGAAGGTCGCCACGGCGGCCGCAGGCGAAACCGTGGCTCTCGGCAAGCTGGAAGGGGCACGAACCGGCCAGACGCTGACTTCGGCGAAAGGCGGCATCGCACCGCTGATCGAGCTCCAGCCGCCGCAGCCGGTCTACGCCTTCGCGCTGCGCCCCAAGGAGCGCAAGGACGACGTGAAAATGTCGGCAGCCATCCAGCGCCTGGCCGAAGAAGACCCTTCGCTCAGCCTGCATCACAATCAGGATTCGGCCGAAACCGTCCTGTCGGGCCACGGTGAAATGCATCTGCGTGTCGTGCGCGAGCGGCTGGAAGGCCGAAACCAGATCGCCGTCGACGGTCACCAGCCGGCCGTGCCCTACCGCGAAACGATCCGCAAGCCGGCGCAGCAGCGCGGCCGCCACAAGAAGCAGTCGGGCGGCCACGGCCAGTTCGGCGACGTGGTCATGGACATCAAGCCGCTGCCGCGTGGCTCCGGCTTCCAGTTCACCGACACGATCACCGGCGGCGCGGTGCCGAAAACCTATATCCAGTCGGTCGAGACCGGCGTGCGCGATTATCTGAAATCCGGCCCCCTCGGCTTCCCGGTCGTCGACATCGCGGTCAACCTTTCCGACGGCTCCTATCATGCGGTCGATTCGTCCGACATGGCGTTCCAGATGGCAGCCAAGCTCGCCATGAAGGAGGGCATGGCGCAATGCTCCCCCGTCTTGCTGGAACCGGTCATGAAGGTCGAGGTCTTCACGCCCTCAGATGCGACGGCGAGGATCATCGCCCTTGTCCCGCAGCGGCGCGGCCAGATCCTCGGCTATGACGCGCGTGCCGGCTGGCCGGGTTGGGATGTGGTGGAAGCGACGATGCCGCAGGCCGAGATCGGCGACCTGATCATCGAGCTGCGCTCGGCGACCGCCGGTGTTGCGACCTACTGCGCCTCGTTCGACCACATGGCGGAACTGACCGGTCGCCTCGCCGACGAAGCGCTGAACACGAACGGCAAAGCCGCCTGATACGGATGGCTCGGGGGCGACGCCGAGTGGCTTGAGGAAGACGGCGCCCGAAAACATCGGACGCCGTCTCGTTGCGGACCGCTTTCGCGGGAGGAGAAGCGTCAGGTCCGCCGCAACGTAACCGCAGCGTACAGTCTACGCGGCGGAAAAAGAAACGGACGCGGTTGTTACCTGAGCCCGGATCGTTCGAGTGATGCCCCCATCTCCCGATCGATCCAAACCGCGTCCTATTGTCTGACTAATCCAAAATGGAAGCCAAGGAAACGTTACGGGGGTTACACGTCACCGTTACGCGCTGTGCCTAAAGCATGCCTCCCTAAAGTCACCCCGGTTTCGGGGATAAAGACATGGTTGAAATCAAAGACCTAAAGCGTGCGGCGTGAATCTAAAAGATCGCGACACGCTTAGCCTGCCCCACAACGGACAACACCGGATTTCAGGCAACAAAAAAGCCGGATCAAGAGATCCGGCTGAGTTGATTGGAAGCGCCCGTTAGGGCTAAGCCTCCAGAGGGGAACACTCAAGGACGCTAATGGGAGGAGAACGCGTCCAAGAGATGATCTATATATGTGCGCATCCCGCCCAACATTCAATAACCTATTTTGCAACGCACACATGCAAAAAGGGATTGTCTGTGGTCCAATCGTCATTTCGCGACCATAGGACCAGAAACAGTCGTTAAGAACGATTTAGATTAGCTACAATGCCCGATTTTGCGCTGCGGCAGCCATCCGCCGGCAACAGCCCGCCGACGATCTTCCGCCGGCGGCCTGCCGGGCCAGGCATCGTCAGAATGTCCAGTTGCGCGCCAGCCCGAACATGAAATCGCGGAACGCCTTGAGCTTGGCCTGGTTCTTCATTGCCTCGGGATAGACGAAGAACGTGTCGAAGGACGGTCCTTCGAGTTCAGGCAGGACCGGCACCATGCCTGTCCCCTCGCCGGCCATGTAGTCCGGCAGCATGGCGATGCCGGCGCCGCGCTTCACTGCCCGCCGGATGGACATGAGATCGTTGATCTGCAACACCGCCTCGCGCTTGAGCCCGGCCGGGCGGCCGATGGTTTCCAGCACGTTGAGGCCCGAAAGATAAGGCGGCACCGGCTCGCCGAAGGTGACAAGGCGGTGCTTGTCGAGATCGGCAACCGATTTCGGCGTGCCGTGGCGGTCCAGATAGGACTGCGCCGCAAACACATGCAGGTGCACGGTGAACAGGCGCCGCTGGATGAGGTCGGGCTGCTGCGGCTGGCGCAGCCGCACCGCGCAATCGGCCTGCCGCATGGTCAGGTCGAGTTCCTCATTGGCGAGCACGAGCTGAAGATTGATCTCCGGATAGAGGTCGAGAAATTCCTTGGACCGTTCCGTCAGCCAGCCGGTGCCCAGGCCGACGGTGGTGGTGACGCGCAGCGTGCCCGACGGCGTGTCGGTAGTCTCGGCCAGCTGGTTCTTGACGTTTTCCAGTTGCATCAGCACGTCGTGCGCCGTGCGATAGAGCAGTTCGCCCTGTTCGGTCAGCACCAGTCCGCGCGCATGCCGGTTGAACAGCGGCACGCCGACGTCGTGCTCCAGCGCGCTGACCTGCCGCGAGATGGCCGATTGCGACAGCCGCAGGACCTCGGCCGCATGGGTGAACGACCCGGCCTCCGCCGCCGCGTGAAACACGCGAAGCTTGTCCCAATCCAACGCCATGGTTTCCCCTCTTTATGTTTGGCGTCTACGACAAATCAGGTTTCTTCGTGGCTATTCCGCCGCTTCCCGGTGAACCTCTACGCCAGCCAGATACTTTTCCGCTTCCAGTGCCGCCATGCAGCCGAGGCCCGCCGCCGTCACCGCCTGCCGGTAGACGTCGTCGGTAACATCGCCTGCCGCGAACACGCCCGGCACGTCGGTGCGGGTCGAATCAGGCGCTGTCCACAGATAGCCGTTCGGCTTCTGCTTCAGCTTGCCGATAAACAGGTCGACCGACGGCGCATGGCCGATCGCCACGAACACGCCGTCCACCTTCAACAGCGTTTCCGCGCCGGTCGCGACATGCCTGAGCTTCAACCCTTCCACCGAAGGCGGCAGCGGGGCCTTGCCGGGACGTCCGGTGATCTCGTCGACCACCGTATCCCAGATCACGCGGACATTGTCCTTCGCCAGCAGCCGCTCGCGCAGGATACGCTCGGCGCGGAACTCGCTGCGGCGATGGATCACGGTCACCGTCCTCGCCAGATTGGCGAGATAGAGCGCCTCCTCGACCGCCGAGTTGCCGCCACCGACCACCGCTACATCCTTGCCGCGATAGAAGAACCCGTCGCAGGTGGCGCAGGCTGAAACGCCGAATCCCATGAAAGTCTGCTCGGTCGGAATACCCAGCCACTTGGCCTGCGCGCCGGTGGCGATGATCAGCGCATCGGCAGTGTAGAGCGTGCCGGAATCGCCCTTGGCGCGGAACGGCCGCACGTCGAGGTCGACTTCGGTGATGATGTCGTTGACGATCTCCGTGCCGACATGCTCGGCCTGTTTCAGCATCTGTTCCATCAGCCACGGCCCCTGGATCGGGTCGGCGAAGCCGGGGTAGTTTTCGACATCGGTGGTGATCATCAGCTGGCCGCCCTGCTGCAGGCCGGCAACCAGCATCGGCTTCAGCATGGCGCGGGCGGCATAGATCGCCGCCGTATAACCGGCCGGGCCGGAGCCGATGATGAGAACGGGAGCGTGCTTGGTGT
>JBARYG010000033.1:0-14489 GCA_049647745.1 Mesorhizobium sp.
CGCCGCGCGCCGACCAAAAGGTCATCATGCCGGTCGAGAAGGCGCTTTACCGCGAGGGGCATCTCGCCATCCTGAAAGGCAACCTTGCCGAGGACGGCGCGGTGGCCAAGATCACCGGCCTGAAAAGTCCGGCGATCACCGGGCCGGCACGCGTCTTCGACGACGAGCAATCGGCGATGGAGGCTATCCTGGCCGATCGGATCAAGCCAGGCGACATTCTTGTCCTGCGTTATCTAGGGCCGAAGGGCGGGCCGGGCATGCCGGAAATGCTGGCTCCAACCTCGGCGCTGGTCGGCCGCGGTCTCGGCGAGAGCGTGGGCCTCATCACCGACGGGCGCTTTTCCGGCGGCACCTGGGGCATGGTGGTCGGCCATGTCGCGCCGGAGGCCTATGAAGGCGGCACGATAGCGCTGGTCGAGGAAGGCGATTCGATCACCATCGACGCGCACAGGTTGATGCTGCGGCTGGAGGTGGTCGAGGCCGAGATCGCCCGCCGCCGCGCTGCATGGAAAGCGCCGGAACCGCGCTACACGCGCGGCGTGCTGGCCAAGTTCTCCGCGCTTGCCCGCCCGGCCAACGAGGGCGCGATCGCGGGATAACATCCGTATCGGGACTGAAGCCGATCATGAGCCATTTCGTTCTTATAACCTTGCATCTTTTTGCCGCCATCGCCTTCGTCGGCACGGTGTTCTTCGAGGTTCTGATCCTCGGAAGCGTGCGCAAGACGGTGGGGCGCGAGGCGATGCGCCCGATAGAGATCGCCATCGGCGCCCGCGCCCGCCGGCTGATGCCGTCCGTCATCCTGGTCCTTTATGGCGCCGGCATCGGCATGGCCTGGCAATATCGCGCCGATCTCGCGCACCCCCTCTCCTCCAGCTTCGCCACGCTGCTGACGCTCAAGATCCTGCTCGCCATAAGCGTGCTCGTGCATTTCATCACCGCCGTCACACTTGCGGCGCGCGGTCGGATGCGAGCGCGGCAATCGCACATCATCCATCTGAGCGTGTTTTGCCACGTGGTGCTTATCGTCTTCCTGGCGAAAGCAATGTTCTATATCGCTTGAGAACTTGGCTCCGGGCAGGGACTGGAGCCAGGCCCTATGCCGCGCTGTTACGCGTCAAGATGAAGGCGGCGGCAGCGGATACCGTCAAGGTCTGCAGGCCTACAATGACAAGATCGACAGCGAGAACGAGCGAGGCGGCCAGCGACAACGCCATGGCGAGCACGCTCGTCACCTTGCTCCTGCAGCTGATGGCGCCATGAGTATGCCAGTCGCGGATCGCCTTGCCAAACGTGCGGCTGTTGAGGAGCCGGTCATGCAAGGCAGGTGACGAGCGCGCGAAGCAGAACGCCGTGAGGATGACAAAGGGCGTGGCCGGCAGCAACGGCAGCGCCACACCGAATCCTGCCAGCACTAGGCTGGCCAAGCCCGCGATCAGCCACACAACGCGCATCGGTCATTCCCAATGGCTAGGCGACGTGTTCTGTTGCCGCGAATCTGGGGAACAAAACGTTGTTCTCCAGATGGATATGCTGCATCAAATCTTCGGCGAGTTGGGCGGTGCCGACATAAAGCGCCCGCCAGGAATTGCATGCGCCCTCCGGAGGTGAAAACTCTTCCGTCAGGGTCTCCACCTGGCGCAGCAGCGCGCCGTGATCGTCATGCTGGTGGCGCAAGTCCAGAATCGGGGCGTCAAGCGCTTGTGAGGCCTGCTGTCGCATCGCCGGAAACAGGTGCTGCTCCTCCTCGATCATATGGCTCTCCAGTTCCTCTTTCATCCGCTGGAGTACGGCGGCAAGCCCTGCGGGTACCTTTGGATGGTCGCGGTGCACCGCTTCAACCTTGCGCGACAAGGCGATGAGTTCAGGTAGTGCGCGGCGATGCGGGTGATGGTAGCGGCTCTCTATATGATCGATCAACCGTGCACTATCCATTTCCACCGCCGCACCAGGCGCGTCGACGTCGAGTGCGGCAAGCGCCTGTTCGATCGGCTCGACATTGAGACCGCGCTTCTGCGCCGCATCGGTGAGCAGGAGGTCTCCATTGCAGCAAAAGTCGATCTTGAAGCTGCGAAACACGGCCGTGGCGCCAGGCAGTTTCGCGGCGATGTCGCCAACGGTGCGGGTTCGCAATTCGGCTTGCGGGTTTTGAGTGGTCATGGTCGGAACTCCCTGCTTTCGGTTGGAGGGCCTTTTGGTTGTTAGAAAGGATGGCCTACGCACCATCTCAGGTAGCACCGGCAGGCAATGGCGACGGAGCTATTATCGGCCCGAGGTTTACCTTGTTGCGTGCTTCCAGCGAACTGAGGAACCGCCAGACGAAAAACAACGTCACCAGAAGCAAGCCAGGATAGCCGACACCGCCCATCACATAGGGGATCAGCGCGTTGCCTTTCTGCACGGTGTTCAGGTTGAAGGACAGCAGGCCAAGCGTGATGATGGCGCCGAATATCCACATGCCGAGCAACCAGATGCCAGTTTCCCAGCCGGTCAGTTGCCTGCCCCAGCCGGAAGGCGCCGGAGCCTCCGCAGCGACGATGGCGGCCGAAGGCTGGCGCAGGCCAAGTGTGATCAGATCGTAGACGATCAGGCAGACGCCCGCAGCAAAGACGAGACCGAACAGCGGCACCATCGCCTTGGTGAACAGCATGGCCGGACCGACATCACCGCCAAACCAGTCGAGGCCAAGCGTACGGTAGACGAACACCTGGATCGTGCCGCCGATGGCAAAGGCAAAGCCGAGTCCCAGCATGCCGGTAAAAACCAGCCAGAAGGCGAGCTTGCCTGGCCGCTGGTCGAAGTTCGTCACGCCGCGCATGATCGGAACCGCATAATAGGCAGCCGCCAGCCCAAGCATGCCGAAGGTGCCGAATAGGGCCAAATGGGCGTGGCTCGCCGTCACCCAGGTGCCGTGCGACCACACATTGGTGAGCGCAAACGTCATGGTAAAGCCGAGGATGCCGGCACCCACCTGCTCAAGCACCACGGATCCGAGCAGGAAGGCGAAGGCCGGCATGTTCGGGATCGGCTTTCCGTCTTGATGGGCGTCGAGATAGATGTGCCAGAAGCAGAAGATCAGCGGCAACGGCTCCAGCGCGCTGAACAGCGAGCCCCAGAACTGCCAAAACTCCGGCGTGCCGATCCAGAAATAATGGTGCGCGTTGCCGATCAGCCCCGACAGCCAGACCAGCGAGATGCCCCAGAACACGGCGTAGCCGACAGATTTGACGTCGGCCTTGAACAGGAGCACCAGCAGGAAGCCGACCAGCGCGATATGGATCACCTCCCACACGCCCTCGACCCAGTAATGCACGACATACCAGCGGAAATACTCTTGCAGGTCGAGCCGTTCGACGAAGAACATGCCGAACACCCACACCAGCGTTAGCGCCACGACGCCGAGGCCAAGGCCCCAGTGGATCTCGTTCCATTGCGAAATCGGCGGGAAGGTGCGCAACACGACGTAACAGAGGATGGCAAAGCCGACGAATATGACCACATCGGCGATGCGGCCGGCTTCCAGATACTCAAGGCCCTCCTGCAACATGGGCTGGCCCATCCACCAGCCGGCGACGCCCTGCTGCGCCAGCATCTGGGTGGCCAGGTTCCACGCCACCACGGCCAGAAGCGCATAGAACAGGAACTTGATCAGCCACGGTGCTGCCAGTTCACGCTTCGACAAGAGCGGTCCGACGAACAGGATCGTGCCGATGAAGCCGCACAGGATCCAGAAGATCGCCAGATTGAGATGCTGGGTGCGGATGACGTTGAAATTCAGCGTTCCGGCTAGCAGCATCGGGTCAATATGCTGGGCGGAAAGCAGGAGACCGAGAGCGGTCTGGAAGAAGAACAGTACCAGCATGACCATGAAAAAGCGCAGGGAAAGGCGCTGGGTCTGGTATTCGATCCTGAACATGGCTCAATTCCCCCCAAGGCTGCGGATATAGGCGACGATGTCGGCGATCTGGTCCGCATCGAGTATCTCGGCGAAGGACGGCATGACGCCGGCCTCGTACCCCTCGACGACCCTGGCCTCAGGCTTCAAAATCTTTTCGGTGAGATAGGAGTCATCGGCCACCACGCTCGAACCATCGGCAAGCTTGACGGTCGAACCATAAAGGCCATCCCAGCCCGGCCCGACGAGCTTCTCTTTCGTCGGTGCATGGCAGGCGGTACAGCCATTCTCCTCGGCGAGTTCCGCGCCATGCGCGGCGGCGGATACCGGAGCTGCTGCCTGGCTCGCTCCCTCGACCGGCGCAAGCGCGGCCTGCCTTGCAACAGCCGGCATCGGTGTCGCCTCGCGGAACGTCAGGCCATCAACTTTCGGCACTGGCGGCCAGCCTTCGGTGTTTATTTCTGAGGTGTATTTCAGGAACGCCACCAGTTCCTGTACGTCGCTATGACTGAATGGCAGGTTCGGCATATGCGTAGCGGTGCCGCCCCGCCGGTCGATGCGCTCGGCGGCGGCCGGATACTTTTCCATATAGGCCTCGATGGTGTCGACACCGGCTTCGCCGGCAATGGCCTTGTCTTGCAGTTTGAGCTTCACCGCGCCGCTGGTCGGCCAGGCGCCCGCCGAGGGCAGGAACGCTTCGAGCCAGGCCGGCCCGACCGCGGCGTAAAGCTTGGTCAGGTCCGGCCCGAAATAGGCTCCATTGCCAACGATGGTGTGGCAGCCCATGCAATTATAGGCCTGGAAGACACGCTTTCCCGCAACGGCATCAACGCCGGCATAATCGACTGCGGAAGGAACCGCCTGCCCGCGTGAATCAAGGAAGGAAACAGCCGACAACGCCACGAAAATGAGCGCCATCAGACCGAGGATGGCGAGCGCGCGCCGGCGCTTCACCCCCTCATGGCATGGTTCGCCGGGCTTACAGCTCATGACGCGCTCTCCTTGCCTTCCGGTTCAGCGCACCCGCAAGCCGGTTGCTTCTCCCGCTCCAGCGCATCGTGCTCGAATAACGTGCGCAGGCTGTCGAGGAACGCATAGAAGACGTAGACGGCGAGAATGAACCCCAGGATGAAATACACGATCCACATGGCGCGTGATTCCGGCCAATAGCCGAAATCACGCCAATAGGGCCAGGACAGCGCAAGGCTCGCGCTGCTGGCCACAACCGCTATCGATAGCCGGATCATACGCTGTGCAGACATTTCCCCCTCCACACGGAAGTTGCCCGGTTGCTGGACTGCGCTGCGATGCAATCCAGGTCGCCGGATGCACGTCCCCAACGGTGCGCATGTCAAAAATGGACAAACGCACCCGAAATAGGTATTTACGATGTCAATTCATAGCTGTGTTAATTCGCATTGTAAATGCCAATTAAGGGAATCTTATGCGACTTGCTGCTTTCACCGACTATGGCCTGCGGGTCTTGATGCGGCTTGCCGGAACACCGGACGAGCCGTCGACCACTGCGCGTATCGCGGAGGAGTTCCATATTCCCTACAACCATCTCACCAAGGTCGTGCAGGATCTCGCCCGCGGTGGCTTCGTTACGACCCAGCGCGGGGCTGGTGGCGGCATCCGGTTAGCGCGGCAGGCCGGGGCGATTACGCTGGGGGAAGTCGTGCGCCACCTGGAAGACCGTTACGACATGGTGGAATGTTTCCGGGCAGACGGCGGCGCCTGCCTGCTCAACCCGCTATGCCGGTTGAAGCCGCAGCTGGTTGCCGCGCGCGAAGCTTTTCTGGCCGAACTCGATAAGACCAGCATCGCCCAATGCGCTTATCCTGGACCCGCTTCAGGCAAGGCTGCCGCGCCGGCCATGCTGGAAACCAATTAGAGCGCGGCCGCCGATCCAATCTCCGACTTGGCAGTGGAGAGGATGTACTGCATCTTCACGCCGCCCGCTCCTTGCAGGAATAATTTGACCCATTTGCGCGTCTCTTTGGATATTGCTCGAGCTATTCAGTCGGAATCGGCGATGCTGGATGCCGTTGCCACTGGCAAAGAACGTTTCCAGTTTCTGCTTTGGCAATGCACCGAGCCCTGCCTCGTCGTCCCGCGCAAGATGTCCAACTTGTCAGGCTTCGAGGGGGCCAGCCTCGGCGCGCTGAAGCGAGGATATCCGGTTTCGGTGCGTGAGACGGGAGGTGGAGCTGTTATCCAAGCCTCAGGGACGGTCAACGTCTCGATCGCTTTCACCATGCCAATGAAAATGGATGACCGCATCAGGGAGGCTTATAAATTCCTGTGCGAGCCAATCATGCAAATTCTGCGTCAACGGGGAACCGACCCAACCTACGGCGTCGTGGAAGGCGCAATGTGCGATGGCGCCTACAACATTGTGGTCAATGGTCGAAAACTCGCCGGGACGGCACAACGCTGGCGGCGCGCGAAGACGATCAGCGAAAGCTACGCCGTGCTCGGTCATCTCGTCTTGTCCGTTGATGCCGATCATTCGGCCGCATGCCGCGTTGTCAATGAGTTTCACGCTTCGGTAGGTATCGTCACAGACGTCAAGCCACAAAGCCATACAAATTGGACAGAAATCGCTTCGCCAATTGGTCTCGACGAGGCAATCGTGGGTGCCTACCACCAGGCTCGCATGACAGGACACTGATCAGTCAGATTTCCCTAATCTCCCGAATGAACTGATATTCGATGCGTGGTTCAAGTACGGTGGCGAAGGGCCAAGTCGCTATTCGGTGGCCGCGACCTTCAACCGATAGCTGCTGTGGCATGCGACACATTTTTGCAAGACTTCGGAAAGCTGGCCAAGCGTATGCTTGGGCATCCCGACTGTTTCGGCGTCCGCTGCGATGGTGTCAAAGCCGCCGTGAACACCAAAAGCGAGAGTCTTGAATTCCAGCGGTAGCTTGCCGATCATTGCGAGCGGCACGTCCTGGGCTTTTACTGTTCCCATCGTGTGCGCGGCGTTAGCCACGCCTTCCATGTCGTCCTTCGATAGCGCATCGGAGATCACCTGAAGGCCCTCGACAAAGGAGCGCATCTCCTTGAGCATCAATTCTCGCTCGCCAGGCTCAAGAAGGACTGCCACGCGCCCGTCTTCGGTCATCTGCGTCGACCCAGCCACAATAAATTTATAGGCCATTCCCGCAATGATGAGCGCCAACAGGGTAATAATCGCCAGATAGATACGGTTCCGCCCGACACCAGTCATTTCTTCTTCCCGCCAGAACAGCAACGACAACGCGCCGCATGCGGCAGTTACTTCGGCACATCACCGAGCAGCCGTCGCAGCATGTATTGCAGGATGCCGCCATGCCGATAGTAGGCCGCCTCGACGGGGGTGTCGATGCGTACCAGTGCCTCAAACCGTCGCGTTTGCCCCTGCCTGTCGTGTACCAGCACCTGCACTGTCGAAGGAGGCGCCTCACGGCCGGCAAAGCCGGTGATCTCAAAGGTTTCCTCGCCTGACAGGCCGAGTGACTCAGCGCTCTCGTTTTCGATGAATTCCAGTGGCAGCACGCCCATGCCGATCAGGTTGGAGCGGTGGATACGTTCGTAGCTTTCAGCGACCACGGCATGTACGCCGAGCAAGGCGGTACCCTTCGCGGCCCAATCGCGCGAAGAGCCCGAACCATACTCCTTACCCGCCAGGATGATCAGCGGCGTACCTGCTGCCGCATAATTCAATGAGGCGTCGTAGATAGTAGCAACCGGACAATCAGCCTGCGTAAAATCGCGGGTGAAACCACCTTCGGTACCGGGCGCGAGTTGGTTTCGTAGGCGGATATTGGCAAACGTGCCGCGGATCATGACCTCGTGGTTGCCACGGCGCGAGCCATAGGAATTAAAATCGTTGCGCTCGACGCCGTGTTTCTCGAGATAGATGCCGGCAGGCGAGCCAGCGGCGATCGTACCGGCCGGGCTGATGTGATCGGTGGTGACCGAGTCACCTAGCTTAGCGAGTACCCTGGCGCCGATGATGTCGGCTAGCGGCGCGGGGCCGCGTTGCATGCCTTCGAAATACGGCGGCTTGCGCACGTAGGTCGATTTAGGCTGCCACAGAAAAGTTTCGCCTGCCGGCACATCCATGCCGCGCCAGCGCTCGTCGCCGGCGTACACATCCGCGTAGCCTTGGGTGAACATGTCCGTCTTGAGATTGGCCGAAATGGTTTGTTCGACTTCCTGCGGCGATGGCCAGATGTCGCGCAGATACACTGGCTTGCCGTCGCTGCCGATACCCAACGGTTCGCTGAGCAGGTTCACATGTAAGCTACCAGCCAGTGCGTAGGCGACCACCAGCGGCGGCGAGGTCAGGAAGTTCATCCGCGTCTGGGCATGGATGCGGCCCTCGAAATTGCGATTGCCCGACAGTACCGAGCAGACGGTCAGGTCGTTTTCGGATACCGCGGCACTGACCTCCGGGATCAGCGGGCCGGAATTGCCGATACAGGTGGTGCAGCCATAGCCGACCAGGTTGAACCCGAGTTCATCCAGATACGGGGTCAGGCCGGCACGTTCGTAATAGTCGGTAACCACACGCGAACCCGGCGCCAACGAGGTCTTGACCCAGGGCTTGCGCGATAGGCCTCTTTTGACCGCGTTCTTGGCCAGCAATGCGGCGGCAATCATCACGGAAGGATTGGAGGTGTTGGTGCAGGAGGTAATCGCCGCGATCACCACATGGCCGTTGTCGATCCGGCATTTGCTGCCGTCTCCCAGAGTTACGTCCACCGGTTTGCGCGGCCAGTCATGCTCGCCATCACAGTCGCAGGGAACCTGCGGGGCATCGCCGGGATGTGGCTGGCTCATCACGAACGGATCGCTTGCCGGGAATGTTCCTGCCAGGGCGGCATCAAGGCCAACCTTGACTGCTTCGGCCTGCGTTCGTCCCGACAGCAACGCACTGATTGCGTGGGGCGCGATACGCAAGGGGATCCGGTCTTGCGGGCGCTTTGGTCCGGCAATCGATGGCTCGACCGTAGCCAGATCCAGTTCGAGCCTTTGCGAATAGTCCGGCTCATGGGCCGGGTCGTGCCACATGCCCTGTTCCTTGGCATAGGCCTCCACCAGGTGAACCTGATGCTCGGAGCGGCCGGTCAAGCGCAGATAGGACAGCGTCTCGGCATCGATCGGGAAGATCGCGCAGGTCGCTCCGTATTCGGGGCTCATATTGCCCAGGGTAGCTCGGTTAGCCAGGGGCACATTGGCCACGCCCGGACCGAAAAACTCGACAAATTTTCCGACTACGCCGGTGCGGCGCAGCAATTCGGTCACGGTCAACACCAGATCCGTGGCCGTCACGCCCGACTGCAGCGCGCCGCTCAGCTTGAGGCCCACCACCTGCGGTAGCAGCATGCTCATCGGTTGGCCCAACATTGCCGCCTCGGCCTCGATCCCGCCGACCCCCCAGCCGAGGACTCCCAACCCGTTGACCATCGGCGTGTGCGAATCGGTGCCTACCAAGGTGTCCGGATAAGCGAGCAACCCGTCCGAGCTGTCGCGGGTGAAGACGACCCGGGCCAGATATTCAAGATTGACCTGGTGGCAGATGCCCGTATCAGGCGGCACTACCTGGAAATCGGCAAATGCCTGCTGCCCCCAGCGCAGCAGCTGATAGCGTTCGGCATTGCGCCGAAATTCCAGTGCAGCGTTAGTCGTGAATGCGTCGGGCCGACCGAAGACATCGGCGATAACGGAATGATCGATGACCAGTTCGGTGGGTATCAACGGGTTGATACGCCGTGCATCGCCGCCCAGGTCGATGATCGCATCGCGCATTGCCACCAGATCGACGACGCATGGAACCCCGGTGAAATCCTGCATCAGGACACGCGCCGGAGTGTACTGGATTTCCTGCCGTGGCATTGCGTCCGGCTGCCATTCGGCCACTGCTTCGATCTGCTCGACCGTGACGAGTTCGCCATCCTCGTTGCGCAGCAGATTTTCCAACATCACCTTCAGGCTATACGGCAGCCGTTGGCTGTCGCGGATGCGATCCAGGCGATGAATCGTATACGTGGTATCGTCGACTATAAGCCGGTCGCGTGTGTTGAAGCTGTCGGTTATCATGGAATACTCCACTGCTTCGAGCCGATACTGCTGGGCTACACCGGGTAGCCGTACAGCTCACCTCAAATAGCTTCCGGCAAATCCAGACTCGCTTACTTCTCGTAATTCCCGACAAGGAATACGCCGTCTTGGATATCGTGTAAAACTATGCGGCGCATTTGTCCTGCTCGCTTCAACCATAGCTCGAACTCTCACGACCCTCGAATGAGGTGTATAAATCAACTCCGCCCGCCGGTAGGTTAACCACTGCGATGCCGGCTGCGGTATTCTGTCGGTAGCGCGCGATGTGTTTCAGACGGCCTTGCCGCGACCTTTCTGGCCATTGCGCAAGAAAAGGCGAAACATTTTACAATCAGCGTAACGCTATAGCGTCGGTCACCGGCGGAGGGACAAGTGGTGTTCATGCCCCTATTCCACTGCCGGTCTGAAGTCATTCTTGGCCAACACCGAGCACTCCGCCATCACAGCCGATGCCCGCGCAATCGGATTGGTCAAATAAAAATCATTGATCGGCGAGGTAAGCGCCGCCTTGTTCAGGCGACCGCTGAGCTTCGCCACCTTGGCGATGTCGTCCTTATCGCCAGCATCGATCTGGTCAATACGCGCGAAATGCGGAAACTGTGCATAGAGCTTGGCGCGAAGCTGCGGCAGCGAATCGAATGGCAGCGTCTTGCCGAGCACATCCGACAGGGCCCTGAAGATCGCCCAGTCCTCGCGCGCTTCGCCGGGCGCAAAGCCGGCGCGGCTGGTCTGTTGCACACGGCCTTCCGTGTTGACATAGGTGCCGGATTTTTCAGTATAGGCAGCACCTGGCAGGATGACGTCGGCGCGGTGCGCGCCTGCATCGCCATGCGTGCCGACATAGACGACGAAGGCATCGCCAGTCTTCGCCATGTCAAGTTCATCGGCACCGAGTAGGAACAGCATGTCGCTGCCCCCCATCATGGCCGCGACGTTCTTGCCGCCCTCACCCGGTACGAAGCCGAGATCGAGGCCACCGACCCGGGCCGCCGCCGTATGCAGCACGGCAAAGCCGTTCCAATCGGCGCGGCTGGCATTGACCGCCATGGCGAGCTTCGCCGCCTGGCCGAGTACCGCCGCGCCGTCCGTGCGCGCCAATGCGCCCTGCCCGACGATGATCAGCGGATGGCTCGCCTTCTCCAGCGTCTGAAAAAATTTTCCGTTGCCGTCAGCCAAGTCCTTCAGAGACTCGGGGCCAGCGCCCAGATGCTCATATTCGTAACGCGTGTCGCCGACATCGCCGATGACGCCGACCGGCAGATTGCCCATGCGCCAGCGCTTGCGAATACGGGTGTTGAGCACCGACGCCTCGTAGCGCGGATTAGCCCCGATGATGAGGACGGCGTCCGCCTGCTCGATGCCTTCGATGGTCGGGTTGAAGATGTAGCTTGCCCGTCCAAGCGACGGGTCAAGTGCCGCGCCATCCTGACGGCAGTCGATATTAGTCGAGCCAAGCGATGCCATCAGCTGCTTTAGCGCATACATTTCCTCGACGGCAGCTAGATCGCCGGCAATCGCGCCGATCTTGTCTGGCAAAGTTTTTGAAACCACGTCCTTGATAGCCGAGAATGCTTCGGCCCAACTAGCGACGCCCAGCTTTCCGTGCTTGCGCACATAGGGGCGATCAAGGCGCCGGGTGCGCAATCCGTCCCAGATGAAGCGGGTCTTGTCGGAAATCCATTCCTCATTCACTGCGTCGTTGTTGCGGGGCTGGATGCGCATCACCTCGCGGCCACGGCTATCGACGCGGATCGCCGAGCCAACCGCGTCCATCACATCGATTGATTCAGTATTGGTCAGTTCCCAAGGCCGTGCCGTAAAGGCGAAGGGTTTCGAGGTCAGCGCACCAACCGGACAAAGGTCGATGACATTGCCCTGCAGCTCTGATGTCATTGCGCGTTCGAGATAGGTGGTGATCTCCAAATCCTCGCCGCGTCCCGTCGCACCGAGTTCGGAAATACCGCCTACCTCGGTGCTGAAACGGATGCAGCGTGTGCAGTGGATGCAGCGCGTCATGATCGTCTTGATCAGCGGGCCGATATATTTGTCCTTGACTGCCCGCTTGTTCTCGTAAAACCGTGAGGAAGCTATGCCATAAGCCATGGCCTGGTCCTGCAAGTCGCATTCGCCGCCCTGGTCGCAGATCGGGCAGTCGAGCGGGTGGTTGATGAGCAGGAACTCCATCACGCCTTCGCGGGCCTTCTTAACCATCGGCGTATTGGTGAAGATTTCCGGCAACTCACCGTTCGGACCGGTACGCAGATCGCGCACGCCCATGGCGCAGGAAGCAACCGGCTTGGGAGGCCCGCCCTTCACCTCGATCAGGCACATGCGGCAATTGCCGGCGATCGACAACCGCTCATGGAAACAGAAGCGTGGGATTTCCGCACCCGCCTTCTCCGCCGCCTGCAGCAGCGTGTAGTGATCGGGTACTGTTATCTCTTTCCCGTCAATCTTGAGTTTAGCCATTTCGCCTTAAACCCGTCTGGATATTCTGAATTCATCTTGCCCAATGCCGCCGAAATAAGCATCCCGCATCAAGCCAATCCTGCTCGTTGTCAGCGGCACATGCCATCACTTGGCCGATCCAGTCATCGGTGCCAATCCGCCTGTTGAAGCCGAGCATGTCGTCGATCTGAGCAATTTAGCCGCTTAACTATGTCGCTATCTGGTTGTCTATCTCGATGCCTTGACCATCCTAAGTCACTCAGTTACGGACCAATAGCAAACGACATTTGAACCAATCACCAACTGATATGCACCTCCGATCGTGCCGATGCGGCAATCTTCCTTTGAAGAAAAGTGCCGTAGAGTAGACTCCTGTTAGCAATGCACGTTTTACGCTATCGCAATTGTATAATCACGGGCGGTTAATCTCCCAGTGCCTTTTGATGCGTTTTTCTTTTACGTTAGTATCTCTTCGAACAGAGTGAACGACAGATAAGGCTCGGTAAATGAGGGGATGATGACGACGGTAGTTTCACTGAAATCCAGATCGTCGAATGCTCGTCCCCAACGGTGCGCATATAAAAAACGGACAAGCGCGCCTCAAACAAGTATCCACGATGCCAATTCATACTCGCATTAAGTTGCATTGTAAATGTCGGTTAAGGAGCTCCATGCGACTTGCCGTCTTCACCGACTACGGGTTGCGTATGCTGATGCGGCTTGCCGGCACACCGGACGAGGCGTTGACCACCGCCTGCATCGCTGAGGAATTCCAGATCTCCTACAACCACCTCGCCAAGGTCGTGCTGGATTTGTCTCGCGGCGACTTCGTTACCACCCAGCGAGGCGCCGGCGGGGGCATCCGACTGGCGCGGCTGGCTGATGCGATCACGCTGGGGGAAGTCGTTCGCCGCCTGAAGGACCGTTATGACATGGTGGAATGTTTCCGGGCCGACGGCGGCGCGTGCTTGCTCAACCCACTCTGCCGACTGAAACCGCAACTGGCGGCCGCGTGCGAAGCCTTCCTGGTCGAATTCGACAAGACCATCATCGCTGATTGCGCTTATCCCGGACCGGCGGCACGCAGCCCGTCACGCGCGGCGAAATAGTCACAACTACGAGCCTGGCGAAACCATCCATCGAAGGATGGCTATGCCAATTCTCACCACATACTCGCTGTTTGGATCGCCCTGTCCAGGCGCGCCGATGACGAAGCCGGCCACGACTTAGCTTCGGATGGCGCCATCTTCTATGCGTGGCAGGAACCAGGTCAGCAGGCCAGCCAACGGCAGGAAGCCGCACAGCCAATAGACGCTTTCAATACCGATGCTGTCCGCCAGTCCGCCTAAAATAGCAGCCGCGATGCCCGCCAGCCCGAAATTGAGGCCATAGAACAGCCCGCCGATCAGGCCGACGCGCTCCGGCAGCAGTTCGATGGCGTAGATCAGGATCGAGGCGAAGGCGCTGGCGATGATCAGGCTGATGGTCACGGTGAGCACGCCGGTCCAGAAGAAGTTGGCGTAGGGCAACAGCAGGGTGAAGGGCAGCGGACCGAGCACCGAAATCCAGATGATTCGATAGCGGCCGATCCGGTCGCCGGCGATGCCGCCGATCAGCACGCCCACGGCCTGGGCCAGCAGGAAGACGAACAGCATGACCTGGGAGGTCGGGATCGATACGCTGAAACGCTCGATCAGGTAGAAGGTATAGAACGACCGGAAGCTCTCGACATAGGCGACCTTGGAAAACATCAAAAGGGTAAGGACGATCATCCCGGTCATGACGGTTGCCCGCGAAAGTGGCGGGTTGCTTGCGGGGCCGCCTGAAAGCGAGGCCTTCAGCGTCGCGATATGCCGGCGGATCAGGGCATGCTGCCCGGCGGTCCAGACCATCAGCGCCATGGCCAGCAAGGCCGCCAGCGTAAACCAGGCGAGGCTCGCCTGGCCGTGCGGCACGATGATGAAGGCGGCAAACAGCGGCCCGAGCGCGCCGCCAGCCTGCCCGCCGACCTGGAACACGCCTTGCGCCAACC
>JBARYG010000034.1:0-13895 GCA_049647745.1 Mesorhizobium sp.
CTGGAAGGCGGCGCGGCGGCACTTGGCGCCGGACCGCCGCAACTGGCGGCGGAAGCGGCCGCCGATTTCGTGTCGCTGGACGCCACGCACCCTTCGCTTGCCGGAAAATCCGGCGACGCGATTCTCGACGCTTGGATTTTCGCGAACGGAACCACGGTCGACTGCATGTGGGTGCATGGTAAAAAGGTGGTCGAGGGCGGGCGCCACAAGCGGCGCGATGCCATTGCCCGGCGTTTCAGCGCCGTGATGCAAGAGCTTTCCACCTGAACGGGAGCAGGAACACGATGGCGGCGATCGAACCGACAGGAACGGAAAGCGATGCGCCCTCGCTGCACCAGCGCATCCTGTCCGACATCAGCGATAAAATTCTGTCCGGCGTATGGCCACCCGGCCACCGCATTCCGTTCGAACATGAACTGAGCGCCGAATACAATTGCTCGCGCATGACGGTGAACAAGGCGCTGTCCCAGCTTGCCAAGGCCGGCCTGATCGAGCGCCGCAGACGCTCCGGCAGCTTCGTGCGCCGCCCGCAATCCCAGGCGGCCATTCTCGAAATCCACGATATCAGGATCGAAGTGGAAGCGCTTGGCCTGCCCTATCGCTACGAGCGCGTGACACGCGCCGAACGGCGCAGTACGGCCGAAGACAAGGCGCGGCTCGGGCTCAATGCGGCGGCGCCGCTATTGTCGCTGGAATGCCTGCACTTTGCCGGCGAACGCCCATTCTGCCACGAAGCGCGGCTGATCAGCCTCGACGCCGTGCCGGAAGCGGACCGTGAAGCGTTTCTCGACATCGCACCCGGCCCGTGGCTGGTGGCGCGCGTGCCATGGAATACGGCCGAGCACCGTATCAGCGCCATGCCCGCCGACAAGCACATCGCCGCGGCACTCGATATCGCTGCCGGCTCGGCCTGTCTGGTGGTGGAAAGGCGGACATGGAGTGCCGAGCAACCGGTCACCCATGTCCGCTTCGTCTATCCGGCCGAAAGCCACGCCTTGGTGGCGCGGTTCACGCCCTCGCAGGCGTGAACCAATCCGGCCAGACCGCTAGATCGCGGCGGTGATGATGATCTCGACCTTGTATTCCGGGGCAGCGAGCTTGGCTTCGCCGGTGGCGCGCGCCGGCGTGTGGCCCTGCGGCACCCACTTGTCCCATTCCGCGTTCATCTCCGCGAAGGTGCTCATGTCGGCGAGCCAGATGATCGCCTGAAGAATCTTGGTCTTGTCGGTGCCAGCCTTGGCAAGCAGGCCGTCGATAGTGGCCAGAATGTCCTTGGTCTGCTGGGCGACCGAGGTTCCCGGCTCGCCAACCTGACCGGCGAGATAGGCGGTGTTGCCATGGATGACGACGCCGCTCATGCGGGGGCCAACATCGATCCGACGAATGCTCATGGTAATTCCTTTCTGTTGAGGTCACGTCTCTTTAGGGGCGACCCCGTGCGGGGGCAAGCCCGGTCGCGGCAATCGCCACCATGGGGACCATCGGGACCGTTCGGCCGAAGAACCCTTCCCTGTGATTTCATCACGCCAACGCGTTGACATATGTAATAACATCACATATCCAGCCGTCCCGCACAGAATTCGAACGAGCCTGTGCCGAATGGAAAGCCTGCCGACGAATGGCCGAGAACTGCCTTGCCTTTCACGATCTGACCCTCGGCTATGCCAGCCACGCGGCCGTCCATCATCTTGACGGCGCGGTCCGCAAAGGCTCGCTGACGGCGGTCGTCGGGGCCAACGGTTCCGGCAAGTCGACGCTGATGAAGGGCGTTGCCGGCATCCTGAAACCCATGGCAGGCAGCATCGAGCGGGCGGGCGGTATGCATATCGCCTATCTGCCGCAACAATCGGAACTCGATCGCGCCTTCCCGGCGCGGGTCGTCGATCTGGTATCGCTCGGCCTGTGGCCGCGGCGCGGCCTGTTGGGCCGCCATACCGCCGACGACCGGCGGGCAGTAAGCAACGCGCTGACGGCAGTCGGCCTCAGCGGCTTCGAAAAACGCCCGCTCGACACACTTTCGGGCGGCCAGTTGCAACGCACGCTGTTCGCCCGCGTGCTGGTGCAGGATGCCGACCTGATCCTGTTGGACGAACCGTTCAACGCCATCGACAGCCGGACCGTTTCCGACCTGGTTGCCTTGATCAAGCGCTGGCATGGCGAGGAGCGCACGATCCTCGTCGTCGTCCACGACCTCGACCTGGTGCGGCAGAATTTCCCGCAAACCCTGTTGCTTGCCCGCCAGAAAGTAGCCTGGGGCGACACGGCAAGCACCTTGCGCCCCGAAAACCTGCTTCGCGCCCGCCGCTTCCATGAGGCCTGGGAAGACAACGCGCCATGGTGCGAGCCCGAAGCGGACGGCCCCGATCATCACGAACACGATCATCATCATCACCACCATCAGGACGTCGAGCGGAGGGCGGCAGAATGACCGTGCTGTTCGACTTCTTCGTCGCGCCCTTCGCCGATTTCGGCTTCATGCAGCGTGCGCTTTTCGGCTCGCTGATGCTGTCGCTCGGTGCCTGTCCGGTGGGCGTGTTCCTGATGCTGCGGCGCATGAGCCTTGCCGGCGATGCCATGTCGCACGCCATCCTGCCCGGCGCCGCCGCCGGCTTTCTGTTCTACGGCCTGAACATACTGCCCATGACCGTCGGCGGCCTGATTGCCGGCGTCATCGTGGCACTTTTGGCCGGCGCCGTCTCGCGCTTTACCGTGCAGCGCGAGGACGCCTCGATGGCGGCGTTCTATCTCATTTCGCTGGCCGTCGGCGTGCTGATGGTGTCGATGCGCGGTTCCAGCGTAGACCTGATGCATGTGCTGTTCGGCACGGTGCTGGCGCTGGACAACGAGGCGCTGGCGCTGATCGGCGGCATCGTCGCGGTAACGCTGGCGAGCCTCGCGGTATTCTGGCGGGCATTGGTGGCGGAGTGCCTCGATCCGCTGTTCCTGCGTTCGGTCAGCCGGATGGGCAGCCCCGTGCATTTTATTTTCCTCGGTCTTGTCGTGCTTAACCTCGTCGGCGGCTTTCAGGCGCTCGGCACGCTTTTGTCGGTGGGTCTGATGATCCTGCCCGCCGCCGGGGCGCGCTTCTGGACCGTTCGCGTCGAACCGATGTGCATGCTGGCAGTGCTGATCGGCTTCGCATCGTGCATTTCCGGCCTGCTCCTGTCCTATCACGCCTCGCTGCCGTCCGGCCCGGCCATCATCCTGTCGGCGGGCGTCGTCTACCTCGCCTCGATCCTGTTCGGCACGCGCGGCCTCGTTCGCGCCCGCGTCACCCACCGCCACAGAACCGCCTGATCCATCAAAAGGAGACCGTCCATGCTGAAAGCAATTCATGCCGCCCTCGCACTGAGCGTTATAACATTCACTGCTTTCTCTGCGGTGTCTGCCTCGGCGGAGGAGCCGTTGAAAGTGGTCGCCAGTTTTTCCGTGCTCGCCGATTTCGCGAAAAATGTCGGCCGGGACCGCGTCGAGATCACCACCATCGTCGGCCCCAATGGCGACGCGCATGTCTATGAGCCGAAGCCGGCGGACGCCGTCGCCATGGCGAACGCCGATGTCGTGCTGGTCAACGGCCTGCATTTCGAGGGTTTTCTGCAGCGCCTGGTCGAGGCCAGCGCCACCCAGGCGGCAGTCGTTGAACTGACCAAGGGCGTAACCCCGATCGAGTTCAAGCCGGAATTTGCCGAAGAGGACGCCCATGACGAAAGCCACGAAGGGCACGACCACGGCGTGCTCGACCCGCATGCCTTCCAGTCGATTGCCAACGCAAAAATCTATGTGAAAAATATCGCCGACGCTTTTTGCGCAGCCGACAGCGACGGCTGTGTCAGCTACCAGACCAACGCGGACGCCTATAACAAGAAACTCGATGCGTTGGACGGCGAAGTGCGGGCAGCAGTAGCCTCCATTCCTGAAAACAAGCGCGTCGTCATCACCTCGCATGACGCTTTCGGTTATTTCGAGCACACCTACGGGCTAACTTTCCTTGCCCCGCAAGGAATCTCGACCGACGCCGAACCATCCGCCGCCGATGTCGCCAAGCTGGTGAAGCAGGTCAAACAGGACAAAGCGGCAGCCATTTTTGTCGAAAACATCACCAATCCGAAGCTGATCGAGCAGATTGCTGCGGAAACCGGCATCAAGGTGGGCGGCACGCTTTATTCGGACTCGCTGTCGCCGGCCGACGGCCCGGCCTCCACCTATATCGACATGATGCGCAACAACATCACCCAGATCAAAGGCGCCATTCTCGGAAGCTGAGCGGCGGGAAATTCACGCGCGGCAGTTGCCCGGCGGTTCCGGGAATGGCAGAACTGCCGCCGACGCATCAGCGAGGATAGACCATGGACGTTCGCCAGATCACCGAGAGCTATTCGGTTTCGCCGCAGATCACGCCCGACGAGATTGCCGCCATCAAGGCCGCGGGCTTCAAGACCGTCATCTGTAACCGGCCCGACGACGAGCAGCCGGGCCAGCCCTCGCACGACGCCATTAAAGCGGCGGTCGAGGCGGCGGGGCTGGCCTTCCGCTACATTCCGGTCATCAGCGGCCAGATGACCATGGAAAATGTCGAGGACCAGGCGGCGGCGCTGGACGAGGTGGAAGGTCCGGTGCTTGCCTATTGCCGTTCCGGCACCCGCTGTACCAACCTTTATGCCGCCATCCAGCAAGCCAAAGGCTGACCGCGAAAAAAATCAGATTGGCAATGCGCCGGTTTCCTTCAGCGTCTCCAGTACGATCGCCGTCCTCACATGCTGTACGGATTCGTGCGGCAACAGCACGCCGTTGACGAAATCCGAGAGTGATTTCAGGTCGGGCGTCACCACTTTCAATATATAGTCCATTTCGCCGGTCAGCGCGTGCGCCTCCAGCACTTCCGGCAGCCGCGCAAGAAGCTCACCGAAGCGCCGGGCATTGTCGCGATTGTGGGTGGCGAGTGTCACCGAGATAATGTTGACCAGCGAAAAGCCAAGCCTGTCTCGGTCGAGCACGGCGCGATAGCCGCGAATGAAGCCGCCCTCCTCCAGTCTTTGACGCCGCCGCGAGCATTGCGACGCCGACAGGTTGACGTGCTCGGAAAGGTCGTTGTTGGTGAGCCGCGCATCTTCCTGCAGCAACGCCATTATCTTGCGGTCAAATTGATCTATATGCGTATCTTCGGCCATTCTATCTGCCTTTAAGCTCATTTCTCGCACCGAGCGCACATTACGAGCATCCGAATGCAAGCACAATGCAGGCGCTCCGCGCTATAATTTGCGGCAATTCGTTCAGGCAGAACGCGAGGATATTGCCATGGGCCCGTTCCCGCACGACGCACCGCCAGCCAGGATCAGCAGTGCCAACCCCGCCGGCACCGACGGTTTCGAATTCGTCGAATTCGCGCATCCCGAACCGGAAAAGCTGACGGAACTTTTTTCTCGCATGGGCTACGTGCCGGTGGCAAAGCACCGGACGAAGAACATCACCGTCTGGCGACAGGGTGACGTCAACTATCTGGTCAACGCCGAGCCCGGCTCGCACGCGATGAAGTTCGTCGGCGAGCATGGCCCCTGCGCGCCTTCGATGGCATGGCGCGTGGTCGATGCGAAACATGCCTTCGACCATGCGGTTTCGAAGGGCGCCACGCCCTATGAAGGCGACGACAAGGCACTCGACGTTCCGGCCATCGTCGGCATTGGCGGCTCGCTGCTCTATTTCGTCGACAAATACGGAACGAAAGGCTCGGCCTACGACACCGAGTTCGAATGGCTCGGCGCGCGTGACCCGAAACCGGAAGGCGTCGGCTTCTACTATCTCGACCACCTCACCCACAATGTCTATCGCGGCAACATGGACAAATGGTGGGCGTTTTATCGCGAACTGTTCGGCTTCCGGCAGATCCACTTCTTCGATATCGCCGGCAAGATGACCGGGCTGGTCAGCCGCGCCATCACCTCGCCCTGCGGTAAAATTCGCATCCCGCTCAACGAATCCACCGACGACAAAAGCCAGATCGAGGAATATCTGCGCAAGTACAAGGGCGAAGGCATCCAGCACATCGCGGTCGGCACCGACGGCATCTATGAGGCGACCGACAGGCTAGCCGCCAATGGCCTGAAATTCATGCCCGGCCCTCCGGAAACCTATTACGAAAAGAGCCAGGAGCGCGTGAACGGCCATGACGAGCCGCTGGAGCGCATGAAGAAGCACGGCATCCTCATCGACGGCGAAGGCGTGGTCAACGGCGGCATGACGAAAATCCTGCTGCAAATCTTTTCCAGGACGGTGATCGGGCCGATCTTCTTCGAATTCATCCAGCGCAAGGGCGACGAAGGTTTCGGCGAAGGCAACTTCCGCGCCCTGTTCGAATCCATAGAGGAAGACCAGATCCGCCGCGGCGTGCTGAAGGTGCAGGCCGCGGAATAGCCAACGGCCTACCGCTCGTATTTCTCGACGGTCTGCTCGATCGCGCCGAAAATCGAGCGGCCGGCAGGATCCTTCATCTCGATGCGCACCATATCGCCAAAGCGCAGGAACGGCGTTTGGGGCGCGCCGGTTTCGATGGTTTCGACCACTCGCTGTTCGGCGATGCAGGAATAGCCTGTGCCGCCCGCCGATACCGGCTTGCCCGGTCCGCCGTCCAATTTGTTCGACACCGTGCCCGAGCCGATGAGAGTGCCGGCGCATAGCGGCCGCGTTCTGGCGGCGTGCGCGATCAGCGTTGGGAAATCGAAGGTCATATCGATGCCCGCATTGGCCCGACCGAACGGCTTGCCATTGAGGTCCACCAGCAACGGCAGGCTGACCTTGCCGCCGTCCCAGGCCGCACCCAGCTCATCCGGCGTGACCACAACGGGCGAAAAGGCAGACGACGGCTTGCCCTGAAAAAAGCCGAAGCCTTTGGCGAGTTCGGCCGGGGTCAGGCCGCGCAGCGATACGTCGTTGACCAGCAGCACCAGCCGGATCGCCTCTCGTGCCTCATCGACGCCCGCCCCCATCGGCACGTCGCTGACGATGACGGCAATCTCTCCCTCCATGTCGATACCGTAAGCCTCGTCCGCCACCCGAATCGCCTCGCGGGGGCCGAGGAACGCATCCGAGCCGCCCTGATACATCAGCGGTTCGGTCCAGAAATTTTCGGGCATGGCCGCGCCACGGGCTTTGCGCACCAGTTCGACGTGGTTCACATAGGCCGACCCGTCCGCCCACTGATAGGCGCGCGGCAACGGCGAATGCGCGTCGTTCTCGTGAAAGCGCGCCGACGGCACGGCGTCCGCCTCCAGCGACTGCGCCATCGCGGCCAGATGCGGCGCGATCCGCTGCCAGTCGTCCAGCGCGCCCTGCAGCGTCGGCACCAGGAACGAAGCGTCGGTAAAACGCGTCAGATCACGCGAAACGACGACCAGCTTTCCATCGCGCGTACCGTTCTTCAAGGTGGCAAGCTTCATGCGATTTTCCCTCCCGGCGGCTTTTCGTCGCCCAGCGCCACCACAAGCCCATCGCGGGCAATCGTCAAGGCACCTGCCCAGGTTTTACGGGCGGCAGCGATCCAGTCGGCTTCGCCAATTTCGGGATCATCGGCCGGAATGAGATGGTTGAGCACCAATTCTCGAACCCCTGCATCCGTGGCGATGCGCCCCGCCTCCCCGGCAAAGCTGTGGCTGGCCAGCAGATGCTCACGCAACCGCGCGCCGTTGCCGGTCCTGGCGACAAGCCGTTCGATGCCTTCTTCCAGCATCGCTTCGTGGACAAGGACGTCGGCATTCCTCGCGAAATCGGCCAGCGGCGGGAAAAAGGCCGTATCGGATGAAAACACCACGCTTCGCCCGCCGTGCTCGAAGCGGAGCGCAAAGCAGTCCGTCACCGGCGGATGGTTTACCCGCAAGGAAGCGACCTTCAGTCCCCCCTGCTCGAAAACCTTGCCTTCGCCGAATTCTTCGACACGAACGAGGTCGCGAATGTCCGGCCGGCCCTCGTCGGCGATGCGAATATCGATATCGAATTCCAGCGAGCGGACGAAATGCCGCCAGTAGTCGCTGGTTCCGGGCGGGCCGAATACCGTCACCGGACCGGAAAGCCCGGTGGTCCACGCCGTGTGGATCAGCGGCCCCAGTTCCAGAACATGGTCTGAATGCAAATGGGTGATGAAGATAAGATCGAGCGCCTTCAAGTTCATGCCGGCATCGGTCAGGCCACGCGTGACGCCAAGGCCGCAGTCGACGACGATTTCTCGCCCGCCGATTTCCAGCAACAAAGACGATGGCCACGGACCGCCCGGCCTGATCGCGGGGCCGCCTTTTGAGCCCAGAAGAACCAGCCGATCGCCGGGTTGTCCGCCGCTCAAGACCAGTCGCCTTCCGGCGTGCCGTTGAAGCGTTTCTTCAGGCCCTTCCAGCAGTCGATATAGTCTCGCTGCAACTGCGGCGCTTCTGCGCCAAAGCGCGTCAGCATCTGCGGAAAGCGCGTCTCGAACATGAAGGCCATGGTGTTGTCGAGTTTTTGCGGCTTCAGCTCGGCTTTCGACGCCTTTTCGAAACCGGGCGCATCCGGACCGTGGGCCAGCATCATGTTGTGCAGGGAAATGCCGCCGGGCACGAACCCCTCCGCCTTGGCGTCATACTGGCCGTGGATCAGGCCCATAAACTCGCTCATGATGTTGCGGTGATACCAGGGCGGGCGAAACGTGTTTTCGGCCACCAGCCAGCGCGGCGGAAAGATGACGAAATCGACATTGGCCGTGCCCGCCTCGCCGGACGGCGCGGTGAGCACCGTGAAGATCGATGGGTCGGGGTGGTCGAACAGGATCGCTCCGACCGGAGAAAACGTCGCAAGATCATATTTGTAGGGCGCGTAGTTGCCATGCCATGCGACCACGTCAAGTGGTGAATGGTCGAGTTCGGCGGCATGAAACTGCCCGCACCATTTGACGATCATGCGGCAAGGGGCTTCCTTTTCCTCGAACCAGGCGCACGGTGTCTTGAAGTCGCGCGGGTTGGCGAGACAGTTGGCTCCGATCGGCCCGCGATCCGGCAGGGTGAATTTCGCACCGTAGTTCTCGCAGACATAGCCCCTCGCTTGCCCGTCGATTAGTTCGACCTTGAAGACGAGGCCGCGCGGCAGGACGGCGATTTCGCCGGGTGCCAACTCGATGACGCCCATCTCGGTGACTAAATTCAGCCGCCCGACCTGCGGCACGACCAGCATCTCGCCATCGGCATTGAAGAAATGGTCGTCCACCATCGAGGCGTTGGCGACATAGACATGGGCGGCCATGCCCGACTGGCCAAGCGCATCGCCCGCCGTGGTCATGGTGCGCATCCCGGCGATGAAGTCGGTCGGCTCGCCCGGCATCGGCAGCGGGTTCCAGCGGTACTGGCCGAGTGCCTGTTCGTGATCGCCAAGGTTCGGCGCCGTCTTCCAGTAAGGATAGCTTTCCGCCTTGAAGCGGCCGGTGTGCTTGACGCCCGGCCGGATGCGATAGAGCCACGAGCGCTCGTTGGTGCCGCGCGGTGCTGTGAAAGGTGAACCGGAAAGCTGCTCTGCGTAAAGACCGTAGGCGGGGCGTTGCGGCGAGTTGCGGCCCTGCGGCAGCGCGCCTTTCAGCGTTTCGGTTTCGAAGTCGTTGCCGAAGCCCGGCATATACGAAAAAGCCATGGCATCCTCCTGCGCCAGACATCGGTTTCGACCCTAACCGATGAAAATGCAACCGGCTTCGTCGGCAGCACGCCACCTTCGGCGGCGCATGAAAATCGGCCTATTTCGCTGGCAAATCCTTCTCGAACCAATAGTCCGCGTAAGGATTGTCGTTATAGCGCGCAGTCTCGACGAAACCCTGGCGGCGATAAAGTGCATGCGCTTCACTCAGGGCGCGGTTGGTGTCGAGGCGAAGCTTTCGATACCCCGCTTTTATCGCAATCTTATCCAACTCGCCAAGCATTCGGCGGGCCACGCCCTGCCCACGCGCGGAAGGCGCGGTCCACATCCGCTTGATCTCCGCCGTCGCTGCGTCGAGCCTGACCAGAACCGCGCATCCGATGGGCTGGCCATCGCGACGGGCAACTAGGAAGAAGCCATTGGGCGGCGTCATTTCGGCAGCGGACAAGCTCTTGCCGGCCTGTGGGTCGAAGCCGTTCTCGAACCGCACCGCCAGTTCCTTGAAATAGCAATCGAGACACCAGCGCGCGTCTGCTTCCTGCGGTTGGACGACCGTGATCTCGACCGGCGCCACGGCAAGCAGATCACGCACCTCGGCCATCGCCGCGATCAAACGGGAACGCTGTGTCAGGCTAAGCGGAGAAAGAAGGGATTCGGCCAGTTCGTCGGAGAGCTTGTCATAGCTGTCGACCTCCACCCTGCCCTTGGCTGTCAGCATGGCCCGCCGCACCCTGGCGTCGCCGGCTTGTTGCCCGACAGTGACGAGCCCTTGCGCCTCAAGCGATCGCAACAGGCGGCTGACATAGGCGGAATCGAGGTTCAGCAAGGCACGCAGGTCGCGCACGTCGCGGCCGCCGACACCGATCTCGAACAAAAGCCGCGCCTCGCCCAATGGCCTGCCACGGCTAAGGTAGTTATCCTGCAATACACCGATACGCTGCGTAACCTGACGGCTGAACAGACGGACTTGCGTGATGTGCTCGGGATCCATTACCTGACTTTAGTCAGGTAATTTCTGTCGTGCAAGAACTCAGTTCACACAAGCCGGCTCTGAGCGATTGCCGCCTCGATGAAACTGGCGAACAGAGGGTGCGGCTCAAGCGGCCGGCTCTTCAGTTCCGGGTGATATTGCACGCCGATGAACCACGGATGGTCGGGGTACTCGACCGTTTCCGGCAGCACGCCATCGGGCGACATGCCGGCAAAAACCAGCCCGCAGTCCTCAAGCCGTTGCTTGTAGTCGATATTGACTTCGTAGCGATGGCGGTGGCGTTCGGAAATATCGGTACTGCCGTAAATCCCGGCGATCTTGGACGCTTCCGCCAGCCGCGCCTCGTAGGCGCCGAGCCGCATCGTCCCACCAAGGTCGCCGGCTTCGCGGCGCTTTTCCAGCATATTGCCCTTCAGCCATTCGGTCATCAGGCCGACGACCGGCTCCTTGGTCGGGCCGAACTCGCTGGACGACGCCTTTTCGATCCCGGCCAGCGAACGCGCCGCCTCGATGCACGCCATCTGCATGCCGAAACAGATACCGAAATACGGCACTTTTCGCTCACGCGCGAACTTGGCTGCCAAAATCTTGCCTTCTGACCCGCGTTCGCCAAAGCCCCCCGGAACCAGAATGCCATGCACCTTTTCCAGATAGGGCGCAGGGTCTTCCTTCTCGAAAACCTCACTCTCGATCCAGTCGAGCTTGACCTTGACGCGGTTGGCGATGCCGCCATGCGACAACGCTTCGATCAGCGATTTATAGGCGTCCTTGAGGCCGGTGTACTTGCCGACGATGGCGATCGACACCTCGCCTTCAGGATTGTGGATGCGGTGCGCCACGCCCTGCCACGGCTCCAGGCGCGGCTTCGGCGCCGGCTCGATGCCGAAGGCGGCCAGCACTTCCGAATCCAGCCCTTCCTTATGATAGGCCATCGGCACGTCGTAGATGTGGCCGACGTCCAGCGCCTGAATGACGGCCGATTCGCGCACATTGCAAAACAGCGACAGTTTTCGGCGTTCTTCCTTGGGGATCGGGCGGTCGGAGCGCACCAGAAGAATATCGGGCGCGATGCCGATGCCGCGCAGTTCCTTCACCGAATGCTGCGTCGGCTTGGTCTTCAGTTCGCCGGCAGCCTGGATATAGGGCATCAGCGTCAGGTGCACGTAGACGGCGTTGTTGCGCGGCAGGTCGTTGCCAAGCTGGCGGATCGCCTCGAGGAAAGGCATCGCTTCGATGTCACCTGCCGTACCGCCGATCTCGCACAGCACGAAATCGAAATCGTCGTTGCCGTCGCGGATGAAATTCTTGATCTCGTCGGTGACGTGCGGAATGACCTGCACGGTCGCGCCCAGATAATCGCCGCGCCGCTCGCGCTCGATGATGTTCTTGTAGATGCGGCCGGTGGTGATGTTGTCGTGGCTGTTGGCGGAACGGCCGGTAAAGCGCTCGTAATGGCCAAGGTCGAGGTCCGTCTCGGCGCCATCGTCGGTGACGAAAACCTCGCCGTGCTGGTAAGGCGACATCGTTCCGGGATCGACGTTGAGATAGGGATCGAGCTTCTTGAGACGGCAGCGATAGCCGCGTGCCTGCAACAGCGCCCCAAGAGCCGCCGAAGCTATACCTTTTCCAAGCGAAGAAACCACGCCGCCGGTGATGAATACATATCGCGCCATGGGAACCATCGCTTAACGCGGCCGAATTGATTCCGCCAGAGAAAAAACCGCCGCGAAGGGTTTTTCCCGGTTTGGCGCGGCTACGCGCCAGGCAAAAGGAAAGGGCCGGTTGGAGCCGGCCCTTTTGGGAATGTTTTCGCCACCCCTTAGAGGATGACGACCTTGGTGCCCACTTTCACGCGGCGGTAGAGGTCCATCACGTGATCGTTCATCATGCGGAAGCAGCCGTTCGAGGCGCTGGTGCCGATAGTCTGCGGAGCAATGGTGCCGTGGATGCGCAGATGCGTATCCTTCTTGCCGTCATACAGATAGATGGCGCGCGCGCCGAGCGGGTTCATGCCGCCTCCGGGCATGCCGTCCTTGTACTGCGCATAATGCTTGGGCTCGCGCTCCTGCATCTCCTTGGTCGGAATCCAGCGCGGCCATTCCTGCTTGTCGCCGACCGCCACGGTGCCCTTGTATTGCAGGCCTTCCTTGCCGACGGCGATGGCATAGCGACGCGCCGTCGAGGACGAATCGACGAGGTAGAGGCGGCGGGCGCTGGTGTCGATGACGATGGTGCCGGCATCATAGCCATGGAACTCGACCTCCTGAGGCACGAATTCCGGCTTGACCGTAAAAGGCTTCTTGGCCTGCCGCTTCTCAAGCGCCGCGTCGAGCGCGCGCGTCTCCGGCAGAAGATTGATGGAAGACGCCGAGGCGCCGCCGAACAGACCGGCAAACAGACCGCCAGTGCTGCGCGGCTTCTCGCCCGCCCGCGGTTCGCTGCGCAGTTCGCCGTTGTTGCCGGTGACGGCAATGTTCATGACTTCCGCCGGGATCGGATCGTCTGCGACCTTAACCGGCTCGATCGGTGCGGTCAGATCGATGAAGCCGGATTTCTTCTTGTCGCCTGCCTTCGCACTGGCGGCCTTGACCGGGGTGCTTTCCTTCTGGCCCTTCTTGGCCAGGAATTCCTCCCGCGCGGCGTCGGCCCTTGCCTTGGCGGCCTCGCGCATCGCCATCTTCTTGGCTTCGATCGCCTTGGCCTGGGCCTGGGCCTGATCCGCCTTGATCTTTGCCTCGAGTTCCTTGATCTGCGCCAGATCTTCGGCAGTCGGCTTTTTCTTCTTCTTGAGAAGCCGCAGCTGCGCCGCGTCGCTGCGGGCAGCCACCTTGACGACGTCGGTTTTCGCTACCGACTGCGGCTCGGCGGTACCCGCCGGCGTTCCGGCGAATGCCGCAGAACTCATGGCGAGTGCCGCGCAAAATCCAACAAAAATGAAGCTGCGAAGCTGCATGGCGAAAATCCGATCATTCAAAAGGTAGTTGCCCACGGCGCCGCCCCGGCGTCCCCCAAGGACACCGGATATGCCGCACGCAACCTATAATCGATTAGGCTCGAAACCCTCAAGCCGGATGGTAGCCGGCACCGGGTCGAATCTTCGTGATCGAGCGGCATTTGCCACGACTGTGTTCAAACGACAACAGTCGTGGCAGGGAAAGCACAAATCAGGGCAAAGAAAGTACGGCCTACTGGTTTGGAACCTGAGGCGCTGCCGGCTGTGTGGCCGGAGCAGCGGCAGGAGCCGAGCCCGTAGCCGGCTGGGTCGCGG
>JBARYG010000035.1:0-2721 GCA_049647745.1 Mesorhizobium sp.
CGGGCGGTTGCGCGGCAGGCCGCGCTTGCCCTCGATGCTCTCCAGCATCGCGCTTTCCTCCCCGCAGATATAGGCACCCGCACCCCGGCGAAGCTCGATGAAGCCCGGCCTGGCGAGCCCGGCTGCCTCAAGTGCCGCGATCTCCGTGCGCAGGATAGAGAGCACCGCCGGATATTCGTCGCGCATGTAGAAATAGATGCGTTCCGCCTCGACCGCGTGCGCGGCGATCAGCGCGCCTTCCAGCGTGCGGTGCGGGTCGCGTTCCAGATAGACGCGGTCCTTGAAGGTGCCCGGTTCGCCTTCGTCGCCGTTGATCGACATCAGCCGGGGTCCGGGATAGGAGCGCACGAACTGCCATTTCTTGCCGGACGGGAAGCCGGCGCCGCCAAGCCCGCGCAGGCCGGCGTTCTGCATCGTCTCCATCAGCGCATCGGCGGTGACTTCGCCCTTGCGCACCTTTTCGAGCAATTGATAGCCGCCATCGGCACGATAGGCGGCAAGGCCGGTGTAGGCCGGCACCACAACCCCGGTGTCGCCCTTCTTCGCCATTTCGAGAAGGCCGTCCGCCGTCGCATGGTCGACCTCGTGATCGCCGATGCGGGCAGCCGGCGCGCCCGCGCAGCGGCCCATGCAGGGCGCGCGCACGACACGCACGGCGGATCGGTCCACCCCCTTCTGCAACGCGGCGACCAGCGTTTCGGCGCCCGCCAGCATGCAGCTTATCGAATCGCAGACCCGGATGGTCAGCGCCGGCGGCGGCGTCTCGCCTTCCTTCACCACGTCGAAATGGTCGTAGAAGGTCGCCACTTCATAAACTTCGGCCTGCGCCAGCCGCATCTCATGCGCCAGCGCCCTGAGATGGGCAGCGGAAAGGCAGCCATATTCGTCCTGGATCAGATGCAGGAATTCGATCAGAAGGTCGCGCCGTAGCTCCCGCGCCCCCAACAGTGCGCGAACCTCGCCAAGCGCGGCGTCGTCCAGAGGCCGCCCCTTGGGGCCGCGATCCTTCCGCCGCCTTTCCTGCATCGTCATTTCCCGATCTCCCCGAGCGAAACGCCCATTTCCTTTAACGATACCTCGCTCGGCCAAAGATGTCGGTTATGAGGCACGATCTATTCTCTGCACGACCTACGGTGCATTTGCGTAAACATGCGACCATCAGGGGCCATTGTGCAACCATGTCATGCTGTCGCGGCGTTACTTCTTGTCGATCAGGGACGTTTATCCGTCGCCGGTATGGATTTCGGGCCGGAATCGTCAGGCGGGTCGGCTGAATCCCCCCCGTTCCAGCGCCTGCCTCACGCCGGGCGAGCGCAGGGTGGCGAGGAAAGCCTGCACCGCCGGCCGCTCCCTGCGCTCCGACACCAGCGCGAAATCATAATGTTCCTGTGTCAGCGGTATGAAGCCGAGCCCGGCCGCGCGCGCCACCGGCGCGATGGTGACACCCCAGTCGGCGCGCTTCTGGATGACGGCTGCGGCGACGCCGTTGTGCGAGCGCGGCTGGTTCCAGTAGCCGTCCGGCCGCGCGCCCCCGAGCAACTGATCAATCAGGATGCGCGTGCCGGCACCCTGGTTGCGGTTGACCATCATGCATTCGGGATCGGCCAGCGCCGCCTCTACCGCTTCCTCCACGCTGCGGCCTTCGAAGCGCGTGTCGCCGGGACGGAAGACAAGGCCCTGCATGCGCCGCCAGCCCGGCACGAGTTCGATGCCGTCGCTGAGGAACGGCGCGTTGTAGACCTGCGTGGCCGGATCGAGCAGGTGGATCGGCGCAAGGTCGCACTCGCCGCGTTTGGCGGCGGCAAGCCCGCCCAGGCTGCCCACGGCCAGCGAGCGCACCGACACCCCCTGGCGCGAAAGTTCGCTGATGACGAGGTCGAGGCCGGTGCAGTGGCTGCCGATGACGACGAGGTCGGGCACGCGCACCTGCGGCGTGAACAGCGTCACCGGCACCTGGGCACCCGCCGGCAGGTGATCGGCCAGCGCCTCGATGCGGACGAAGCCGTCGGCCTGGGTGAAGGAGGTGATGGCGCCCGAGCCCTTGCCGGTGGCGTAGGCCGCAAGCCCGTCGCGCCCCTGCACCAGCGAGACCATGACGAATTCGGTGCGCCCCAGTTCGGACGCGACGCGCAAGGGAAGCCGCGCGCTCACCTGCGCATCGACGCGCGGCGGCAGCCCCGCCATGCGCCGCAGGACGGGCACCACCATATCGTGGAAGGTGAACATGGCCGAGGTCGGGAACCCCGGCAGGATGATCACCGGCTTGCCGTCGCATACCGCCAGGCAAAGCGGCTTTCCGGGCTTGAGGGCGACGCCATGGGCGATGATGCCCGGCTTTCCGAGCCGGCCGATGATGCGATAGCTGACGTCTCCGGCCCCCTTGGAGGTGCCACCGGACAGGACCAGCACGTCATGGGAAGCGAGCGCTTCGCGCATCGCCTGCTCAAGCTTTGCCTCGTCGTCGGGAAACGCGCCGAGAAAATCGGCCTCGCCGCCGTTTTCGGTCACAGCCGCGCTGACGATCGGCCCGTTGGCGTCGTAGATGCCGGCCGGCCGCAGCGGCTCGCCCGGCTGTACCAGTTCGTCGCCGGTGGAAAGCACGGCGACACGCAGCTTGCGGGCCACCGTCACCCGCGCGGTTCCGCAGGCGGCCAGCATGCCGATCTCGCGCGCGCCGATCACCGTGCCGGCCCGCAGCACGACCTCGCCGCGCGCCATGTC